>NZ_JAGGQC010000008.1:0-443131 GCF_018613455.1 Bacillus sp. ISL-78
CTTCTTATTATCTAGTTTTGAAGGAACAACGTTCCTTTTATGTTTGGTGGCGATAGCGAAGAGGTCACACCCGTTCCCATTCCGAACACGGCAGTTAAGCTCTTCAGCGCCGATGGTAGTTGGGGGTTTCCCCCTGTGAGAGTAGGACGCCGCCAAGCAATGTTTATCACATCAATTAGGATTCATAAACCCGTATAAACAGGTTCAAATCCTATCTACGCATCTAAACCTTAGGATTATCCTAAGGTTTTTTTGTATAAATTCCACAATTCGTTGGAAAGGCTTATTAATAGCATGATTTTGGTAGGGGGCTTCTCGAATGACCAGTAAAGAAGAAATCCTGGACAATAAACAAATTCTTCATTCTTTTGGGAAATGGTTAATGGGTCAAAATAAATCCGATGGTACGATTAAAACCTATGTGGGAGTCATCTCCCAGTTTCTTCAATGGTTTAAAGATGAGGCGGAAGAGATTGAAAAATTCCACGTCCAAACCTATTTAGACGATATGGAACAGTCAAACAAGAGTGGAGGAACGATTGAAAAACATTATTCAGCCATTACCATGTTTTCCAGGTTCCTTGATAAACCCGAAATCGTCCTCAACATCGATCGTAAAGCAAAGGAAAAGAAAGAAGATCCACCAAAAGCCCTGAACATGCATGAGCAAGCTGCTCTCCTAAAAGAAATCGAGGCCTCTGGGCATTTCAGGAATATTGCTATTGTCTACACAATGATTCATACGGGTATCCGGGTATCCGAACTTTGTGATTTGAACCATAGTGACATTCAAAAAGAGGGAGAAAGGCAATATATCCTCATTCGGGATTCAAAAGGTGATATAGACAGGAAGATTCCACTCTCCATGACTGCTAGTGAAAAGATCAAGGCATACAAGGAATTTTTAAATATGGAAACGGAAGCCATCTTCATATCCAGTGTGAATCAACGCATAACGCCAAGGTCCGTGCAATATATGTTGACTAAATATAATACGACTCCCCATAGGCTTCGGAATACGTTTTGCCAAACATTAATCGATAAGGGGATAGACCTTCAAACCGTTTCAAAATTGATGGGGCATAAAGATTTGAACATGACCAAACGTTATATAGGAGAAGGAAAAGAAGAATTGGAATCAGCCATTGAAAATACTTTTGATAATTTGTAGGATTGGGAATACTTAACGATATACAAGAAGTTTTCCTTCATAAGTTCCAATAGCACGGGGAATTTAATGCTGATGATTTAAAAATAGCATTTCTTTTATAGTTGTAGGCCTTTTAAAGGACAGATTAAAATGACTAGGAATTTTTAAGGCAAGATCTCTTTTGGTGAATGCCACCCAAAACAACCCTTTGGTAGCCAAGAGGGTTAATTAGAAGGAATTTATTCTTTACCTAGGGTAGACTAGAAAACATCATTGGACTTCTTATTCTACAATTTAGGGTTGCAGGGTAGTTTCTCTTAGTAGTTTCTCGGCTTCAATTATACAAGCACCCTTGTCATGTAGGTATTCAAGTGAGATACTCCTTTTTAATGCTGTTTGTTCAATTAATCTAATTTCATGCTGCATAGCACCAGACAAGATTCCATTTTCAATGTTCTTATTTATTTCATAATAAAATCCTGCCAATAATTCTAACGGTAATTCATCGTAAAGGGAACTTTTTTTGATCTTCATAAAGTACCTCCTCATTCTACAATAAAACTAGCATACATATTTGTACTAAAAACATAAGAGATCTTAAGGGGGGGCTTTTAAGCTAGGGAAACCCTGAATTTGATCGAATACAGAGTTTTTTTGTATTTGAATAATATGATTGATGAATCACTGTTTCCTATTCGGAAGAAGCTATTCTTTCTATGTACTGTTCCGGGTATTGGCCCCACCTACGCCAGATACTATGACGGCCACGCATGCCATCCAACCTATTATCATCATAAAAGAAAGCGCTTACATTGTCAAGAATTTCATTTGGAAATTCGAGCAAAAACCTCTTGGTATGATAAAAGGGTGACAGGCTGATAGGATGAAGGGGCTAAAATTAAAAAAATCAGCAGATTTATTATTTTAATAATATCCAAAAAAGAAAATGTTGTATTTCACAAAAATGGTTGAGCGCCGTTTAAAGCTAAAAAATTTCCGAAATGGTCTGTATAGCATTGTTACACCCGTTCGTAAAAGTTAGAAAAACATTTACGAACGCTTTTGATAGAATAAGAGAGAGAAAAGTAGATGAAGGAGTAAAAAAATGGATGTCCGTAAATTTGGATACATAAGAATGAGTAGCAAAGATCAAAATGAAGGACGACAACTTCAGGCCATGTTGGATAATGTTCTTAAAGAACGTGATATCTAGGTCTTTACAGGATGGTCCGATCGATTGAACCAGTTGTGTGGCTTTGATGATTCTTGGATTCAGCGGTGGCAAAAAAGTCTACGAACGCGCAAAATCTAAAAATCCAGGAATGGAAAGGGAGCTATAGATTTTTTATTTAACCGTAGGTCAATAAAATTCGAAAAGCCCATCCAGCTAAGGATGGGCTTTTCGAATTTTATAATCAACCATGGAGAAAGTCTATATCACGATTTGTGAGTAGGTATAATCTATAATATGGTAAAAATCATCTTTTCAATATCGTTAGAAAAGAGCTGAGTTTGTTTAAATTCAAAAATGAATTATGGGCATTTCGATGAATCCCCAATAGAAAGGCATTTTTTGTGAATAAAATTCATTAATGAATTGTCTGATCTTAATAATAAGCGACTTTACATTAAATTGGGACTTGGCATGCAAGTTGCATAATATTAGTTATAAATCAAACATGCACGATATGAAATTCGTTTATGTGCGGAGGGATGAATGGTGCGAAAAATGATAAATAAACCATGGGAGCAATGGTATGTTGAAAGAATGAAATCTATGAAGCTACCGGAAATATCCGTCTATTCACTGCTTGATATAACAGCGAGTAGGTTTCCACACCATACAGCCATCATTTATGAAGACCAGTCCATGGATTATAAGAATCTGAAAATGCAGGTAGACAAACTTGCAGGTAAATGGAGAGAAATGGGCTTTGTTAAAGGTGAACGGATTGGACTGATGATGGCCAACCACCCTTATTTCATAATCAGTTATTATGCTGCCCAGGCACTGGGTCTGTTGGTTGTACAAATTAATCCCATGTACAAACCGCGGGAACTATTGCAAATATTAATAGACTCGGATACCAAGAATATTGTATTTGACCAAACGGCCGCAAAGACGATCGAAGAAACGAGAGCGATATATGAATTTGATGTATGCATTGATACGGAAAATGATCCAAATGGCTCCTATTCTCTTAAAACGATGATTGAAACCGGGGATGCGATTAAGAAGCCCGTAGTGATAATCCCGCATGAAGATACGGCAGTCATCCAATATACTGGCGGCACCACTGGGAAGATGAAAGGTGTCATGCTTACTCACCATAATTTAACCTCCAATGTCGTGCAGAGCTTTGAAATGTATGGTGATTCCCTGAAACCTGGCGAAGAAATCGTTTTGGCAGCTACGCCTCTTTACCATGTTTATGCCATGACAAGTGCAATGAATCTAGGTATCTATATTGGAGCTGCCATCCTCTTATTTCCTAAATTCGAACTTGAAGATGTACTTGCAAAAATAAAAAAGTATCGTCCGACTTTCTTTCCAGGAGTTCCAAAGATGTATAACGCTTTCGTCAATCACCCAGGAATTGAAAACTATGGACTGAATTGTTTAAAAAGTTGTTCTTGTGGATCGGCGCCCCTGCCGGTTGAAGTAATAAAGCGATTTGAGGGGCTGACCGGTGCCAAAATAGGAGAGGGTTTCGGTTTGTCTGAGGCTTCACCTTCCACTCATCGTAATCCGCCTTTCGGAAAAAGGAAAATAGGAAGCATTGGCATCCCTTTTCCAGGCACGGACTGTATGATCATAGACGATGAAAATAATGAAGTGCCTAACACATGCGTCGGGGAGTTGCTCATAAAAGGCCCGCAAATCATGAAGGGTTATTGGAATAACGAAGCCGAAACCAAAAAGGCCTTACAGAATGATTGGCTATATACTGGCGATCTTGCTGTGATGGATGACGAAGGATATTTCTATATCGTCGGCAGGAAAAAAGAAATGATCATCGTCGGGGGATTCAATATTTACCCGCAGGAGGTAGAAGGGGTTCTGTATGAACATCCGGCCATTAAAGAGGCAGCTGTGGTTGGCATCCCACATAAAGAAAAAGGAGAAATAGTGAAAGCATTCATCGTACCTAAAGAAAGCGCTTCTGTGGATCTTGAAGAAATAGAAGGATATTGCTATTCCCAATTGACGCCTTATAAAGTACCGAAAGTATTTGAATTAAAAAAAGAACTTCCGCGAAATACAGTGGGTAAACTCTTAAAAAGACTGTTAGTTAAGGAGGAATTAGAAAAGGGTTGAAAGAGGGCTAAGTTGAACCTTACGTTGGATGGTATGCCAGTTTGTAAACGAAAATAATGAAGAGGAGGGATTCATATGCGTTGGGTTGTTCTCATTCTATTATTCTTTGGAGCCGTCATCAATTTTGCAGATAAATCGATCGTGGGCCTTGCAGCTGTTCCCATCATGAAGGAATTCAATCTTACCTATGCAGAGTGGGGTCTTGTTGGAAGCAGTTATTATTGGCTCTACCCAGTAACAGGGATTTTTGGGGCAGCATGGGCTGATCGGCTGGGGGCTAAAAAAGTGCTGGGGTTCATCATGCTGACATGGACCGTCTTGCAATTCGGCGTTTTAGCCATCACCGCTCTTCCGTTATTAATTCTATACAGGATTTTACTTGGCGCATTCGAAGGGCCTTATAGCCCGATTGCTTACAGTCATGCCGATAAGTGGTTTCCGCCGAAGCTCAAAGGTTTTGCCAATTCGGTGGTTGTTGGCGGAGGGACCGTTGGTGCGATGATCGTGGCACCGATCCTCGTATCCTTAATTACGATATTCGGCTGGAAGGTTGCCTTTGCCGCCCTTGGTGCAGCAAGCCTTGTTTGGTTCTTCCTCTTTCAATTTTTAACAAAGGAAAATCCGGTTGAAGTATATGAAAACGTCCAAAAGAAAAAGAAACAAAAACTGGAGAAAATAAAAGTGAAAGACTTTCTACTGCTATTGGCTTCACCAACTGCTTTGTTTACTACGCTCGCTTATTTTTCAACTTATATTTTAGTTGTTTGGTTTTCTGTTTGGCTCCCTATTTATTTAGTGGAAGCCGTAAAAATGACTCCAGGTCAAATGGGAACCAGCGTTGCGATAATCGGAGTCGTTTCCGTATGTATTTATATGGGTGTTTCGATGGCGTCCGATCATTTATTCAAGAAGAATCAGAATTGGCGATCATCAAGGGTATTCGTCGTTGCGGGCGCCATGATTCTTGGTGCATTGTTCTTTTCCTCAATCATGATATTTCAAAATCCAATCTGGGTGATAGTCGCCATGTGTTTAGCAAAGGGTCTTACATACGCCATTTTACCAATCGGACCAACGATCATGATCAATGAAATGCAGGAGCGGGGGGGACTGATGACAAGCATCTTAACATCATCAGGAAATCTAGCGGGCATTGTTGCACCTCTATTAACTGGCTATATCATAAGTCTAGCTGGAGGAAATCAACTATTGGGTTATAACCTATCGATATTGTTCATGGCCATCCTTGTCCTGGCTTTTGGCATCCTGTTTGCCATATTCGTTAAGCCGGCCGGGAAACTTAAAAATAAAAGTTCTGATAATTTTGACCTTAAATCCTCATAAGCAGGGTCAAACCTGCTTACATTCAATGAAACTAGTAGAGAAGGAATGCCTTCAAATAATGGAGTGAATAAAAGGAAAAGGAGCGGATGGGACATGAATAGAGAAGCAGTCATAGTTTCTGCAGTTCGAACAGCGATTGGAAAACAAGGAGGTGCACTTGCATCTGTTCCTGCCCACGTATTTGGGGCAGAAGTAATGAAGGAAGCCTTAAGACGAGCGAATGTAGAACCTCGTATGGTAGATGATGTAATCATGGGGAATGTGTTAAGCGGGGGTGGAAACATTGCCAGGTTAACTGCACTGGAAACGGGCCTCTCGATTCATCTTCCGGGACTGACTGTCGACCGTCAATGCGGCTCGGGAATAAATGCTGTCAACTTGGCTGCACAAGCGATCCGGGCTGGCGAAGGCGATGTCTATATCGCCGGTGGGGTCGAGAGCATGAGCAGGGCGCCATACTTGATGGACCGACCGGAAAAACCATACAGTGCAAAACCCCCACAGTTCAGAAAGTCCAGGTTGTCCCCTAAAGAGATTGGCGATCCCCCGATGGGAATCACGGCTGAAAACTTAGCGGGAAAATATGAGGTCAGCAGGGAAGAACAAGATGCCTTTGCTCTACAAAGCCAAAAAAATATGGCCAGAGCCGTGGAAGAGGGCCGGTTCAATGAACAAATTGTGCCTATCCACATTCCCGTCAGAAAAGGTGACGATATCGAATTTAATTTGGATGAACATCCACGACCGCAAATAACGAAAGAAGGGCTAGCCAAATTATCGCCTGCATTTCTGGAAGGCGGGTCCGTGACTGCAGGCAATAGTTCGGGATTGAATGATGCCGCTTCAGCATTGGTCATCATGTCGAGGGAAAAAGCGATGGAATTGGGGATTAAGCCTTTAGCGACGATCAGGGCACAGGCAGTTGCAGGGGTAGATCCAAATTATATGGGAATAGGACCTGTTCCCGCAATAAGAAAAATAATGGAGAAATCAGGACTTTCCTTAAATGAAATGGACATCATTGAGATTAATGAAGCATTCGCCGCTCAAGTCATTGCTTGTAATCGGGAGCTTGATATGAATCTAGCAAAAGTGAATGTGAACGGGGGAGCCATTGCACATGGACACCCACTAGGTGCGACGGGTGCCATCCTCATTACGAAAGCGGTTCATGAATTGAAGCGTTCTGCCGGAAGGTTCGCCCTTATTACAGCTTGCATTGGAGGCGGACAGGGAATTGCTACGATAATTGAACGTGAAGGCTGACTTTATGTGTGTGTTTACAAAGGACAATCAATTTAGCACAGCATTCAGACCTAAAGGGCCTGCTTGTCGATGGCTACTATATATGAACAGAACTAAGGAGGAATAAACTAAATGACAATCACTTTAACCAAGGAAATGCAGCAAATGAAGGAAATGATCCGTAATTTTGTTGAAAGGGAAGTGGAGCCCTTCGCCATACAAATTGAAGAAGAAGATGCCATCCCGGGACATTTGGTGGAAAAAGCAAAAGACCTTGGCTTATTCGGGATAAGCATTCCCGAACAATACGGTGGAATTGGCTTAAATGCGGTGGGAAAAGCGACCGTTTTAGAGCAGTTAGGAAGGACCCATAATGGTTTCGTTTCATTAATAAGCGCTCACACCGGGATTGGCAGTACAGGTCTGGTTAAGCTGGCATCCGAACATTTGAAAAATAAATACTTGCCTGAAATGGCAGCAGGCACGAAAATTGGCGCCTTTGCTTTATCTGAACCCGGAGCGGGATCGGATGCAACCAATTTGGCAACGAGTGCAGAAAAGAAGGGTGATTACTGGGTGATGAACGGGACGAAACATTTCATCACGAATGGGCCGATAGCTGATGTTTATACCGTATTCGCATTAACGGATAAAGATAAAGGGGCAAAGGGAGGGATTACCGCTTTTTTAGTGGAAAGAGACTTTCCTGGTTTGACTGTCGGCAAAAAGGACAAAAAAATGGGATTAAGAGGATCATATACCTCACAGGTCATTTTTGAAGATTGTATCATACCTGAAGAAAATGTAATCGGCGAAGTTGGAATGGGATATATTTCTGCACTTAAAATTTTAGGTGAAGGGCGAGTAGGATTGGCTGCAAGAGCAGTGGGTTCAAGTGGTAAATTAATTGAATTATCAGCCAAATATGCCAAAGAGCGCATCCAATTCGGTAAACCGATCGCTGACAACCAAGCGATTCAATGGATGCTTGCTGATATGGCAACCGAAACGGAAGCTGCAAGAGCATTGACGATGATGGCGGCACAAAAGATTGATGAAGGAAAAAAAGTGATCAAGGAAGCTTCAATGGCCAAACTGTTCGCTTCTGACGTTTTTAATCGGGTGGCGGATAAAGCGGTACAAATTCATGGCGGGATGGGATATATGGCTGAATATCCAGTGGAACGTTTTTATCGGGATGCCCGCATAACGAAGATCTATGAAGGAACGAATGAAATCCAACGTTTAATCATTGCAAGAAATGTTTTGGAAGAGTGCTGAATGTTTACTGTTTTATTCGGGCAGGTAGTCTTTTGTCCAAGTATCTGGAGTTTCAAAGGAGAGGAACGAAATGGGAGAAGATATCGTGATCGTGAGTGCTGTACGTACACCAATTGGTAGGTACGGTGGAGCATTTAAAGAGATTAGTTCCGGTCATTTGGCTAGCATTGCCATTAAAGAAGCGATCAAGCGGGCAAATATTGCAGCGGAACAAGTGGATGAAGTCATTTTCGGGGAGGTTAGGCAAACGACCGAATCCTCGAATGTCGCGAGGGTGGCAGCATTGCGTTCAGGGATTCCCGATTCTGCACCGGCTTTTACGGTAAACCGGTTATGTGCATCTGGAATGCAGGCCATCACCTCAGCTGCACAGCAGATAAGCTCAGGTCAAGCAAATATAGTCGTTGCCGGGGGGACGGAAAGCATGAGCCGGGCACCGCTTTATTTAAGAAGTGCCCGTTTTGGGGGAGACAGGACCCAACTAGTTGATTCTAATACTGAAGCAGGGCAGCAGCCTCAAGAAATTTATGGGAAAAGTTTGGGGATGGGAATCACCGCTGAAAATGTCGCGCAGCGATACAACATTTCCAGGGAAGAACAAGATGCCTTTTCAGTGGAAAGTCAACGAAGAGCGGCGCAAGCTATGGAAGAAGGAAGGTTCAAAGATGAAATCGTTCCTGTCCAGGTCTCTGACAGGAAGGGTACGGTTATCATTGAAACGGATGAATATCCACGCCCTGACACCACAATGGAAAAGCTTGCAAGCTTAAAACCGGCATTCAGGGAAAACGGAACCGTCACTGCCGGTAATGCTTGTGGACGTAATGACGGGGCAGCTGCATTGGTGTTAATGAAGGCCAGTGAAGCAAAACGGTTGCAAGTACAGCCGATAGCAAAGATCGTCGATTGGGCGACTGCCGGAGTTTCTCCTGAAGTGATGGGAATTGGTCCAGTACCAGCGGTTGGAAAACTTATGGAGCGCACCGGGAAGAAAGTTGAAGAAATTGGGCTTTTCGAATTAAATGAAGCGTTCGCTTCACAAGCATTGGCAGTAATCAGGGATTTATCGCTAGATGAAAACAAGGTGAATGTAAACGGAGGCGCCATTGCACTTGGGCACCCAGTCGGATCGACAGGCGCAAGGATCGTGGCAACGCTAATACATGAACTGATTCGCAGGAAAGAAAAATATGGAGTTGCTACACTTTGTGTAGGCGGCGGCCAGGGAATGGCGATCATGATTGAAACGATATAGTCCAACGATAAAGGAGCGGAAACCCCATACGTTTCTGCTCCTTTCCGTAATTTGAATCGCGCATAAGTGAGGGGGAGGAAGATTGCCTGTTGAAGTGGAGGATATTCGGAATCAATTCGAAAGTAGTGCATTCTTTTCGCATATTGGGTTTGAAATCATTCGGTTTGAAGAAGGTAATGTAACGATAAAGCTAAACATTGAAGAACATCTACTTAATGTCAATGGAACACTGCACGGGGGCATTCATGCCACCATGCTGGATACCATCCTAGGAATGGTGACTCGTTCCGTTACCAAGTCTAAAGTCGTGACGACAAGTTTAACAGTACATTATTTAGCCAGCATATCAAGCGGGGAACTATTTGCGGAAGCAAAAGTCCTGCAAAAAGGATACAAAATTGCCTTTACTGAAGGAGAAATAAAAGATGCTGAAGGCAACATCATTGCTAAGGGCACAGGAATTTTTAAAATCATTCGCGATAAATGAGGCAAGGATGATCAAATTGGCTGACAAGTGACTATGCTCCATTTTAGTAGTAAAGAATGAGGTGTGAAAAAATTGACTCGAACTTGGCATCGATTTTATCCGAAAGAAACCCCAGCAGAAATTGACATTCCAGTATTGTCCTTATATGGACTCCTTGAACGTTCAGCCCGACTTTACCCAACCTGCAAGGCCGTAATAGATGGGGATCGGGAAATGACATATATGGAATTAAAGGATGCCGCAGATCGTTTTGCTGTGAATTTAGACAACCGTGGATTTCAAAAAGACGATCGTATAGCAATCATGCTGCCAAATTGTCTAGAATATATCATTGCCTATTATGCCACCCATCGTTTGGGAGGTATGGTCGTTCAAGTGAACCCACTGTATAAGTCGATTGAATTGGACTATATATTACGGGATTCCGGAGCCAATTGGTTCATTGGGCGGGAGGTACAACGGGAAATATTAGCGCTAACAAGTTTTTCTGAAAGGTTAACGTTCATATCTGCCGAGCGATTAATGGAAACTGGAGCGGATTTATCAAGGAAAGATAAGGAACTTCCTGTTCTGGACATCGACCCAAAGGAAGCTGTGGCTGTTCTTCAATATACAGGGGGAACTACAGGGAAATCAAAAGGGGTCATGCTCACGCATTTTAATTTGATCTCGAATGTATTTCAAGATTTTGCTTTCACGGCTAATGCCCTTCAACTCCAAAGTCCTGGCGAACGGATGCTTGGATTGACCCCATTATTCCATGTCTTTGGTAATGGACGATTGAATAGTGCCATATATGCCGGATCAACTTATATCACATTAGAGAAATTTGAAATAAATAAGGTGGTAGATTTGATTCGAACACATCGGCCAACCATTTTTCCTGGTGTCCCGACCATGTATATTGCTTTATTGAATCACCCGGATTTGACGGCGGACGATTTATGCTGCTTTAAGTACTGCAGCTGTGGTTCTGCGCCGCTCCCGATAGAAATCATTCAACAGTTCGAAAAAAAATTACGGATTACAATATTAGAAGGATTCGGGATGTCGGAAACTTCCCCCACTACCCACCGTAATCCAGTCATAGGACAGCAAAAACAAGGAAGTATCGGAATTCCATATCCAAATACCGATGCTAAAATCGTCGATTTGAAAACAGGCGTTGATGAATTGCCAGCAGGAGAAAGAGGCGAACTGATCATTAAAGGCCCGCAAGTAATGAAGGGATATTGGGAAAATCCAGAGGAAACGGCAACAGCTTTGCGGGAAGGGTGGCTTTACACGGGAGATATAGCTACGATGGATGAAGAGGGATATTTTTATATCGTAGGCAGGAAGAAAGATATGATCATTGCAAGCGGTTATAATGTATATCCAATCGAAGTCGAAGATATTATTTATCAGCATCCATCCGTAAAAGAGACATGTGTATATGGAGTCCCGGATTCATACCGTGGGGAAACGGTAAAAGCGGCCATAGTTTTAAAGAAAGGCAAGTCAGTCACGGAGCAGGAAATCAGGGAGTTTTGCGTGCAGCGACTTGCCAGATATAAAGTGCCGCGAAGCTTTGAGTTCAGGGAGCAATTGCCAAAATCAGCTGTCGGGAAAATATTGCGCAGAATATTAATGGAGGAAGGAACACAAAGCCCTACTGCCGGGGGGAGATAAGCATATCAGTTATCGCAAGGGAGCTCAGTTGAAACCCTAAATAAGGGAAACCTTTATTCGAGGTTCCCCTTATTTAGGGTTTATAGACGAAATCTACTTTCCTTTTAGGGGAATTTCAAATGAAGTCCCATCCACCAATAATTCATGAGACTCACCATCCGCTATATCATCGGTAGTGAAAGAAAAGGAATCGAGCCGTTCGAAGTTTTCCTCTGGATCAACCAATAAACCAATTGTGCCTTTTCTCAATTCTCCTGGTCTGATCGACTTACTTTTTTTGTCCCCATAAAAGTATCCCCGGAATGGATGAAATTTTTAGAAGGCACCTCATATGTAAGATCATCATTGAAAGTAACATTTTCCATGCTGAAGAACTGAAGTTCCTTCGAATCTTTATTTTCAACAGAATAAGTTATCTCTAGATAAGAAACCTCTTCATCGATATCCGTTTTAGACAACGCCGCCTGTTGATCGATTTCCTCCATGGATAAATTCTCTTTATAATATATCGAATAGGCCTCTTCAAAACTCAATCCCGTATAGGACTTGGTTCCTCTTTTACTTCATCTGTGAGTGAAGATAATTGAATCCTGCGGATATCCTTGACTGTGATGACCATCGGTGCCAATTCAAAAGCCTCATTAATAGACTTCGTTTCTAGTAATCTGAAGGTTCCCCAATTTTTTTGGCGAACCTTATCCCCGACTTTTTCAAGATGGATCCCGCCATATTCATCAACCTCAGGAATTTTGGAATCCTTGGCTTCCGCATTTTCCCCTTTTTCAGTTTTATCGCTCTTGAAATAATTTAAGGCAATCACACTTAAACAAATAAGCAATAATCCAACCATTGCTGAAATGACCCAACTTTTACGAATACTTCATCACTCCTTGTCTTTAACCATTGGTGTCAAAGAATAATATACCATTTTTTTTGAAAAAGAAGGAAAGGGGAGTGACTGAAGATTGATCCTTTTGATTACTAGAACAAGTTCCGTGTTCATCCAAATGTTTCGAAGTCTGTCCATGATAATGATTTCTCAGCTACAGTACAAGCCGATTTATAAAAGAGTCATATCATATTTATAACGAAGGGGAAATCTGAAAAACTGAGAATATGCTTTTAATCTTTTATAGTTTTCTCATCCCTGGAGACCTCTCTAGTAACAAATTTAAAAAAAGGAGACGTTTAGGGAATGTTGTGGCCAATTAACAATGGTAAGGAAAGGTTACATCAGCCGAATAAAAGTGCAATGCTGTCCATGAAAGAGATAAAAGCCATTGAGTCCTGGATATCTCAAATTGGGATATTCCAAATTTATATAACCGCTGGACAATTAGTATCTACCGCCAGAAAAACGCTAAAGTTCAAGTATAAAATCATTGGTCATGGATTTAACCGGGTCGTCTATGATTTAAATAATGGCTATATTTTAAAAATTGCATTGTCACAAGTAGGACTAATAAGCAGTGCAAATGAAGCTTATATATATAATAACTGTAATGAGGAAGTCAAAAAGTATTTATGTCCGGTTAAGGAGTATGGGACGGGCTGGATAATCATGAAGAAGGTGGACACGAAAGTGCCGTTTGCAATCAATGAATATACGAAACTGATTAAGTTGGAATTAAAATTCCTGAGGCACGGTATTATCCCAATAGATTTGCGTTTAGATAACGTCGGATATAACGAGAATGATGAAATGGTCGTCATTGATTACGGTCTATTCACCATGGATCTTAAAAGCCCCGTGCTGCGATGGCTTGTTTGATGAGGTGTCTCCAAAGAAAATATAAAATTGATTTACAATGAGGTGATTAGGCGAAGCGGTGAATCTTGTGCTCTCTTGATTTTATCGAATTGTCTAAATGAAACAAGCATGTTACGAAGGGCTTTTTTGTGCAACATGCTTTTTTTATGGTTTAAAGGATCATAACTGATGAAACAACGCTTGCCACTTTTTTATCATTTTGAAATAAATCTGCAAGTACATAAGCTGTTTTTTTTCCGATTCGGTCTACTTTTGCTTCAACTTGTACGTCTCCTAATCTTACTGGTCGATGAAAGGTAGTATGTAAATCAATGGATGCAAAGGATTGTCCAATGCTTAATTTAGATGATATCGCATAAGCCATCATAATATCTGCTGCAGAAGTGACAAATCCACCCATTGCTACACCAATTCCGTTAATGAACTTTTCATCTACTTTCCATACACCCCTCGCAATTCCATCCTGGGCATAATTTGCTTCAATCTGTAACGTTAGATCACAATTCGGAGGTTGTTTCCCCTCTGTAATAACCTGTAAAAGCTCGTTTCCTTTGGATGGTTCCCCCATTAAAATACCCCCTAGAATAAGTTGAAACTACAGAATATTCTAACATATATCTTGGTATCAATGAAGTTATTGATTTACAAATAAAGTAATTAGAGATTCGAACCAATAAATGTAATTTGGTGGTGGATTTGATTTCCACTCTAGGCACTCGCTTTCCGCGGGCGGTCTGTGGAGCCTACTCGGCTTCCGCCTGCAGGGTCTCCCCTAGACACGTTTTGCCCGCAGGAGTCTCGTACCTTCCGTTCCAATCAACTTTGTTTTATTTAGAATCCTTTTGTCTACAAACTAGATAATTTTTGTTTGCCGATAGTCTTTTTTTGGGGTTTATAAATTGGGAACGGTGATTTCCACTTCAGGCACTCGCTTTCCGCGGGCGGGCGGGAGCCTCCTCGGCGAGCCTGCGGGGTCTCCCATGCCACGCTTTTCCCGCAGGAGTCACGTACCTTTCGTTCCAATCAACTTTGTTTTATTTAGAATCCTTTTGTCTACAAACTAGATGATTTTTGTTTGCCGATAGTCTTTTTTTTAGGTTTATAAATTGGGAACGTTGATTTCCACTTCAGGCACTCGCTTTCCGCGGGCGGGCGGGAGCCTCCTCGGCGAGCCTGCGGGGTCTCCCATGCCACGCTTTTCCCGCAGGAGTCACGTACCTTTCGTTCCAATCAACTTTGTTTTATTTAGATAGAATCCTTTTGTCTACAAACTAGATAATTTTTGTTTGCCGACAGTCTTTTTTTGTGGGTTTATAAAATGGGAACGTTGATTTCCACTTCAGGCACTCGCTTTCCGCGGGCGGGCGGGAGCCTCCTCGGCGAGCCTTCGGGGTCTCCCATGCCACGCTTTTCCCGCAGGAGTCACGTACCTTCCGTTCCAATCAACTGTGTGTTTTAAAAGAAAAAACTGTAGGCAGGTCTCATCACGAACCATGTTTAAGATCTGTTTATATTTCATGTTTTTTCCTGTACTCCTTAATGGATGGAAGAAATTTACGATACTCCTTTCAAAAAACTGGTTAGCTTATATTCCACAAGCGCTTGTGCCGAGGAGGCTTGGCAGGCAGTCGGCGGAAAGGGAGCGGATTTCTTGAATTAGCTGGAATGTTTTCTAGAAAAAACTACAGTCTGAGCTTACACCGAATTATGTTTGAGACCAGTTTATCCTTTAAGTTTTTTTCACCTATATTCCTCATTGGATGGAAGAAAATTGCGACACTCCTGCCGAAATACTGTCTAGCCTAGAGCCCACAGGCGCTCGTGCCGAGGAGGCTTGGCAGCAGTCGGCGGAAAGGGAGCTGATTTCTGGAATCACCGGGAATATTATTTTATAAAAAGCCGTAGGGAAGTTGAAGTTAATAATTATCAAAAAAATCAAAAACTTCTTCTTTTTCTAATTAAATTGTGATAGTGTATAAAAAATAGAAGTATTACCTTCATCATAATTTCAAAAAGAAGTATTTGATTCATCAGAGAGGAGTGATATGGTGGAACATCTTCCATTTAAATTATTAGTAAAAGAAAAATTTGACCATTTATCCGCAGGTCAAAAAAAAGTTGCCGCTTATCTGATTGAAAATTTGGATGAAGCCGCCTTTAAAACGGCATTTCAAATTGGTAGGGAAGCGGAGGTTAGTGAAACAACGGTCATTCGGTTTTCGTATTCTTTGGGGTTTGAAGGGTTTAGTAAAATGCAGTCGAGGATTCAAAAACAGCTGCTGCACCAAAATCAAATAGACTTATCCAATACTGATTCCATTCTCCGCATTGATGACAAGCAAGATCCCTTTACAAAAGTGATAGAAAACGAAGTACATATTTTAAGACATCTATTAGATCATACGAACGTTCAGGATATATGGAAAGCAGTCGATGTTCTGATCCAGGCTGACCAAATATTGATTGCTGGGCATCGGATTTCCCATGCCGCCGCCTATTGGTTCTCCTATACGCTAAGTTCATTAAGGGAAAATGTAAGTTTATGTTCTCCTACTGGAGACTTCTATGAAAAGTTTTGTAATCTCACAAATAAGTCTGCATTAGTTGTTTTTTCCTTTCCCAGATATGCAAATGAAACATTAAAAGTTGCTGAGTGTGCCAAAGAACAAGGAGTTTGTTTAATTTCAGTTACAGACCGCCTTCTGTCACCAGTTGGACGCATCTCCGATATTTCACTGACAACTGAAGAAAACGCAGAAACCGGAACCAATTCAATCGCTTCCGTTATTAGCTTATTGGACTTGGTCATTGCAGGCATCCATCAAAAAGACGAAAAACGGATTTATACCCATCAGCAAAAATTAGAAAGGCTATATTCAAGTTATGAGGTGTTTAATGAATGAGTTTTTAATAAAGTTAGAATTCATGTAAAGGAGGAGGTGCAACATTATGGACCCGATTCAATATATTGATCACCATCAAGAATCATTGATGAAGTCCTACCATGACTTGCATTCTTTGGCTGAGCCAAGCTGGCAGGAAGAAAGAACGTCTTGCTATATTTTAAAATGTCTTAGGGAAGCGGGCATAACCGTAAAAACATTTCACGGCCATTATGGAATCATTGCCGAGATCCCAGGCATTTCAAAAAAGGTTGTAGCATTAAGGGCTGATATGGATGCACTTGTTCAGGAAGTGGATGGAGTTGTTAAGGCCAATCATTCATGTGGACACGACGCACATAGCACAATGGTTTTATATACAGCGTTGGGCATTGCCTCCAGCGGAATTCGGCCTAAGCACACTCTCCGATTTATATTTCAGCCTGCAGAAGAAAAAGGGGAAGGCGCTCTTCAAATGATCAATGATGGCGCGTTGGAGAATGTTACATATTTATTCGGGGTACATGTAAGACCAAGTATGGAGGTTCCTTATATGAAGGCTTCCCCCGTCATTGTCCATGGCTCAGCCGAAACAATAAGGGGTACAATCAAAGGCCTTCAGGCGCATGCATCCCGGCCGCAAGATGGAATAAATGTAATTGAGGCAGCAGCTTTGCTTGTCCAAAAATTACAGCAGATTAATCTGGAAACCGAATTTCCTTATTCCATCAAAATGACTCAATTTGAAACAAACAATAAAGCATCAAACGTCATCCCGGAAACAGCTGTCTTTGCTATTGATGCTAGAGCACAGTCAAATGATGTAATGAATGAATTAAATCGCTTAACAAAGGAAGCTTTTGAACAGTCAATGGAACAAACTGAAACATCGATTTCCTGGTCTGCGGAAGAATTTGTCCCAGCTGCGACCTTGAATGAAAAGGCGATAAAGCTGGCTGAGGCCGCAATTAGAGATATCCTAGGGATGGAAAATGTCGTTCCAGTCTGTGTTTCTCAAGGAGGCGAGGATTTTCATTTTTATACTGCCGAAAATCCTGATATAACAGCAACCATGATAGGGTTAGGCTGCGATCTAACGCCTGGTCTGCACCATCCGGATATGAAGTTTAATTTACAAGCACTTATTTATGGAACGAAAATTTTAATTAACACAGTCATGATGGCGGCAGAAGAGTAAAATTTGTTACTTAAAAAATTAATGAAGGGGTGTTTTATGGAAAATACGGCACAAACATCACAAACCGGGGGCCAAACAGCAGCTGATGAAAAACAACTGGAGCGAAAACTCAAACCAAGGCATCTATCGATGATTGCAATCGGCGGCACCATTGGAACAGGACTATTTTTGGCAAGCGGTTCCATTATTCATACTGCGGGTCCTGGAGGAGCTGTGGCTGCTTATATAATTGCCGGGATCATGGTTTACTTTCTGATGACAAGCTTAGCCGAAATGGCTGCCCTTATTCCTATTACAGGTTCTTTTAGTACCTATACATCAAGGTTTGTCGATCCTGCATTGGGATTTGCGATCGGATGGAACTATTGGTATAACAATGCAATCGTAGTCGCACTGGAATTAGCGGCTTCCTCCCTGATAATGAAATATTGGCTTCCTTCCGTTCCGGGCATCATTTGGAGCGCATTATTTCTTGCACTCATATTTGGCCTTAATATTTTATCGGTAAAAGGGTATGGAGAATCAGAATTCTGGTTTGCCATTATAAAGGTTTTGACGATTATCATTTTTATTGCAGTAGGTTTATTAATGATTGTTGAAATCATGGGAGGGGATGCCGTTGGTTTTGAAAATATCACCAAAGGGGAGGCACCGTTTAAAGGAGGCTTTTTATCTATTATAAGTGTCTTTATGGTGGTGGGATTTGCCTTTCAAGGTACCGAGTTAGTAGGAATTGCGGCCGGCGAGAGTGAAAACCCGAGAAAAAATATACCAAAGGCCATTAAGCAAATCTTCTGGAGACTGCTCTTGTTTTATGTATTGGCGATAATTGTGATTGGATTCTTAATAAGCTATAATGATCCGCGTTTGTTAAGCTCGGATATTGAAGATATTGCGGTAAGTCCCTTCACTCTAGTTTTTCAAAACGCTGGGCTTGCCATCGCTGCCTCCGTTATGAATGTGGTCATTCTTACTTCCGTTCTTTCTGCAGGCAATTCGGCCATGTACGGAGCTTCTCGGGTGCTTTGGGTGCTGGCGAAAGAAGGCAAAGCCCCTTCGTTTCTAAAAAAAGTGAATTCAGGCGGCATTCCAGTAAACGCTGTGTACTTTTCCACCATCGTTGGGATGGCAGCTTTCCTGACCTCTCTTTTCGGTGAAGGCACGATTTATACTTGGCTATTGAATGCTGCAGGATTATCCGGTTTTTTATCCTGGTTAGGAATTTCGATTACACATTATCGTTTCCGGAAGGCATATATTGCACAAGGTAGAGATTTGAAAGATTTGCCTTATGTATCAAAATGGTATCCATTCGGTCCGATATTAGCGACACTTTTATGTGTGACGGCAATCCTGGGACAAAATTACTCTGCATTTTTCGGTCCTGAGATTGATTGGTATGGAATTTTAATTTCCTATATCGGGCTTCCTTTATTTTTCCTGGCTTTTCTAGGATATAAAATCGTAAAGAGAACAAAAATGACTCCATTGCAGGAGGCCGATTTCAGTAAAGTGGAATAACCTCTTTCTTTAAAAAAGCAGGAAAGCATTTCTTATTAAGAAAGACCATTTACATGATAGCTCCAGTGCCTCGTAACGACATGCCGTCAGCTGTGGACTACCTTGTCATCTTATGTTGTAAATAAGGGCACTTATGCTATACCAAGGAGGTTGACCATGACAAAATTACAGGAAATTGTAATTCGTTCTATTCATGGAATTGAAGAACTAGAGGACGTAAGAAAGCTAGAGTCCAGCATTTGGGGAGAAACCGACTCAATCCCCACACACCAAACCCTGACAGCCGTGAAAAACGGCGGTTTGGTTATAGGAGCTTATTGCGAAGGAAAGCTGATTGGATTTCAATACAGCTTTCCGGGATTCAATGGGCAATCAGCCTATCTTTGTTCACATATACTAGGCATAGATGAGCAATTTCGCAACAAAGGTATAGGCGAGAAGTTAAAGTTAGCGCAACGTGAGGAAGCGCTAAAGCTTGGCTATTCGCTTATTACATGGACATACGATCCTTTGGAAAGTGTTAATGGGTATTTAAATATAGCCAAGCTCGGTGGGGTATGCTCCACATATATAGCAAACTGCTATGGTGAAATGGAAGATCTTTTAAACAGCGGAATTCCTTCTGACCGCTTTCTTGTCGAATGGCATATTGATAAAAAAGAAACAACGGATTCTAGTGGAGGGGGAATGCCGCTGGACTTCATGATGGAAAACTCGCTTATTCAATGGGATACCATTGAAAAGGGATTGCCTGTTCCATCGTTCACTCGCCCGCTGCCTGAGCATGAATGTGAAACAGCTTTCGTGGCCATTCCAAAGGACTTCCGAACAATAAGAGTCACGAATATTCAGGCGGCCAATGAATGGCGGATGAAAACCAGGGACATTTTTACCGGATTATTTCAGCAAGGATGGCAGGTAACAGATTTTATGAAGAATTCCATGACGGAAATTCCCGTTCAGTTTTATGTGCTATCAAGGAAGTGAACTAGGAAGAATATATATAATGTTTAGTGATTTCAGGCTGTGTAAGCCTATTAATAAAAAATTTGTAAGACTGTGTCCATTAACAGTTTTATCACAAAAGGAGAATTTCTAAGTGAAAATTAAACAAGTTATTCTAAGGCATCTTAAGCTAGACTTGCTCGAACCTTTTACAACTAGCTTTGGGACGGAATACGATAGGGATTTTATCCTTGTGGAAGCCATAAGCGAGGATGGCATTTCCGGTTGGGCTGAATCGGTTGCGATGCTCGACCCCCTGTATAATGAAGAGACCTTAAAAACAAACTGGCATATACTAGAAGACTATCTAATTCCAATAATCCTAAAAAATGAAATCAAGCATCCTGATGAAATTTCCGAAAAATATTTCACCCATATTCGCGGAAATTATATGGCAAAAGCCGCTTTAGAGGGTGCCGTTTGGGATTTGTATGCTAAAAAGAAAGGTGCTTCTCTTTCAAATGTGTTAGGTGGAACAAAAAAGAAAATTGAAGTGGGGGTAAGCATCGGCATAAAGGATTCGATCGATTCGACCCTGGATATAATTGAAGCCCGTCTCGGTGAAGGCTATAAACGTTTTAAACTAAAAATCAAACCGGGCTGGGATGTTGAATTAATAGACAAGGTACGAAAAGTATATCCTGAAATCCCGCTCATGGCCGATGCAAATTCAGCTTATACCTTAAAAGATATAGACCGGTTATCCGCCTTGGATGATTTTAATTTAATGATGATTGAGCAGCCTCTTGCCTATAATGATATCATTGACCATGCAGATTTACAGTCAAGGTTAAAAACCCCTATTTGCCTGGATGAAAGCATACACTCATTAGAAGATGCCAGGAAAGCTATTAAATTGGGCAGCTGTAAAATTATTAATATCAAGATTGGCCGTGTCGGAGGTTTGACTGAATCTAAGAAAATCCATGATTTATGCCTAGAACATGGCATTCCGCTTTGGTGTGGGGGGATGCTGGAATCAGGCATTGGAAGAGCTCATAATATTGCAATCACTTCACTGCCGAACTTCACTCTTCCCGGTGATACCGCAGCTTCCTCCCTCTATTGGGCAGAAGATATCACTGACCCTGAAGTTACAGTGGAAAACGGAATGATCAGTGTTCCAGAATTGCCTGGAATCGGCTATGAACCAAGCATGGAAAAAATCAATAAGTATACTATACACAGTCAAATCTATCATTTAAGTGAAAATGTTGCTAGAAACGCCTAGAGTGCTACTAGATTATATAAAGGCATGATTCCCGAAAAAGGGAGCATGCCTTTTTTATTTATAATCCATTTTCCATTTAAAATATATTGTAATTCGACTTTGTGCCATGTATGGTGTTATGAAATGCAGATTAGCTTTTCTTATATCCTTTAAAAAGTTATCATAATAGAGTCTTTATACATTGTATATATACACATTTATGATACAAAACTGCATGTATAGAAAAAAGGGGTGAGGCGATGCGAAATTTACATACTATCTGTGCCGTAATAACCGTCTACCTTTTCTTTTTTAGCTGTTTCTTTCCTTCAGCAGTCCATTCGGAAGCCCAAAAAGTGATACGGGTTGCTGGGGATAATAACTTTCCACCTTTTGAATACTTGAGCGATTCTGGTGTTTATACCGGTTTTAATGTGGATATAATGAACGCCATTTCTATCGAGACTGGCATTAGGTTCGAATACTATCCCATGCCGTGGAACGAGGCTGTACAAGCTATGCGCTCTGGAAAAGTGGATGCGATTCAAGGCATGAAGTACAACCAAGAACGTGAAGGGATTTATGATTTTTCAGCTCCGTATTTCACAAGTTCACAAGGGATTTTTGTGTTGAAAGATAATATGTTTATCCGAAAAATCGAAGATCTTAAAGGCCGGAAAGTAGCTGTACAAAAAGGAGATGTTGCAAGCGGCCTATTAAGTAAAGTCGACCGTTTGAAATTGGTGGAAACTAATAATCAACAAGAAGCCGTTCAGTCGCTGATCGACGGTAAAGTGGATGCTTTCATTGGAAATCGGATTACGGGTCAATATTTTCTGCAGAAAAATGAGCAGCAATCACTCATTAAGATTGTCGGTGAGCCACTTGGCACCACAAAATATGCTGTAGCCGTGATGCCGAAAAATAAAGAGTTGCTGACACTATTCAATCAGGCAATTTCTCAAATCAAGAAAGATGGAACGTATGAAAAGATAGAGAAAAAGTGGTTCGGCGAATATATCCTGCCAAATACTCAACGGCTACGTAAAACGCTGTTGTATTTGGAAATTGGTCTTATTCTTACCTTCATTGTGATTTCTCTCATCTTATGGTGGAATCTCAGCCTTAAACGAGAAGTGGCTAAGCGAACCGAGCAAATTGAGCACGTGAATAAAGACTTGGAAGAGAAGATGCTGCTTCTTGAGGAAAACATCAACTTTCAGCAGCAAGTATTAAACAGTGCCTACAGTTCGCTTATTACACTGAATCAGCAAGGTCTTGTATCGATGATTAATGTTAGGGCCATGGAATATTTGGGGGTGGACGGTAATGTTGTTGGAAAACGTTTTCAGGATCTGCCAACTGCCCATTTCATCCCGGAAAAGGAAATTAAGGCTGCATTAGAGAAAAAGAGAGTTTTCTTGCAAAAGGAAACGGTATGGTCTCATTATGCGGGCAAAAAAAGGCATATAACTTACAGCATGTATCCAATTCAGACTATTGGGGGAGAAAGTGTAGGTGCGGTATTGAATTTTTTCGATAGTACGGAACAAAAACAACTGGAGAGAAAAGTGGCTCAGGATGACCGATTGCGTTCATTGGGTCAACTCGTGGCGGGTATCGCTCATGAAATAAGAAATCCGTTAACATCGATCCTTACCTATACGCAATTGCTGCCGAAAAAATTTGCAAGCGCAGATTTTCGAACGTTCTTTTCCGAACAGGTCACTAGTGAAATTACCCGACTTAATACATTGGTTAACGATTTGCTCGATTATGCCCGCCCTAAAAAATCAGAGCCTGTCACATTTTCGCTGAATGAGGCCATGGCAGGGATTGAGCTATTGCTTAAGCCGAAAATCAAAGAAAAAAACCTGAGCATTGTTCGAGAGTTCGCTGGAGACATTCAGGCAACTGCAGATACACAGCAGATCAAACAAGTACTGGTGAACGTCATTCTCAATGCCATACAGGCGTCCAATACAGGGGGAACCCTTATTTTTCGGGCATATTATCGGGATATGTTCACCGTCGTTGAAATCGAGGATGAAGGGATCGGCATTTCGGAAGAAGACATTGATAAGATCTTTGAACCGTTTTACACCAGGAAACCCAACGGGGTCGGGCTAGGGCTTTCTATTACGTATCAGCTTGTCAAAGAAAACGATGGCATTATCGAGACAAGAAGTGAAGTAGGAAAGGGAACAGTAGTGACCATTTGTATACAGCATTCATACAGAAAGGATGAAGACGATGTACGATATCATGATTATTGATGATGAGCCAACCATTTGTCAGTCACTTACGTTTGCATTGGAAGACCAGTATCACGTTTATTCGTTTACAGACCCACGTGAAGCGCTTCCGCTTTTCGAAAGAGCAGAAATCGCCATCGTTTTGCTGGATTTAAAAATCGGGGGATATAATGGAATGGAAGTGTTAGAAGAAATCAAACGCCTCTCCCCCTCGACTGTTGTCATTATGATGACGGCCTACGGCACCATTCCTTCTTCCGTGGAAGCAATGCGTAAGGGTGCGTTTTCATATGCGACAAAGCCGCTTCATATTGATGAATTGGAAGTGCTGATGCAAAAAGCAGAAGAAGTGTACACCCTTCAGTCCAAAGTGAAATGGCTGAGTGAAGAATTGGATAAGGTGGCAGGTGTGAACGGCCTCATTGGTGAAAGCTTGGCCATGCGCAAAATATTCTCCCTCATCGAAAAAGTGAAGGATATCGATTCCAACATTCTCATAGAAGGGGAAAGTGGAACCGGTAAAGAAGTCGTCGCCAGAACCATCCATAATCAAAGCAAGCGCAGAAACAAAAAGTTTCAGGCTATTAATTGTGCCGCCATTCCGACTCACCTGTTGGAATCAGAATTATTTGGATATGAAAAGGGCGCATTTACAGGGGCGACACAGCGAAAATATGGACTTTTTGTGCTGGCGGAAGGAGGTACAATATTTCTTGACGAAATCGGTGAGATGGATTTGGCGCTGCAGGGGAAAATTTTGCGTGTTCTACAAGAGAGAAAGGTAATGCCCGTTGGCGGGATAGAAGAAGTCAGCATCGATGTCCGGATCATTGCAGCGACAAACAGAGACTTGGTTAAAGAAGTAAAAGAGAATAGATTTCGTGAAGATTTATATTACAGATTAAATGTGATTCCGATTCACCTTCCGGCTTTACGTGAACGAAAAGAGGATATTCCTTTGCTGTTGGAATTTTTCATTGCAAAAATCGGTGATCGAATGGGAAAACCTGTAGAAGGAATTTCCCATGGAAGCGTTACAGCTTTTACAGCAATATGACTTTCCAGGAAATATTCGTGAACTGCAGAACGTGATTGAAAGAGCAATAGCGCTTACGAATGATTCTTACATACAGAAAGACGATTTACCTTCCGACATCCAAAAAAGCTCGCGCCCATTTTTCGGGAATACCCTAATCCCCGTATATGTCGGCGAACCGCTTGAAGATATCGAAAAAAGAGTGATTCTTCATAACCTTGCCGCTTTTAACGGTCATCAAAGGAAGACAGCGCAAACAATTGGCATCGGGGAGAGGACATTGCGGGACAAGTTGAAGAAATATCGGGAAGAAAAGTAGGCGGAAATTGCCGAGCGGCAATTTTCGCCTACTTTTTATTTTGAAAAAATCTGAATTTTCCACTGTTTTTAAGACAATGGACCTGGCATGAAACTTGCTTAATAAAATTGTAGTAAAACCATTAAGCAGAATGGAGGGAACATAGATATACAACATAATGGTCTACAGAGCTGGACTGGAAGTTACAGTGCGGCGAAAGCGGGGATGTGCAAAATGCATCAGGTAGGATAAGTCGATGGTCTATCCAAATTTACCGAAAACAAAAGGACAAGCTATCGCACCATACCTTTTATAACAGTACAACCTGAAATTCATGGCGATTGCAAATATGAAGTATTTTTATTCATGGGGAGGAAAAATAAATGTATGCGTTACCAAATATGGATTTATGGAAAGGCAGAACAGATAGTCTAATAGATAAAGATGAATTTAGAATTCATCAAATAGTTAAAGATAATCAAACAACATCAGTAAATAATACATGTGGAATAATAGGGTTCTCTTGTGAAGAAGGTGTACGCAGGAATAAAGGAAGACTTGGAAGCAAAGAAGCTCCCAATGAAATACGTAAATCCTTATCATCTCTATCTTGGCACGGACAATCAGCAGATAGCTTAGTTGATTTCGGAAATATCATTTGTGAAAATCAACAGTTAGAAGCAGCTCAAGCTGAATTGGGAAGTCACGTCGAGAAAATATTATCTAAGAATATGTTTCCTGTTATTTTGGGGGGCGGACATGAAACCTTTTATGGTCATTATCTAGGAATTAGGTCGAGTGTTGGACCCAATGCCAAAATAGGCATTCTTAACATTGATGCTCATTTTGACTTACGCTCTTATGAAGATATAACTTCTTCTGGAACGATGTTTAAACAAATATTAGATAATGATCATCAAGCTAGTTATTTGCCAATTGGCATTCAACGTTATGGAAATACAAAAAAATTATTTGACACTGCAACTACACTTGGTTGCTCTTGGATATTGGAAGAAGAATTAGTAGATGAAAATTCTGAAGAAAATGAAAATAAAATTCTGAATTTTATAAATCAGCATGATTATATTATATTAACACTTTGTATGGATGTAATAAACGCTTCTGAAGCACCGGGTGTTAGTGCCCCTTCCTCATTTGGTCTTTCAGGAAAAATGGTTAGGCAATTAATTCGTAAGATTACTTCACATACGAAAACTATTTCATTTGATATCTGTGAAGTGAATCCATCATTAGATTGTGATAATCGCACTGTAAAACTAGCTGCAAACCTAATAAATGAAGTATTCATGTGTGTGGAGAGGAGATAAGCAATATGAACATCGAGATTAATCAAACAATCACTATTTTTTTAGCGATACTGCTTTTAGCACTAGGCGGGATTATCGTTAAGAATGTCAAATTATTTAGACACTTTTGTATCCCTGCACCCGTTGTTGGGGGATTACTTTTTGCAATCGTCGCTACAAGTCTTAAAACCTTTTTAAACATGACCATCTCATTGGATACGACACTCCAGGGTTTATTCATGTTAACATTTTTTACGTCCGTTGGATTGGGTGCCAGTTTCCAATTAGTGAAAGTCGGCGGTAAATTATTATTAATATATTGGTTGTTATGTGGGTTTCTGGCATTTGCTCAAAATTTAATCGGAATTTCTTTAGCGCCCGTTTTTGGGATTGATCCATTGATTGGCATGATGGCAGGAGCAATTTCCATGGAAGGCGGCATAGGTGCAGCTACAGCATTTGGCGGTACAATTGAATCGCTTGGCATTCAATCTGCCCAAGCAATTGGAATAGCAGCCGCTACATTAGGATTAGTGTTTGGTGGATTAGTTGGAGGTCCCACTGTAAAGTATTTAATTAATAAGCACAAATTAACACCAAGTAAAGAGGATATTGAAATTCAAGAAAAGAAAGAAATGGAAGACAAAATAGAATTAAATGTAGCTTCATTTATGAAACAAGTGTTAATACTGACATTTTGTATGGCATTAGGTTCATATCTAGGAGAGTTATTTTCGGCAAAGACAGGTTATGTTTTACCGAACTATGTTGGAGCAATGATAGTGGCTGTAATAGTTCGGAATATTTTAGATAAAATAAACGGAAAAATTATCGAAATGCCAAGTATTAATTTTATTGGAGATATCACTTTAGGTATTTTCTTATCTATGGCATTAATGAGTATAAAATTATGGGAAGTTGCTGACCTTGCTTTACCAATTATTTTAATTGTGGTTATACAAGTAATTTTCATTATCCTTTTAAGTATATTCATCATGTTTCGCTTTCTTGGCAAAAACTACGATGCGGCAGTTATGGTTGGCGGTTTCATCGGACATGGTATAGGGGCTACACCGAATGCTATGGCAAATATGTCAACAATCACTGCGAAATATGGACCTTCAAGTAAAGCATATTTAATCGTTCCGATAGTCGGTGCATTTCTTATTGATGTTTTTGCCATGCCTATCATCATAATAAGTATTAATCTATTTAAATGATGATTTGCCATTAATTAAGGCATCAAAGAGTGGCTTTACTATAAATCCCGTCTTGGTAAATAAATGGATTAAAATAAAGTGTTACCGAATGTTTTTGGGAATGCCAAAACATTCGGTATTGATTTTTTTATTCCGAAATTGCCCATATAGTAGGTTATCACAATGGTTTTTCTGTATGATTATTAATGCACCGGAAACCTATCAATTTCAAGTAGACATCAGCAACCATAGGTGTATCGTATCAGATCCTGATTTAGGTACGAATGCTGCTGCGATGATCAGAGTTCAGTAGAATTAAGCTCTCTTATGCATCTCTGTTAATGATATCCACCCTGGCCTAAATTGAATTGTACTGAAAAAATGTAATAATTAAAGGGGAGAAAATCATTGTCATTTTCACTAAAAATAATAAAGAAAAGTGAACAAATAACCAGTTTTTGGTCAGGTGGTAAAACAACTCAACTAGCCATTTATCCTGAAGAAGCTGATTACTCGAAGCGTGATTTCAAATGGCGGATAAGCACAGCAGAAGTCGAGGTGGACGAATCCTTATTTACTCACCTTCCAGGCATTCAGAGAATCATCATGATCCTTGATGGTGAAATGTCGCTGCAACATCAGGGAAAGCCCAGTGTGCATTTAAGCCCATTTGAACAGGATCGGTTTGATGGAGGCTGGACAACCCGCAGTATTGGGAAGGTCACTGACTTTAACTTGATGTTAGCGGAAGGATGTGAAGGTGATATCAGCACGATTCATATGAATGATGGAACCCATGCGGAAGTGCTGGATAATCGGGATTCTTCGAAAAGAACCGACGCCTTCTATTGTTTTAAAGGAAGGAGTAGAATGAATATTGATGAAAAAGAGACAATTGTTTTAGAGCAAGGCGACTTAATCACCTTAAACAGAGAACATACCTCCAACAATTTAAATATAAAGTTATCAAATCACGATGACGACTCTACTGTAACAATTATTAAGGTACGTATTTTATATTGATAGAGAGTTTCTGGGTTGCCAAAGCATCCTTCTCCTATATAAATCCGAGTCCATTGAGCCGCAATTTACTTAATGATATTTTTTATTAATTAACAGAAATGTCCTTTGTCGGCTAAGTTTGTAT
Organism: Bacillus sp. ISL-78; assembly: GCF_018613455.1. NCBI lineage: Bacteria > Bacillati > Bacillota > Bacilli > Caryophanales > Bacillaceae > Bacillus > Bacillus sp. ISL-78. The sequence goes on from NZ_JAGGQC010000008.1 coordinate 28,582, forward strand.
CAAAAAGGGTTCTGTCTGAAGCTTTAAACATAGTTGATTGGAGCGGGGTGTGCGAGACTCCTGCGGGAATAGCGAGTTCAAGGGGAGACCCCACAGGGCAAGTGCGCCGAGGGTGGACCGCTCTCGGAAAGCGAGTGCCCTACGTTCCAATCAAATTTGTACAAGCCAAAAAAAACTGTAGACAAACTCGATTTTCATCGAGTTTGTCTACAGTCTGAGCCGTCAATAGACGGCTTTTTCTTTTTGGTATTTAAAGGAGATAAAGTGTCTGTTTTAAGATTAAAATTATTTTGATATATCCAATCCTTTAATTGTTCGAGAATATTTAGTTTTTGAAATCGAAAATAAAACACTTACATTTCCTATTATCTGTGTATAAATACCTGAAAATATGAAATTATCTTTAAATTCAAATGATTCAGTGTTATTATTTTATAAGAATATTCAAACTATTAAATGAGAAGGTGAGGGAACTCATATGTCACAGATGTTGGCTTTGGTTATCGTAATTCTGATTTTATTTGTAGGAGACATAGTGGCGGTTCGAACAAAAGCCTGGGTACCTTCCGTTTTCATTTCGGCGATCCTATTTCTATGTGGTTATTGGACATTCTTCCCGCAAGACATCGTTTCAATAGCAGGTGTTCCACCGGTAGTGGCAACCATGATGATGTACTTATTGATCACAAATATGGGGACATTGCTTTCAATAAGGGAATTGGTGAATCAATGGAAGACGATTGTCATCTCCTTATCTGGTATTCTTGGCATTGTTGCACTATTATTCGGAATTGGCATCTTTATTTTTGATCTGCAAACTGTCCTTGTAGCGGTTCCACCTTTAGTGGGAGGTATGGTTTCTTCAATAATCATGTCAGAAGGAGCGGCAGATGCAGGACTTACGAGCTTGTCCGTTTTTGCCATTGTTATTTATGTAATGCAAGGCTTCGCTGGATATCCTTTAACTTCAATTGTCTTGAAGAAAGAAGGGAAGAAGCTTTTGGTGCAATACCGCAATGGAAAGTTAACGGTAAAAAAGGATGAAACTGCAGCCGCTGCAGAAGGCATGACGGAACTTAGGCTGTTTAAGAAACTTCCTGAAAAATATAATACGGAGTATTTCAAATTTTTAAGACTTGCAGTTGTTGCTTTACTTGCTTACCTTGTTTCGAGTGGATTAGAGCCGATTATATCTATAAATGCATTTGTTCTTTGCTTACTATTCGGGGTTATCGGAAAAAGTATCGGTTTCTTGGAAAGACAGACACTGCAAAAAGCAAATGGATTTGGATTTGCCATCATGGCCCTTATGCTTTTCGTCTTTGATGGATTGAAAAATGCAACACCAAGTATGATGATGGAGATTCTTTACCCACTTGTTGTTTGCATTATCTTAGCTGTGATAGGGATGTATATATTCTCATTCATAGCAGGGAAATTGTTAAAAGTCAGCAAAGAAATGGCCTTTGCTGTATCTTTAACAGCATTATACGGATTTCCAGCTGATTACATTATCACCAATGAAGTCGTCAATTCATTAACAAAAGATGAATATGAAAAAGAAGCATTGCTAAGCCATATGCTGCCGCCGATGCTTGTTGGCGGATTTATATCGGTAACAATCGTATCGGTTATTTTGGCAGGAATATTCGTACAATTCTTGTAAAATAGGAGGGATTCCAAGTGAGTCTTAGCGAACGTATAGAAAAGCAAATAAATGATTTGAAAGAATTTACATCAACACCCGGAGAAGGGACTACCCGGCTTACGTATAGCAAGGAAGACTTGCTTACACGTAATTATATAAAAAATAAAATGATGGAATATGGCCTGTCAGTAAAGGAAGATGGATTTGGAAATATTTTTGGAAGGCTTGAGGGTACTTTAAAAGATGCACCAAGCGTTCTGTTAGGTTCACATTTTGATTCCGTACCAAATGGCGGTGCGTATGACGGACCAGCCGGTGTAATTGTCGCACTGGAAGTGGCTGCCCTATTTGCAGAAAATCAATTAACACCTAAATATCCATTGGAAATCGTTGCCCTGATTGAAGAAGAAGGAGCTCGTTTTTGCGGAGGGCTAATGGGGTCGAGAGGAATAGTGGGAACGCTTAGTGAGGAAAGTTTTAAAAATTTAAAGGATAAAGATGGTATCACAACCATTGAAGCGATGTCAAAAGTTGGACTGGATTTCTCTCTTCCGAAAAGAAGAAATCCCAATAGCATTAAAGCATTTCTCGAATTGCATATAGAACAAGGACCAATCCTTGAAGAGAAGAATATCCCCATTGGTGTTGTAGAAGCTATTGTTGGTTTAACTCAATTTGAAGTAACCATTGAAGGAAAGGCAGGACATGCAGGCACTACCCCAATGGATCGCCGTACGGACGCATTGGTTACTGCCGCTCAAATTATTTCTCAATTACCGAGCTTTGCAATTGAGGAAGGAGAAGGAACGGTTATAACGACAGGGCGACTAGATGTTTTACCAAATGGAGCAAACGTCATACCGAATAAAGTGGTATTTTCGGTAGATATCCGATCAAGCAAGGAAGAACATATTAACAATGTCATCAGGCGGATGAAAGAATTAATCGAATCCTATCAGGTACAGGGGATCCATACAACGGCAGAACAGCTGTTGTATATGCCGCCAAAGATATTGAGTAATGAGATTAAGGATTTATTAAAAGATAAAAGTTCTGATTTGGAAATTCCATACTGTTCCATTGATAGTGGTGCAGGTCATGATGCGATGGTTTTTTCCGATGTGACTGATGTGGGCATGCTTTTTGTTCCAAGTAAAGCAGGACTAAGTCATTGTCCAGAGGAATGGTCTGATGCACGTCATTTGGCAAATGGAGTGCAAATATTTTACGAAGTGGCTAAATGTTTAACGGAGGTAGAATAAGAATGATTAATCAAACGATAAAAGAAGCGATTCAAAATTATAGTGATGAATTAACAGAAATACGTAGAAAACTTCATAGCGAACCTGAGTTATCATGGGAAGAAGAAAATACAACTGCCTTTGTTTGTGACTACCTTGAAAAATTAGGAATTACTTATCGAAAAGCAGAACCAACAGGTGTCATTGGAGAAATTAAAGGCGGTAAGGCTGGAAAGACCGTCGCGTTAAGAGCAGATATGGACGCCCTTTCTGTAGAAGAACTAAATAAAGACTTGTCGTATGCTTCAAAGGAAGAAGGGAAAATGCATGCATGTGGTCATGATGCACACACTTCCATGCTATTAATTGCGGCGAAGGCACTAAACGAAATAAAAGAAGAATTACCTGGGAATGTGCGCTTAATATTTCAACCAGCCGAAGAAGTGGCAACAGGTGCAAGGGAAATGGTTAAACAGGGGGCCGTTGAAGGGGTTGATAATGTTTTTGGCATACATATTTGGTCGCAAATGCCAACAAACAAAGTCGCTTGCACTCAAGGACCTTCATTCGCTTCAGCAGATATCTTTACCGTAACGTTTAAAGGAAGAGGGGGACATGGTGCAATGCCGCAGGACTGTATCGATGCTACTATTATCGCCTCTTCATTTGTCATGAACGTACAGTCTGTCGTATCAAGAACGGTCGACCCCCAAAATCCCGCTGTTTTGACAGTCGGAAAAATGGTCGTCGGCACACGATTTAATGTCATTGCAGAAAACGCCGTCATTGAAGGGACTGTCCGTTGTTTTGATCCTAAAACACGTGACCATATTGAAAAGCAGCTCCAGATTTATGCTGAAAATGTTGCGAACATTTACGGTGCGACCGCAAAGGTTGATTACTACCGTGGCACGCAAGCTGTCATTAATGATGAATATAGTGCCAAATTAGTGCAAAAGGTGGCCTCACAAGCGTTTGGCGAAGACGCAATATATAATGAAAAGCCAACAATGGGGGGAGAAGACTTTAGCTTCTATTTAGATGAAGTACCCGGAAGCTTCGCTTTAGTGGGATCAGGAAACCCTGAAAAGGATACGGAATGGGCGCATCATCACGGGAAATTCAACATCGACGAGGATGCGCTTGCTACCGGTTCAGAACTTTATGCCCAATATGCATGGGCATATTTACACGAATAACGGACTGAAAAGAAGAAGGATCTTGGGCAATTACAAAAAGTCTTTCAATGTCAAGGCCGCCAATTGGCGGCCTTCCGGCGTTAAGGGTTACATTTAACTACAAGGGCTTTGCATACAGTCAAAAAGGGAATGGATTTTACCATTCCTTTTTGTTTTCCATTAACAAGGAATGAAACAAAGGTATCTTATGTCGAAATTAAAATGAGAAAACAATTGATTACCACAAAAACTTAAAAAAACTTAAGATAATGCAGAATTTGTTGCTATTAAAATTAAGTAGACTTATAATTAGATTTATAGGGTGACATCATGTAACTGGACCAGTGACTATTTCAACAGATATGAATGGATTGAAATTGTAAAAAATAAATCCAAAAACACCACTAGAAGAGATATGAAAGATTGGAAGGAAAGAGTAATTCCAATCAAATGCCGGGCTGGATGCCTCTTGTTCTCCAATGAAGTTTATAATCATGATCATCTTAAAATACGAACGTACTAGAGGAGGATTTCACAGGTGAATCAGGAAAAAGAAGGTTTGTCCCGCAGAAAGTTTATAGGTAACGTCTGTAAAATTGGAAGCGCTTCCGCTGTTCTCGGTGTCACGGACACGGTGGGATTATTTATGCCTGAGACGGCAAGTGCGGATGCTGAGAGGAAGGCTGGCCATAACACCAAAAAACCAGGAAAGAACAGTTCCTACATGTTGATGAATGTTAGATTGGAAAGTGGATACAAGTATAAAAATGGCCAGGTCGTCGCAACCGAAACCGTATTGAGGAACCTCCATATTGTAAAAGGCATCATTACCAGAATACTAGATACCAAGTCCCCTTATGGAAAAGGTGTCGATTGCTACGACGCGAAAGGGATGCTGCTCCTTCCTTCTTTTAGAGATATGCATATTCATTTGGATAAAACTTTTTATGGCGGTCCTTGGAGAGCGGCTGCGACGAGGAAAAATGGCATTTTTGACATGATTACCTTGGAGCAGACACTGCTGCTGGAGCTTCTTCCAACAGCTCAGGAGCGTGCGGAGAAATTGATTGAACTAATTCTTGGCTATGGCTCAACTTATGTCAGAAGCCATTGCAACATCGATCCAGTCGTTGGCTTGAAAAATCTTGAAAAGCTAAATCTGGCCTTAGCGAACTATTCAGATAAAATATCACATGAAATCGTTGGATTTCCTCAACATGGCCTACTTCGTTCAAATTCTCAGGGATTGATACGCGAAGCCATGAAGCTCGGAGTTACACATGTTGGCGGACTTGATCCAACCTTAGTTGACGGGGATATGGAAAAATCGTTGCAAACGATGGTACAGATCGCCGTTGACTACAAAGCAGGTATTGATATTCACCTTCATGAAGGTGGCGAAACGGGTTTGAAGGCAATACGTCGATTGGCTGATCTGACTGAGGAAGCGGGTCTGCAGGGAAAAGTGACGATTAGTCATGCGTTTTCGCTCGCTTCGTTAGGGGATGGCGCCGACGTAGAAATGGCAAAGCGCCTTGCATCGCTGGGTATTTCCATTGCCTCAACCGTTCCAATCGGCAAAGAAGTAATGCCGATTCCGCTCCTTCAGAAGCATAAGGTGAACGTCATGCTAGGTAATGATAGTATTACGGATCACTGGTCACCATTCGGGAGTGGAGATACGCTGCAAAAGGCACATCTCGCCTCAGATTTGTACGGATGGTCAAACGAATACAACCTGTCTCGCTCACTTTCCCTTGCTACCGGTGGTATTACACCGTTAGACGAGGCTGGCAAGCAAATATGGCCAAAGGTAGGCGATGCCGCGACCGCTGTACTCATTCCAGCAAGCTGCTCGGCCGAAGCCGTAGCCCGACTGCCTAAGCGTGCTGCCGTATTGCATAAGGGAACTCTCTCTTCGGGTTCTCTGGATAGAGTGAAGCCAAAGCTTCATACCAATTAAAAGGGTATGACAATGTTAATGAACCTTGGTAAAAAAAGAATTGGGGATAGGTTCGATGAGCACATTAACGTTTAACGTTTTAAATGAATTACAAAATATGAATACCGATGGGGGAAGTTATGCTACAAAATATTGGAATACCAGGATTGATGCTAATTTTAGTGATTGCCCTTATTATTTTCGGCCCTTCAAAGTTACCGGAAATCGGAAGGGCGTTTGGCTCAACATTAAGAGAATTTAAAAAGTCTACCAGAGACCTTGTAGCAGATGACACTAATGCAGATGTGACCAATAAGAAAGAAAGCTAATCAAATAAATGAAGAGGGGATGTAGGATCTGTCTTACATCTTTTTTTCCTGGAGTGATGAAGTTGGAAAATCAAAAAAAAACGAGCATGATTCAGCACCTTGAGGAGTTACGTAAACGTATTATTATCACTTTAGTCGTTTTCACGCTGTTCCTCGTACTGACATTTATATATGTTCAAGATATTTATAATGTAATAGTTAAAGACTTGCCGTTTAAGCTAGCCCTGTTAGGACCGAGTGATATCATACTCGTTTATTTAATGATTGCCACCGTCGTTGCCATCGCGGCTACTATACCGGTTGCTGCTCACCAAACTTGGCTCTTTGTACGTCCAGCGTTAACAGCAAAAGAACGCAAGGTTACTAGCGCTTATATTCCAGCTCTATTTATTCTATTCATATTAGGAATCAGTTTTGGTTACTTTATTTTATTTCCTATTGTCCTAAATTTTTTAATGTCTCTATCAAACGGCATGTTTACTACTTTCTTTACAACTGAGAAATATTTCCGGTTTATGCTTCATATGACAGTGCCTTTTGGATTTCTGTTTGAAATGCCCGTTGTTATCATGTTTCTAACAAGTTTAGGAATTATAAATCCATACCGTTTGCAAAAAATCAGGAAATATTCTTACTTTATTTTAATAGTTATTTCAATTTTGGTTACTCCACCAGACTTTCTATCAGATATCCTAGTTACAATACCTTTATTACTCTTATATGAAAGCAGTGTCAGCTTATCTAAATTCGTATATAATCGACATCAAAGGGAAAAAGAAAGTAAAAAAGAGATGGATGAATCTGTCTAAAAAGGGACTTGCACCAAGAAAGTAGCATCTCCATTTTAAGGTTGATTTTTTTCATGCCCGGAAAATATCCTTCCAATGGTCGGGATCTATAATTTGATGGGCAAACCGTCATGTTTAATCCATGGTTAATATCTCCGATATGGAATTCTGTTAAAAATATATTGATAATGTCTTCAGTATTAACTAATAATCTACCCTCAAAAGCTTAATTATCCTTAAAATAATTCATGTTTCTTTGTGATTAAATTTGGATTAACTTATAATTAAATGTACGAGGTGAGATCATGCTACAGGATGAACGACTAGACGCCATTGTACAATATTTAAACGAACACGAACGGATTGATATTGAAACAATTTGTAAAATAAATAATGTATCTAAAGATACGGCCAGAAGAGACTTAATCAATTTAGAAGAGATGAGGAAGATCATTCGAATACGGGGTGGGGCGAAAAAGGCTCTGCTTTCCAATGAAGTCCATAATTATGGTGAGCGCATGAACATGGCATCGGAAGCTAAAGGCATGATCGGAAAATTTGCAGCTTCTTTGATAAACAACGGGGATCATCTTATTTTGGATGCCTCTACAACAGTTCAATTTTTAGCTAAATATTTAACTAGCCGGAACAACACTGTCGTGACTAATTCGATTAACATTGCCAGTGTATTAAGCCAGAGGGAAGATATAAAAGTTAATTTATTAGGCGGAACATTAAGCACTAGACACCAAGCCATTTATGGTTCAAGAGCCATAAGGGATATACAAGATTATAAGGTGAATAAATGCATCATTGGCACTTGCGGAATATCTGCTGAAGGACTGTCTACATCCATCGAGGAAGAAGGTCTCCTCGTTAACGAAATGATTAAGCGTTCTGACCAGGTCATTGTGATTGCAGATTCAACGAAGTTCAATAAAACTTTTTTTCAAAAAGTATGTGACTTAACCTCCGTTGATATAGTGATTACAGACAAAGAAGTACCAAAAAACATGCAGGAACTCTTAAATGAACATGTGGTAGAGGTGATTGTGGTTCCAGGTCATGAAAGAGACGAGTAATAGTTTTAAGGGTTGGATTTACTGCTGATTATATTAAACTCATAACAGCGGTTAATAATGCTTAAATTGAGGATATACAATATAATGTTGAACGAAAAGCAACAAGACATGTTTATGAATCATGGGAAAATATTTATGGAAAAAGAGCGCCCAAGAGGTGCTCTTTTTTTCAGTGGATAGATTGATGAAGTTCTTTTTAATCATTTGTATAGGTGATTAGCTGTTCACTACACATTGCTGGTAAGAAAATAAACCTTTTGGTATTTTCCTTCTGTATCCATTGCAGTCACTTACATATTGGCTATTAATGAAGATGTTGATATGCTCCATTTCGATAGAAAGGGCAGTTGAAATTCCATTCATTTTAAATGGGAAAATGGTAAAGTTAGTGGAGGATCCTCTCCAACCGGCTGTTGCTGCCGTATGAAAGAAGGGAAATCAAAAGATAAATAAAATTAATCAGGGCTGTAAAAGTAACTGTAAGAATTAGAGGAACTTTATAAAAAAAGCTTTGCGGAGGGGGAACTCATATGGGCAATTACTTATCAATCAGTGAAATGGCTTCCATTCACAGTATCTCAAGGCAAACACTCATTTATTACGATAAGATCGGTTTATTTAAACCCGTACATATAGATGAACATGGTTATAGATATTATAGTGCAGTTCAGATTCCGTTTCTAAGGGAAATTTGCTTTTTGAAGTCGATTGGCATCAAACTGAATGATATTAAGGACCATATAGGAAATCGGAATTTAACGACTGCCATGTCACTTTTGGAATTTCATCAAGAATTCATTGATAAAGAAATAAATGCCTTGATGAATATACGTACATTCATTCAACAGAGATTAATGAAATATTCAGAAGCCAAAAATATTAAAAGTGAATTGGATAAACCTATTATCGAAGAATTTCCTGAAAGGCATGTCTTATTTATACCATTTGAAAATGAATTGTGCCGAGAAGAATTACATTTAACGCTGATGAAAGCTTGGAATGTATTAAGTAAACATGAAATGCTTCCGTCAGAGGGATTTGGCACGGTCATTTTAAAGGATAAGCTTGGAACGGATGATGTTTTCGAGGGTGCGGGAATATATACAGCATTACCTTTTATAGATCCTGATATGGATAATATGATGACGTTGCCTGCTGGTCAATATGCATGTGTGTATAAATATGGAATGCCATATAACATAGAGTTTTTAAATGAATTGGTTCAATGGGTCAGTGAAAATCAGTATAGAATTGTAGGGGACGTCGTAGACGCGTGCTTATTGGATACGACCTTTTACGAGAATGATAATAGTGTTGATTTTTGTCAGCTGCAAATCCCTGTAGAGAAAATTACTTGAATTTTCAAATATCCATTGACTGTATAGTAGAAATACACTTTAGAATATCATTTGTAACCGATACTATATAGGTTATTTGAATTAGGATGATACATAGGATACAGATCATGAAGTGATAGGGGGATTTTTTATGTCTGAAAAAATGAACAGAGTGACAGATTTACGTTCTGCGTTGGAACTCCTGAAATCCATTCCAGGACAATTGATTGAAACGGATGAACCAGTCAATCCTCATGCTGAATTATCTGGGGTTTATCGTCATGTCGGTGCTGGCGGAACAGTCATGCGTCCAACAAAAATCGGACCTGCAATGGTTTTCAATCATGTATTGGGACATGAAGATTCAAGCGTGGTGATCGGACTTTTAGCCAGCCGGGAAAGAGTCGGCCTCATGCTGGATACAAAACCGGAGCGACTGGGATTCCTTTTAAATGAAGCTGTAAAAAATCCAATTGATCCAATCACCATTTCAAATGATAAAGCGAAAGCTCAAGAAGTGGTTCACTATGCAGAAGATCCGGATTTCGATATCAGAAAATTAATACCTGCGCCTACGAATACAGAGGAAGATGCAGGCCCGTATATCACGATAGGCATGTGCTATGCCTCCGATTCAGAAACGGGTGAATCTGATATTACGATACATCGTTTATGTTTACAAAGTAAAGATGAGATGACCATGTATTTTGTTCCAGGACGTCATTTGGAAGTTTTTCGTGAAAAGGCTGAAAAAGCAGGAAAACCGTTACCCATTTCCATTAGTATTGGTGTTGACCCTGCAATTGAAGTCGCTGCTTGTTTTGAAGCGCCAACGACTCCCCTTGGTTTTGATGAGTTGAGTGTTGCAGGGGCAATTAGGAAAGAAGCGGTAGAATTGGTCCAATGCTTGACGATAGATGAAAAGGCTATCGCGAATGCTGAATATGTAATAGAAGGGGAATTGGTTCCCGGAGTGCGTGTTCGGGAAGATCAAAACACCAATACTGGAAAAGCAATGCCGGAATTCCCTGGTTATACAGGTTCAGCTGTTGCGGATCTGCCACTAATCAAAGTGAAAGCCGTAACGCACCGAGTCAACCCAATCATGCAAACAGTTATTGGTCCAAGTGAGGAGCATGTGAATATGGCTGGCATTCCAACTGAAGCAAGCATTCTGCAAATGGTGGAAAAGTCCATGCCAGGAAAATTATTGAATGTTTATGCCCATACTTCAGGAGGAGGTAAATACATGGCTGTTCTTCAATTCAAGAAAAGTCAGCCAAGTGATGAAGGGCGCCAAAGACAAGCTGCACTATTGGCGTTCTCCGCCTTTTCTGAACTGAAGCATGTATTTATCGTGGATGAAGATGTGGATCCCTTCGATAGCAATGATGTTTTATGGGCGTTAAATACTCGTTACCAAGGTGATGTTGATACGGTTTTCATTCCTGGAGTGCGCTGTCACCCATTAGATCCTACACAAGATCCCGCATACAGCCCTACTATTCAGGAAAAGGGGGTTTCCTGTAAAACCATTTTTGACTGCACAGTACCATTTCATTTAAAAGATGAATTTAAAAGATCCGAATTTAAAGAGGTGGATCCAAGTCGGTTTGTGCCTGGATTTTCCAATGCATAAGTTTCTATAAAACTTCGATTCAATGACTAATGTAAGGAGGGGAATGAATGAAAATCATTGTTGGAATAACAGGAGCGACTGGAGCCATTTTCGGAATTAGGATTCTTCAGATGCTTAAAAGCAGTGAAGTGGAGACCCATTTAATCATGTCTCCGTGGGCACATGCCACCATTCAACATGAAACATCATATTCTGTTAAAGACGTGGAGGGATTAGCTGATCATTCCTATTCTTACAAAGATCAAGCAGCCAGAATATCAAGTGGATCTTACCGGGTTGATGGCATGATCGTAGCACCTTGCAGTATGAAAACGCTAGCTTCCATTCGCATGGGACTAGCCGATAATTTATTAACGCGATCTGCTGATGTCATGTTGAAGGAAAGAAAAAAACTATTACTAATGACAAGAGAAACGCCTCTGAATACGATTCATTTGGAGAATATGACGGCGCTTTCCAAAATGGGGACCATTATATTCCCTCCGATGCCAGCCTTCTATAATCATCCGGAGAATGTTAACGATATCATTGACCATCTTGCTTATCGGGCGTTAGATCAATTTGAAATCGATACTCACGGTGCGAAACGGTGGGATGGAATGAAATATCACACCAAAATATAACAGATTGCTAGTGAATTAAGGAAAAAGGTGAAAAAATGAATGGGGTGGAAATGCCAGTAGAGGTATTCGACTTGTTAAATGGTAAAGATCTTGTCGACAAGCAGCATGAAGCCATGATGCTGTTGACGGTAAGTGAAGAAGGATGGCCGCATACTGCTATGGTTAGCGTGGGTGAGATCGTAGCGATAAGCAGGAAGGAATTAAGGATTGGCCTATGGCCGGATACTTCGACTACAGCCAATGTCATTCGTACCGATAAGGCCACACTTGTTTTGTTTTGGAAAGGTAAAGCACAATATATTCGCCTTTCATTAGAGAGATTAAAAGAACTGCCAGATGCGCAATACAAAAGAGAAAGATTCCACGCCAAAATAATAGAGGCACGGGAGGATAGTGCTAAATATGCTGAAATAACCTCTGGAATTAAAATCGACTTGAAAAACCCTAAAGAAGTTGTTGAACGATGGAGTGCTACCATAGAGGACCTTCTTCAATAAAATCCCAATTAATGAGTTTAAGTCACTAAAGGATTCGAAATAATCAAATTATGATTGAAATTATTTTAACTTCATGTAAAATTGAATCATTACATGTATTTATAACTTGCCTATTCATTAACCATTAAAAAAAGCCCTTTTTTAATGAAAATTAATGAACTGACTGGCTATCTTAATTTCTCGATCAAGTTACCTTGATGTGAAGTTAAGATAGCTTTTTTTATTAAATAGCAGGATGGTTAATGTTAATAAACATGGAAATGGAGGAGTTGCTTTGGAAATGTATGTAAAGGAATTGGGGGATCACAGAATCCAAATTGCTGATTATCCTGGAACGAAAGGGCCAATCATCGCCATACATGGTTTAACGGGTAATCATAAGCAAATGCATTATTATGCAGAAATGTTAAAGGGCGATTATAGAGTCATTTCGATTGACTTGAGAGGGAGGGGGAATAGTTCAAGGGCAGATGTGCAGTCTTCTCTATTCAAACATGCAGAAGATGTAATTGAGTTAATTCAAGAATTAAAGATTAATAACCCGATTTTGATCGGGTATTCAATGGGAGCCTTCATCTCAAGCGTTGTAGCCAGCAAATTAACCTCGGTAAAGGCCCTGATATTATTGGATGGTGCGGCCAATTGCTCTCAACAACAAAGGGACATCGTACAACCTTCTCTAGGCCGATTAAGTAAAGAATATGACTCTCAAGAAAGCTATATTGCAGAAATTAAGGAAATCTATAGCCGTTTGGGTATCAAATGGACGGATCATCTGCAAAGTGTAGCGGAGTATGAGGTACATGAAGTGGATGGTCATTGGGAGAATAAATCAACAGAAGATAGCATTCTTAGGGATTTTGATAGTTTTTATTCTTTTGTCCCTAAAGAGATTTGTAGACTAATTTCCTGTAAAACGTTATTGGTGTATGCCAGTGGGAAAATAGGGGATTTTCCCCCTTTATTTTATGAAGAAGCCTATGGTGATACGAAGAAATATACACCTTATATTGAAACGATCGTTTCAACTTGTAACCACTATACAATGGTGTTTGAAAATAGGGCGGAGATCAACAAAGAGATAAAGTCCTTCTTAAAAAGAATTTGATTTTTTTGAAGATATTTTTTAAAAAAATATTGAAATTAACAGAAAATAGTGTAATATTATGAATATATAATAAACTTAATTATTGCCTATTCATTAGCTATTAAAAAATAACCTTTTTTAATAACAACTAGTGAACAACTGGCTACCTTAAACACCTGCTGTCAATTATTGATAGTAATGTTTAGGGTAGCCATTTTTGTCGTGATAATATAAACGCTTAATGAATTTGGGGGTTTTACCGTTGATAACATTGGAATTTTACGATGGTCTAGTTACGGATAATGATTTACCTGCAATAGGCATTAAAGATGAACCTCTTGAACATGAGGGGAAATCTGATTCACATCCTAAAGGCTGCCGTTCCAAGTTGATTTCTTTTTCTGACCATAGTGGGACACATGTCGACGTGGCTCCACGTTACTCAGAAAACGGGGAGTCGGTTGAAAACATCAATCTAGAGAATATGTTTGGGGATGCCCTCATACTGGATGTAAGCTTGTTAAAAGCGACACATGAACCTGTTACGAAAGATTTACTTGAAGAGGCGGAACGCCGGCAGGGAGTATATGTTGAAAAAGACGATATCGTCCTCGTCAGGACATGGGGGAAGTCCTGGGGGGAAGAAGGCTTTTTTGAAGCACAGGCATTAGATGATAGTGTGGCCCAATGGTTAATTGAGAAGCAAATACATATTGTCGGGTTGGATTTGCCCAATGCCGATTTGAACCAGGATTCAGAAAGCGGAATTCATCAAAAATTACTGAAGAATGATATATATATCGTTGGAAATCTAGTGAATCTCGAAAAATTACCCAAGCATTCCCGTTTTCTTTTCTTCGGGATTCCTTTAAAACTAAAAAATGCAACAGCTTCCCCTATTAGAGCACTATCGATTCTTGACTCTCAATTAATTTAAAGAGGTGCAGACGAATGAACGAAGGACTATTGTATTTCAAGGAAGTTTATGATGTGGTACCAGGCTGGGTGCAAAAAATGCACGATTATAGCCCTAATGCACTTGATCACTATACCAACTTGCGAAGTAACATCATGCAAGAGGGAGCCTTGACGAAGAAGGAGAAAGATATATTACTGGTCGGCATGAATGCTGCAAGGTTGTATGAACGGAGTATGGTTTACCATACAAAAGGGGCAATGGATGGTGGAGCAACATTACCGGAACTGGTGGAATACCTAATAGTTTCATACTTATATAACGGAACTAAGGCATTAAAAACTGGGATAAAGTCATTGGAATATGCCCTTGAACTTAAAGGGATTCGATATCGTGAAGGAAGTGGCCATAAAGAAACAACAGAAGAAATCCTGTTGTATATGATTGAGTTATTAGGTGATGAGGAAACGGGATTCGTCTCGAATGTTTTGAAACTGGTTAAATCGGGAGACCAAAACTCCCTTAAAGATTATATATTAAGTGATTCCATCGTTACAAAAAGGCTAAAACACATCCTGATGACAGGAATATTCATTACAGAATTAAAAGGGAAACAGGTTGGGGAATGGATGGAGGCGGCAAGGGTAAATGGAGCTTCGGAAGAACAATTAGCGGAAGTGGGTCTCATTTGCTTATTGACTGCTGGAATACCTGCTTGGTTTGAGGCAAGCGATTCATTGATTGAAAATAATTAACGTGGGATTGGTGGGGAAAACATGACGAAAGTACATCAAGATATTGAAGCAGCTTTATCTTGTGTGAAGAATGGTCATACATTAATGGTAGGTGGATTTGGCTTGATCGGGGCCCCTCTTACGTTAATAGATGGATTGGGCAAAAAGGATGTAGCAGGCTTGACGGTTATCAGCAACAATTTAGGCGAGAAAGGGAAAGGTCTGGGAGCTCTCCTAAGCCAGAAGAAAATAAAAAAAGCGATCGGTTCTTATTTTACAAGCAATCGTGAAATTGGGGAGTTTTACCAACGTGGCGAAATAGAGATAGAACTATTACCACAGGGAACATTAGCTGAATCCATTCGTGCTGGCGGTGCAGGCATAGGCGGTTACTATACGAAAACAGGTGTAGGGACCGATTTAGCTAAAGGAAAAGAAGAAAGGGAAATAAATGGGGCTACATATATTTTTGAACCTGCCATAAGAGCAAATGTAGCTTTAATCAGGGCGTGGAAGGCAGATACACTTGGTAATCTTGTTTATTATAAAACGGCTCGAAACTTTAATCCGGCTATGGCAACGGCCGCAGATGTCGTAATTGCAGAAGTGGATGAGATAGTTGAACCTGGAGAACTTTCGCCAGAGGAGATTGTAACACCGCATCTATTCGTCGATGGAATCATTAAGGCAAAGAAAATCCTGACGAAGGAAGGTGTGAAGGATTATGGGTGACAAAGAATTCATGCAAAATATGATAGCAAGACGCGCGGCAAAAGAATTGACGGGTCCTTGTATAGTGAACCTTGGAATCGGGATTCCGACCTTGGTTGCAAAGTACATTGATGATGAAAATATTTTTTTCCATACGGAAAATGGATTGTTGGGAGTTGCTGATGTAGAGGAAGATGAAATCGATCCCAATTTAGTCAATGCAGGCAAGTTACCAGTAGGGCAATCGATTGGGGCATCATTCTTTAATAGTGCAGAATCGTTTGCAATGATCCGTGGAGGTCACATTGATGTTGCCATCTTAGGTGTTTTGCAGGTAGGTCAAACCGGTGAAATTGCAAATTGGGCGGTACCAGGCAAGAATATCATGGGTGTTGGAGGAGCGATGGACCTGTTGGTTGGCGCCAAAAAAGTGATCGTGACCATGACACATACAAGTAAGGAGGGTAAAAGTAAAGTTTTAAAGAAATGCACCTACCCGATTACTTCCACTAGAAGCGTTGACATGATCATCACCGAGTTGGCTGTCTTTGAAGTTATTGACAAACAGTTGAAATTGATTGAATTGATGCCCGGTATAACGATCGAAGAAGTAAGAGCAAAAACAGAAGCGGATTTTATCTATTAAATGTTAAAAAGGTGGATTAAATGAAAATACGTTCAGTAGAAGTATACATTATTGATTTACCCACAATTCGTCCTCATCAGCTTGCCATGCATACGATCGTGGAACAAACGATCATTCTTGCCCGTGTCATGGATGAAGAAGGCGCGGAAGGTTGGGCAGAGGTGGCGACAATAGGCGGGGCTTCATATGGTGAGGGGACGCCAGAGGCGATAAAAGTGAATATTGATACATATATCGCCCCGCTTATCATTGGTAAAGACCCCGTCCATTATGACAAAATCATGCATGAAGTTTCACTCAATGTTAGAGGAAATAATTTTGCGAAGGCTGTCGTTGAATCAGCCATGGTGGATTTGGTAGCCAGAAGAAGAAACATCCCTGCTTATGAATTATTCGGTGGACAAATTCATAAATCATTGCCGGTGGCATGGACTTTGGCAAGTGGGGATACGAATAAAGATATCGAAGAAGCGAAAGAATCCTTACATCAAAAACGTCATAATATCTTTAAATTGAAAATTGGCAAAGGGAATCCATATAAGAATGTGGAGCATGTATTGAAAATTATTGAAGCCGTGGGAGATCAAGCACGCATTACGGTTGATGTTAATCAGGCATGGGATGAAACAACGGCTACGTATTGCATTGAAGCTTTACAGGAAGGCGGGGTTTCCATGGTCGAACAGCCGCTGCCAGCTTGGGATAATGAAGGGATGTCAAGATTGACCGATCGTTTTAAGGTCCCGATCATGGCCGATGAGTCATTGAATTCTTTACAAGATTCATTCCAAATAGCTAAACATAGAGCAGGTAATTCGTTCGCCTTGAAAATATGTAAACATGGCGGGATGACACAAACGAAAAAAGTGGCTGCAATTGCTGAAGGTGTAGGTTTTGGTTTGTATGGAGGAACGATGATTGAATCATCATTAGGCACGGCCATTTGTGCCCAACTTTATTCAACCATTCCCAAATTTGAATTCGGTACTGAATTATTTGGTCCGTTACTTTTTAAAGAAAATATTACGCTAAACGAAATAAAATATGAGAATTATGAAATAATCATCCCGGATGGTCCAGGATTTGGCATGGAGATAGATATGGAAAAAGTAAAACATTTTTCAAGAGGTCTTTAATTAATATAAACTTGAAAGGGGATTATGGAAAACCCACTAGTTTATACAAGTAATCTTGAGAGGATGTAGTTTTATATGGGACAGCCAACATTATTAATCACCGCCTATGCGAAGGCGCCGCAAAATACGAGCATGTATGAAAATTATAAATACGCTGGGATGGTATTGGAAATTCACAAGGAAAGTCACATCATCATTAATGCAGAATTTACGTTTTTAACGACTTTGGCCCAGGATTTTTTTAAGCGAATGATAGTTGGTTTTGATTTTAGTAAAGATATTGATTCTTTAATAGAGAATATTAAAACGGACTTTTTAGCTCCATCGCAGCAGTCGGTGATTGTTGCCCTGAAAATAGCTCACCAGAGATATAAGGATAGTTTAGAAGAAAGAAATAAAAATAGCAGGAGGTAGAAAATTGAGTAATGTAGTTATTATAGACTCGGTTCGCACCGCTATAGGGAAATTAGGGGGAGCATTGGAAAATGTTCCTGCCGATTTCCTGGCAGCTGCTGTCCTTGATGAAGTGATCAAGAGAGCGGATATTCCTAAAGAGAGTATTGATGAAGTGATCATGGGACAAGCCAAACAAAGTTCAGACGCGTCGAATTTGGCAAGAGTTGCATCACTCCGGGCAGGATTTCCTGTGGAAGTACCAGGTTATACCGTACACAGACAATGCGGATCCGGCATCCAGGCAATCAATTCTGCCAGTCAACAAATACAAAGCGGATTAGGAGATGTAATCATTGCAGGCGGAGCGGAATCAATGAGCACGGCCCCATACTATATGAGAAATATCCGTTTTGGATTGAAATCAGGGAATGGACAGTTATTGGATCCGAATACGGAAAGCCAGCCAGGATCACAGCCCATTGAAGATTACGGAATGTTAACTATGGGAATGACAGCAGAAAATCTGGCTGAAAAATATTCCATTTCAAGGACTGAACAAGATGAATTTGCTTTAAGGAGCCAAGAAAATGCAAGACGGGCAATTTCTACTGAAATATTCACGAAAGAGATCGTTCCCTATCAAATCAAAACGAAAAAAGGAGTAATGGAATTTAATGCGGATGAGCACCCAAGAGAAACCAGTCTGGAAAAGTTGGCTTTTTTAAAACCGGTTTTCAAGAAAAATGGAACGGTGACCGCTGGAAATAGCAGTGGAAGAAATGATGGTGCATCCGCTCTGATACTAATGTCGGAAGAAGCGGCAAAAAGGCATGGTAAAAAGCCGAAAGCAAGAGTGATCGCTCAAGCGGCAGCAGGCGTATCTCCGAACTTCATGGGGCTGGGGCCTGTCAACTCTACCTTGAAAGCGCTTCAAATGTCAGGACTGAAACTGGATGATATTGATTTAATAGAACTGAACGAGGCCTTTTCTGCACAAGCTTTGGCAGTTATCAAAGAATTGAAGCTTGATATGAATAAGGTGAATCCTAACGGCGGTGCCATTGCCATGGGGCATCCAATTGGTGCCACTGGTGCAATTTTAGCAACCAAATTGATACATGAGTTAGAAAGAACCGGAAAAAGATATGGGCTAGTCACACTATGTATAGCAGGTGGATTAGGAATCAGTACCATCATTGAAAATCAACAAATATAAAAACTTTAAAAAAATTGGGAGGAAGTATTATGAAGAATCAAAAAGTAATCGACGTTTATAATGGATTGGTAGTTAAATTCAAGGAATTAGTTAGTGAATATGAAATAGATCATAATGACTATCAAGCTCTTGTTGATTGGATGGATCAATTAGGCAGGGCTGGGGAAATTCCGTTATTTATGGATGTTTTCTTTGAAACGCATGCACTTCAGGAAATGTATAAAAGCGTAAAAGGAACGGAACCTACTATTCTAGGACCATATTACATTGAAAATACGCCAGTCGTTCAAAATCCCGGAATGCTGCCACAACGAGAAAATGAACCAGGTGACGCCCTTTACTTTTCAGGATCTGTTAAAGATGTTAATGGAAATCCGTTGGAAAATACCAAAATCGATATGTGGCAGGCTGATGCAAATGGTGAATACTCCTATTTCGCTGAAGGTATTCCAAATGATAATTTACGTGGTGTTTTTTATACGGATGCGAATGGTAATTTTGAAATAAAAACAGTTGTACCGGGTAATTATTCGATTCCGACAGATGGACCTTCCGGACAATTCTTAAAGTGGATCGATCATCATGCATTTCGTCCAGCACATTTACACCTCCTGTTCCAACCGGAAAATGGCGATAGATTAGTAACGCAAATATATTTCGAGGGCGATGAATATTTAGAAAATGATGTTGCACAAGGTGTTCGCGGAAGCTTAATTACGAAGTTAGAAAAACATTCAGGTGCAGAAAAAGGATTGAAAAATGATTATTATACGGCTCATTTAGATTTTGAACTTAGATTGCAAGATAAACCTGTTTTCAATAAAGCTGTTGTAAAAAACTAATCTTCGCTAAGAATATGAAAGCAAAGAATCTAGAAAAAAAGGGTAGTTTCCTTAGTAAATATATCTTTTAAACGAAAGTGTCTAAGTGGGTAATGAAAATAAAAAAGATGGTTTGTTGAACAATTCCAATCTTCATTATCTGATTTTTTGAAAACTTTCCGAGTTCCTATTTTGGAACTCGGAAAAATAAATTCGTAACGGATATTGTTAAAATGATGGGAGGCGGAAAATGCGTAGTGTAATCGCTTCGGATATCATTGCTGTCAGTAAATTTAACCGCTTTCATTTACTTGTTTTTCTTTGGTGTTTTTATGCCATAGCTTTCGACGGGTATGAAATAGCGATGTATGGTGTGGGTTTGCCTTGGATGATGGAAGAGTGGGACTTAACTTCGATTCAGGCTGGGGCAGTCGGCAGTTATTCCTTATTCGGCATGATGATTGGCGCCTTGATTTTAGCACCGATCGCAGATAAACACGGCCGGAAGAATGTTCTCGTCATTTGTATGATTTTGTTCAGCGTATTTACCTTGGGGGCAGGGATTGCACCCAACCTCACATGGTTTACCGTCATGCGTTTCATAGCGGCAATAGGCATGGGAGCTTTGATGCCGAATGTTATATCGCTAATGACTGAATATTCCCCAAAACAAAATCGGGCCATCATTGTAGCTGCGATGTATTGTGGCTATTCAATCGGCGGAATCCTGGCATCGTTAGTGGGAATGTATATCATTCCTTATACGGATTGGCGTGTATTATACTTTATTGGGATTTTGCCATTACTTACACTTCCAATATTCATGAAGCAGTTTCCTGAATCCCTTTCCTACTATCTAGCAAAAAAGGAATTTGGAAAGGTTGTTGAAATCCTTAATAAGGTCAAACCAGAAGGGGATTTTAAAGAAACTGACGATTTCAGGCTTAGTGAAGCTGAACAGAGGGGGAAAGGATCCCCAGTTAAAAAACTATTCACGAATAAACGGGCATTCAGCACGATTTCCATATGGATGGCTGTGTTCTTTACATTGATGATGGCTTATGGATTAAATACATGGCTTCCAAAAATGATGCAGGATGCAGGATTCAGTATCACCTCAAGCCTTTCATTTAACCTGGTTTTATGCCTTGGTCAAATAGGAGGCTCATTAATCGGCGGTTATTATGCGGGGAAAATTGGGCATCGCAAAATACTTGTTACACTATTCTTATTAGGGGCCGGTACCTTTGTCGCATTGAGCGCTACGACTAATACAATTGGAGTATATTTACTGATTTTTATGGGGGGGGCATGTACTGTTGGTGCCATGAACTTAGCCAATCCGTATATCACAGAATATTACCCCCGTGAAATTCGTACGACGGGAATGGGCTATTCGCAAGCTATAGGCAGGATTGGTTCCATTCTCGCTCCTACTTTAATTGCCTTTCTTCTATCAACAGGCATGGATCCGAAGGTGGCTTTTGCTACATTTGCCCTGCCAAGTATCATCGCAGCGGTCGGTTATATTCTGGTCCAAGAAAAACATGGATCTTTTGACAGGGTAGTCAAGGAGGACACTGAAGAGGTAGAATCAGAGAAGACTGTAACTATCTGAAGAAATGATTCACAATTCGAAAAATAATCCCCTTGGTTGTTTATCTTTGCAACAAGGGGATCTGTTGTCAATGTTCCTAGGGGCTGCTCTTGAAAATATGAAACTCAGGTTGTAAGTAATGGAAGGAAACATAGTAGCATTTATAAAATTTCAAAAAAGGTTTAGTAGAACGATATACTAATTTGGGCATTAGGTTAAGGGGGAAAAATATTGAGCTCAGAATTAAAGGCAATAATAGAAGATCGCACATCGGAACCGGTAACTGACAAATCGAAAAAAAGAAAACAGAAAACTGTTCGATGGTTCATCTTATTTCTAATTGCTTTGGTCACCTGTATTAATTACATCGACCGTGCCATCATTTCGCTTGCGGCTCCGAATATTCAAGCCGATTTACATATTGATCCGGCTATGATGGGAATCATATTTTCCGTATTTGGCTGGAGCTATACCTTCTCCATGCTATTCAGCGGATACTTTCTTGATAGATTCGGTCCTAGGAAGGTATACACGGTTTCCCTCATTTTATGGTCAGTATTTACATTCATGGTAGGAACCGCGAAAAATATAACGTCACTTATTACATATCGCATAGGACTGGGTGCCTTTGAATCTCCCTCCATACCTACTAATGCATGGTGTGTATCCGAGTGGTTTCCTAAAAAGGAACGTGCTACTGCGGTAGGGATTTATACGGGTACCCAATATATTGGGTTAGCCTTCCTGACTCCAGTTTTTACTTGGATCATCATAACATTTGGATGGAATTACCTTTTTTATATCGCCGGAATCATTGGGATTCTTATTGGATTTGTTTGGTATGGATTCTATCGGAACCCTAGGGAGCATAAGCGGATTTCTCAAGAAGAGCTAAATTATATCAAAGAAGGCGGAGGAATGATCGGGACTGAAGAGAAGCATCCTTTCTCATGGAAACGAATAGGGCAACTGCTTAAACACCGTCAAATTTGGGGAATGTTCATCGGGCAATTTTCGATTCAAACTACTTTGTTTTTCTTCATGACTTGGTTTCCATCCTATTTGATTGATGAAAAGGGAATGACGATGTTAAAAACCGGAATTTATGCGAGTATCCCTTACATTGTTGCCATATTAGGAACCCTGATTGGCGGCCGATGTTCCGATTGGATGCTGACTCGCGGTGTATCAACAGGATTGGCACGCAAACTTCCCATTATTGTCGGGTTGTTATTGTCTTGTTTGATTCTGGGGGGGAATTATACGGATTCACCAAACATAGTCATCACCTTTATGGCGATAGCATTCTTTGGACAGGGGATGGCATCAACAGTTACCGGTGCCCTTTTAGCAGATATTGCGCCGAAAGGAATGGTAGGCCTAACGGGCTCATCACTATATTTCGTAGCTAACATTGGCGGGGCTTTATCTCCGTTAATCGTCGGTTTAATCATTAGTGCGACACATTCTTATGCAGCGGCGCTAACCTTCATATCCGTAGTGGCCCTAATTGGCGCTTTTGCTTATATCTTTCTTATCGGAAAAGTCCAGCGGATAGAAATCACAATGAAAAAATAAATGGAGAAAGGCGGAATTACATTGAAACTAAGTTTATGCACGACAGGATTTAAAGAATGGGACATAGAGGAAATAATAAATTGGCTGCTTCCTTTGCAAGCGGATGTTAAAGGACTTGAATTATGGAATAAGCATATAGAGCGATTTCAGGAGAAGCACGGACCACTGGACAAATTAGCCAAATTACTTGAAACCAATGATCTACAAATACCTTCCATAAGTGGATATACGACTTTTTCGAAACTATGGAACCAAAAAGAACATCAAAACGAAATCAATCAAGCAAGAAAATTGTTAGATATGGCTCATCAATTAAACTGCCCATTAATACGGACATTCGCAGGCCATATTGCATCAAGGAATGCCTCACCAGAGCAATGGTCGGAAACGGCTACCGAATTAAATAAATTAGGGCAAATGGCAGATCTCTATGGAGTGGATGTAGCAATAGAAATTCACTATGACTCTTTTGCCGATAACCTCGAAGCCATTCATAAGCTTTTAGAAGATATCAACCATCCACGGATAAAACTGATTTTCGATGGTGCTAACTTATACGTTGATCAATTGAATCCGAAGGAGGTATTGGAATCCATCTTCCCCCATGTCAGCCATGTACATTTAAAAAATTATCACTACAATCATGAAGAGCGTTATAAAAACAAACCAGCACCCATTTTTAGTGGGGACGTTGACAATCTTCGTTTACTTGAAGAATTGAGAAAGCGAAATTATACTGGCTTTGTTTCTCTCGAGTATTTCGGTCAGGAAGGAATGCCTAACTTGCTTGCCTCATTGGAACAATGGAAACAACAACTGACATATTGATTCTTTTGGGTATTTTAGATGAAGATCGATGGTGGGAATCCAACTTTTATTTAAATGGTTCTGGACGATTCCGAATTCTCTATGGAAAGAACCGCGACAAATGGATTTAAAAAGGATTCCACCGGTACATGGGAGCTGCATAATTGACAGCTCTTATGATGCTAAAATAATTGAACAATTGAAGTATTTAGTGAAAGCTGCCGTATTTGGTGGCTTTTCATTAAAATTGTAAAATGGTTGTGTGCGACGCTATCAACTATATGGACCGAGAGAACTTGGTGTGGCAGGTTCCACTCTTCAGCAAGAATTAGGGCTAACTGCAACACAGTTGGGTTGTTATTCTCAGCTTTCGATTTTATTTTTAACAAAATTGTGGTGAAAAGGGATTGAGTTAAATTATCATGCATTATCGGGCAATGAGAAATAAGATAAATGTGTAAAGTTATAGTGAATTTGGTTAAATATTAAAACAATAAATAGCTTTCTTATTGGCAATAACTTCAACATGGCAGTAGCCTCTTCTGTAATCCAAGATGAATATATTAAATTTAAAATTTATGTTTGGTGCCCTTATTAGCAAGGCTCAAGATTGTAAAAATAATAAACTGTTTCCTATCTAGGGATGTAAGCGTTTTATTTGAGCGCCATAAATTAATTATAAAATCACCGGGAAATTTGATCCATTATAATAAGATCCTTACTCAATTAATTGATTAGATTTAGTTCAAGAGCGTTATGACCCCAAAATGAGTATATAGGATCATCCAGCAGAAGGGAAGACTGCAGGTTTTTAAAAAGGAAAATCTTAAGGAGGATTAACTATGTGCAATCCATTGAAGGTAGAAAATGAAAATGTAACTATATCCATTAAACATAGGAAACCATCTCGTGCTAGATTTATGATTCTTTCCCTTTTGTTTTTTGGAACTGCAATAAACTATCTTGACCGTACAAACATGGCAGTAGCCGCTTCTGCTATTCAAGATGATCTGGGGTTAGATCCAGCTATGTTAGGGCTAATTCTTTCTGCCTTTGGTTGGACATACGCGTTCATGCAAGTTCCCGGAGGATGGCTAACCGATCGTTTTGGCCCTCGGGTGGTATATGGCATATCTCTTTTATTGTTTTCACTTTTTACTCTTCTACAAGGGTTTGCCAAAAACTTCGGGACCTTATTCGGACTGCGCCTTGGCCTTGGATTTGCAGAATCACCTGCCTTTCCTGCAAACAGCCGTATTGTCGCCTCTTGGTTTCCACAACGTGAACGCGCACTAGCTACTGGTGTTTACACAGCAGGTGAATATGTAGGGTTAGCAATCGCAACTCCTTTTCTATTTTGGCTATTGTCCTCTTTCGGCTGGCATTCAATCTTTATCGTGACAGGTATAATTGGATTGATTTTTGCTTTAGTTTGGTACAAGTTTTACAAGGATCCGAAGGACAGTAAGTATATTAACAAGGAAGAAATGGATTATATACGTGAAGGAGGCGGACTAGCCGATAGCGCTGGTCAAGGTCAAAAAATTAATTGGACAAAGGCACGGCATCTTTTTAAGCATCGTCAATTCTGGGGAATCTATATTGGACAGTTTGCCGTTGCATCAACTCTTTACTTCTTTCTCACGTGGTTTCCAAGCTATCTTGTTCAAGAAAAAGGGATTACTTTGCTAAAAGCTGGCTTTATTGGTTCTATTCCATACATTGCTGCAGGGATTGGTGTGCTTGTAGGTGGTTTTTGGTCAGATAAAATGGTAAAACGTGGAGTATCCGTTGGTGTTGCACGTAAAACCCCCATTATCCTTGGATTGTTGGGTGCTTGTACAATTATACTGGCCAACTATACAACGTCTATTGCTTTGGTTATCGCGGTTATGTCGTTTGCATTCTTTTCCCAAGGAATGTCAGCCATAACATGGACTCTAGTTTCAGATATGGCTCCAAAAGAGCTAGTCGGCTTAGCTGGCGGGATATTTAATTTTGCAGGAAACTTATCAGCAATTGTTACGCCTATCGTCATTGGAATAATTTTGAGCGCAACTAATTCATTCAATGGGGCCATTGTTTTCGTAGGTGTAGTTGCCTTAATTGGAGCTTTATCATACATCTTCATTGTAGGCGATGTTAAAAGGATTGAAATATCGGATAATGAATAAATGCCATTTTTACAGTGAAAAAGAGATGTTAAAAGCTCATGACAGATCTCCATGGGTGGTAAATTATACTTCATAGGAAATTGTTATGAGTCTTTTTAATATTCAATATTTACATAGGAAGAAAGATAATTATTTTGGAGATTGTTCTACAATTCCTTATATCTTGCCTTATTATGCGGAAAAGGAATTTCCGAGATGGGAGGTATAGCATTGTTGCTACTGTTCGTAAAAGTACACATTTACGAACAGCTCATTTTTTTATAAGCATTAGGCAGGAATTAAAATGCTTTTTTAAATTTCGGGGTACCATCTTGTTCTTTCTGCGATGGTATATAATTTCCATTTTCGAGTGTTAAAAGTAAGGAAATTTCCATTTTCAGTTAGAGATAAAGTGCATTTAAAAATAAGAATTATCCCACCGTCGATATGATTTGCTGGTTACTAAAATTTTTATACCAAGTTCCTTTCGGATAGGCGATGACAACGCACTTATCATGGCATCTTCCATTACAACGTGTGCGAGTTGTGTGAATGGTGTCGTCTACCTGTCGGTCTGAGATTTCTTTACGAATTGCTTGAGTCAGTTCCTCTGATCCGACCTCAGTACAGCTGCTACCATTACAAATGAGTACATGATGCTTCGTATTACTTAAATTCCATGTGGCCATATTTAATTTTCCCTCCAGTTAAATCGTAATAATTACGATTTAAAATCAATTATTGTCTCATTTTTAACTTTCTAAACGACTAAATTCACTAAATTACCGAGTAAGCATTTTCAGTAGAGCTATATCCTGAAAGGATGTTTTTACCAACTGGAGTTTTGATGCCTAAAAGTAAACCTTTTTGTATTAACTCCCGAAAGGCGATTCTAAACATCTTAATCTTTCTTATATCCTTAAGGTCTTCCTGTAAACTAGAAACGATTATGCAATCGAGTAGGGGATGAGTCTACCTTTCGCTTTTAATTCCTTTTTCAGGTCAAGCGTAATTTTCAACTAATATCAGGGGTTGCTTCACTTTTTCCACCTTCTATTTATTTGCCAATTGGATTTCTCCTTTATCATATAAATATTGTATGATTGCAAAAAGCGTAGTCATTACGATTTGAATGATGTTATTTTACCCCTTTTTTAAGCCATGTGCAAATACTAAAACGTTCAGCAAAAGTTAATGTTCCAAGGACATGCTATTTTCTCTGAATTTTTGAGTGTTTTCTGTAGGTAGCAGTGATCTAATCCATCCCCAAGAAACACTAGAATATTGTTTACCTTTAAATCTTTTGTATGGAAGGGATGCCATAATAATTGATATACCCTTTATTCGATAAATGGAGCCAGGCATTGTTCTTAAGAAGTCTTCTTGTTAATAGGGTGAAGGTAGGGAGCAGGGATGGCACCATTGTACATCATTCTTACTTTGTTCTTTACTTTATTTACTATATGAGCAGGATCCCCCATCATCACAGTCGAACACCATAGAGTATGAAGTAGTATGATGAGAAGTATGAAGAGAAGCTGAATAGGAGGGTGAATATGCAGAATCATGAGCTGGAACAAGTCATAAAAAATGCGGACAGGGCAATAAATAATGAAGATTTCGATCATTTAATGGAGTTCTATTCAGAGGATGCGACTTTAGTTGTCAAACCTGGAACAGTCGCAAAAGGGAAAGAGGAAATTCGCCGGGCATTCATTGCTATCGCTGAATACTTTAATCATAGTTTAATCGTCAATCAAGAAAAGATGGCAGTAATCGAAACAGGTGATACGGCATTGGTTGTGGCACAAGTCAAGCTAAGTGCCAATCAAAAGGACGATTCCGAATTCTCGATGGAAAGAACCGGACTCCACGGGTACATGGCGCTGTATAATCGACAACTCTTATGGTGCTGAAATAATTAAGAATTGAAGTAATTAGCTGCCGTAAATGGTGGCTTTTTATTTTTTCAAGAATAATCTTCTAGGAACAATTGACGACTCACCCCTTTCAGACTTGAAGTTCGATGCGGCAAGTGGCAGAATAATAATTTTTCCGATTGTGCCCATTAATAACAAAAACTACAATAAAAGCATTGATGTACGACAAAACAAGAAGACGATATCCTTAAGATATCGCCCTCTCATCATTACCACGGGTTAATAATCCTCAATGGTCGCTTATTTTAAAGCTGATAAACTTCTGCTCCATCATTTCCTGCATCGCATATTTGACGCCTTCCCGGCCAACACCGCTGTCCTTCCAGCCGCCATAAGGCATATTATCAATTCGGTAAGTTGGGATATCATTGATTACGACTCCACCTGTTTCCAAGCGTTCCGCCGCATAAAAAGCTCGTTCTATACTCGGAGTCATCACTCCTGAGTTCAAGCCGTAACGCGAATCATTTGCATCATTGATGGCATCATCCAGCGTATCGAAAGGGAAAATGCAGACAATCGGACCAAATACTTCGAAACGAAATACCTTTGAGTCACGATTTACATTGGTTAAAACGGTAGGCAATAGTACATTGCCTTCCACTGTACCGCCGCACTCAATTTTTGCTCCTTCCTGTACTGCCTCATCAATCCAACTTTGTAACCGCTCCAATGATTTTTTTGAAATCACCGCTGTGATATTTGTATTTTCCTCCAGAGGTGAACCGATGACAAGCTGTTTTGTGGTACTGACGAAACGATCTAAAAATTGTTGGTATAGTGATTTGTGGACATAAATTCGTTGAATCGAGATGCACACCTGCCCATTATTCGTAAATGAACCCATTACACTTCTTTGAATAATTTGATCGATGTCGACTCCTTCATCAATGATGAAAGGGGAATTGGACCCGAGTTCAAGTGTAAGCTTACGGAAGCCTGCCTGCTGCTGGATAAGGTGTCCGACCTCTACACTGCCTGTGAAAGTCACTTTTTTTACATGTGGATGGGTCGTCAAGGCTTCGCTTAAAACATCGCCTTTGCCAGGTATGATGTTCAATACTCCATCTGGCAACCCGGCTTCTTTAAAAATATCGGCAAGAACCAGTGCGCTCAATGGGGTTTGTTCGGCAGGTTTTAACACAATCGAATTTCCAGCGGCAATAGCTGGACCCACTTTATGGGCAACCAGATTAAAGGGAAAGTTAAATGGGGTAATCGCGGTAACGACGCCAATCGGGGTGCGAACCGTGAAGCCAAAACGGTTTACCCCACCGACTGCCGCATCCATCGGGATTTGTTCTCCATAATTGTTCTTTGACGCTTCTGCAGCGAAACGATAGGTCTGAACCGTACGATTCATTTCTTCACGAGCATTTCGAATCGTTTTCGCCGCCTCCAGAGAAATGATTCTTGCAAGTTCTTCACTGCGTTCTTCCATGATTGCTGCAGCTTTAAATAAAATTTCTGCTCGTGCATGAGCCGGGTAGGATCGGTATTTCTGAAAAGCAGCATTTGCCTCTACAATCGCTTCAATGGCATCCGCTGGTTCAGCCTGTCCGATTTGTGCAATTTCTTCGTTTGAATGGGGATTATATAATGGCTCATAGGATTTAGCCTCCCGCCATTTACCACCGATCCACAATTGCCACTTTTTCTTCATCTGAAATCCCTCCAATAATATCTGCTTCTATAATTTACAAATATAATCACCTAGTGTTTTCGAGAGCTTTACATTTTCCGAATAATCGACATCCACATCAATCAAGACAATTTCCTGACTCGAAAGCGCTTCTTCTAATGCAGGTAACAATTCATCGGAGTGGGTTACTTTCACTCCTTTAACCCCAAAACTTTTTGCGAACCCTAAAAAGTCCGGATCTGTAAATTCAATGGCATTCGTACGATCAAATTTATTCAATTGCTTCCATTCAATTAGGCCGTATTTTGAATCATGGAAAATGACTATCACGAAGGCAAGACCTAGACGTTTTGCCGTTGCCAATTCAACTCCATTCATCAGGAATCCACCATCCCCTGTAACCGCAATGACAGGTTTATCAGGCTTTGCCAATTTGGCTGCAATTGCGCCGGGAATGGCAATTCCCATCGATGCAAAGCCATTAGAAATGATCGTTTGATTAGGGATTTCCGGCTGATACATCCGAGCAATCCATAATTTATGGGCACCCACATCCGAAATGACAATGGCATTACCCTTTTCCGCCCTTTTCAAATCGGCAATAATTCGCTGAGGGATGATTGGGCTTCCTGATACATCATCCGAAGAATGAAATTTTTCAATGATTTGGGACCTTAACCTTTTCACTTCTGGCCAAAGTTCTTTTTTTGCTACACCAGTCGTCAAGGCTTCAAGTGCCTCGCTAACATTCCCGACCAATTCTGCTTGAACGGGGTAATAGGCATCAATCTCGGCCGGCCGGGCATCAATATGAACAATCGGGTTCATTGCCTCATCGTTCCAATACTTTGGCAAATACTCGACGAAATCATAGCCGACGGTGATAATAAGATCGGCCAAATCAAATCCGCATAGAACATAATCCCTTGCTTGCATCCCTACTGTAAAAAGGGACAATGGATGGTCGGAAGGTAAAACTCCTTTAGCCATGAACGAATTCACAACGGGAATTTGCATCTCTTCTGTAAATTTCCGCAAAACCCCAGAAGCTCCATCGCGGATCACGCCATTACCAGCTAGAATGATAGGCTTTTTAGCGCGATTTATTAATTCGACTGCTTTTTTGATTTCTTCCTCGGCTGGGCGGGATCTAGGCATTGGTGTAACCGGAAGAGGTTCCCCTTCTGTATCCATCATCGCCACATCTTCCGGAAGTTCTATATGGACAGCTCCCGGCTTTTCAATGACAGCCGTTTTAAATGCTTTACGGATAATTTCCGGAATCGTATGCGGCACCTTAATTTGTTGATTCCATTTCGTTACTTCCTCAAAAACGCCAATAATGTCCACATATTGATGCGACTCTTTATGAATGCGATCAAGGCCAGCCTGACCTGTAATCGCCACAACAGGGGAATAATCCAGATAAGCACTTCCTATCCCTGTCAATAAATTGGTTGCACCCGGTCCCAATGTGCCCAAGCATACGCCTGGCTTTCCAGTTAGCCGGCCATAGATGTCTGCCATAAAAGCTGCAGCTTGTTCATGATGAACCAAGATAAATTCAATATCAGAGCTTATTAGAGAATCAATAAGATCCGTATTTTCCTCACCAGGTATCCCAAAAATAAACTGAACCCCTTCATTCTCTAAACATCTTACAAACAAATCAGATGCCTTCAAATTATTCCCTCCTCGACCATTTCAATTTCTTTCCTTATATGTTGGCTTTGCCCCCTAGAAATTATGTACTTGCGTGTATGAAAAACCATTTTGAGCATTTGCGGCTCTAAACTAGGAGGGGGAATATGGAAGTCGGATGGGTTTCGTGAAAAAAAATTTCTGCAGTTTGATAAAAAGTGCTTAAGCATGGTATAAGTGTAAAGGAAGCAGGGACATTCTGCTTTTTAATTTTGGGATAAGGGGTTATCCTGGTAACCCATAATGAAAGGATTGGAATTTGAATATGATAGATAATTTTTGGCGTGATCTACCACGACCTTTTTTTATACTGGCACCAATGGAAGATGTGACCGATGTTGTTTTTCGCCATGTAGTGAGTGAAGCAGCCAGACCAGATGTGTTTTTTACAGAGTTTACAAACACGGAGAGTTATTGTCACCCAGAGGGCATCCGCAGTGTACGTGGGCGTTTGACTTTTACAGAGGATGAACAACCAATTGTAGCCCATATATGGGGGGATAAGCCTGAATACTTTCGGCAAATGAGCATAGGTATGGCGGAAATGGGCTTTCGGGGTGTGGATATCAATATGGGCTGTCCTGTACCTAATGTGACACAGAATGGGAAGGGAAGTGGCCTTATCCGTCGTCCAGAAGTTGCAGCAGAATTAATACAAGCAGCAAAAGCAGGAGGATTGCCCGTAAGTGTAAAGACGAGGCTTGGTTTCACGGATGTGGACGAATGGCACGACTGGCTAACACACATATTGAAACAAGACATTGTTAATCTTTCCATTCATCTGCGTACAAGAAATGAAATGAGTAAAGTAGATGCTCATTGGGAACTAATCCCGGAGATTAAGAAACTTCGTGATCAGGTGGCACCAGATACGCTCTTGACGATCAATGGGGATATCCCTGACCGTCAAACTGGCTTAAAGCTTGCTCATCAATACGGTATTGATGGTGTTATGATTGGGCGTGGTATTTTCAATAATCCATTTGCCTTTGAAAAAGAACCGAAGGATCATAGTAGTAAGGAATTGCTTGATCTTTTAAGGTTGCATCTGGATCTCCATGATAAATATTCAAAATTAGAGCTACGTTCATTCAAGGCTCTTCATCGCTTTTTTAAGATATATGTCCGTGGGTTTCGAGGGGCAAGTGAATTAAGAAATCAATTAATGAACACAGAGTCAACAGATGAAGCGCGTGCATTGCTCGAAAACTTTGGGTCAAAGAATCTTGATGGAATGGGGGAACAGTAGAAGTGTCCCCATTCAAGGTAAAAGCGTAGTAGGACGCTAAAAGGCTCTTTTTACAATTGAATAATGTGAAGGTGGTATTGAACCGCACTCACTCCTGCCAATTTTTTCTTTCTATGTTCGTTATTATAGTAATCTATATTAGATTTTGGAATTGCCAATATAAAGAACGTAAACGGGGAAAATCATTATTTATTCAATATTTTGGATATACAAGAAAAAAGTGGCTACCTAAGGCTCGAATCCTTGTAATAACAGGGGTTTGGGCCTTTTTATTTTGTCCACTAGATGCGTTTTGATCAACATTAGTGAGTTGCTCACATTTTTGCTAACTTCTTAGGGCAATTGTAGAAATATCAGCCACTTCATATCTTGGTTTGGCTTCATATGAGCGTAATGCTCTCCCTCCAAGAGGTCAGTTTAATCCATAATGTGTTTTTAGTATTAGGTTGTGTTTATTAAAGTGTGAATTCAACGGCTTGACAATATACCCCTATAGGTATAATATGAACTCACGAGTCATTAATGAATAAATTCACGAGTAAAATGCCAAAACTCACGAGTAAAACGTGCAAATTCACGAGTAAACTGCCTAAACTCACGAGTAAAATGCCAAAATTCACGAGTAAACACGCAAACTCAGGGATAAAATGCCTAAACACACGAGTAAAGTGCCCGAATTCATGAGTAAACGCGCAAACTCATCAGTAAAGCATAAAATTCACAAGTGAAATACCCAAACTCACGAGTAAAACGTGCAAATTCACGATCATTGCATCTGATCAATTGGGAAGTGACCTTGGGACTGAGCTTCTTAATCGGAAATGGAAATAATATAATCAGTCATGATATTACTGATTGCAAATAGATGGGGGGTGTGGGGTATGGAGTATGATAAAAATGTCATGAATCGCTTGAAACGGATTGAAGGACAAATCAAGGGTGTTCTTGGAATGATGGAGCAGGGAAAAGATTGCAGGGAAATCGTCACTCAGTTGTCGGCTGCGCGAAATGCCATCGATAGAACCATGGGTGTTATCGTAAGTGCCAATCTTGAGCAATGCGTTCGGGAAAACGTCGAGAATGGAGAAGGCACTGATCATCTAGTCAAGGAAGCGGTTAATTTACTGATTAAAAGCAGGTAAAAGTATTTGACCTGACTACCAGGAAAGGAGTGTTATTCATGTCTTATATTTTACAAGTGGATTTTAAAATGGAGGGACCTTTCGGCAACGAAATGGTAAAAGAATTTACAGATTTAGCAAAAAGCATTAATGATGAAGAAGGATTGATCTGGAAGATTTGGACCGAAGACAGTGAGGCAAAGGAAGCAGGTGGCATTTATCTGTTTGAAACGAAGGAAACCGCATGTAAGTACTTGACGATGCATACAGCTCGGTTAAATGGGTTTGGTATTGAGAAGGTTAATGGGAAAATTTTCGAAGTGAATGACGTTTTGACTTCAATCAATCATGGACCAATTAAATAAAGAAAACCCTATTCCCTTGAATAGGGTTGACGAACTATATTTTTTAGCATAATATATACCCCTTAGGGTATTAATGTGAAGTGGAATATCAATCAGGGGGAAACATAATGACTGTAATGACTGAAAAGAAAAGAACGACGATCATTTTATTTAGTGGTGATTATGATAAGGCAATGGCTGCTTATATCATTGCAAATGGGGCTGCGGCTTACGATCATGAAGTGACTATCTTCCATACATTCTGGGGATTGAATGCTTTAAGGAAGGATGAACAGGTTTCATTAAAAAAAGGATTTCTGGAGAAAATGTTTGCAAAAATGATGCCGCGTGGTCCTGATAAAATGAGGTTATCCAACATGAACTTTGCTGGGATGGGTCCCAAAATGATCAAACACGTGATGAAGAAGCATAACGCCATGTCACTCCCAAATTTAATTGAGTTGGCTCAGGAACAAGAAATCAAACTAATAGCCTGTACGATGACAATGGATTTATTGGGCTTGCAGCAAGAGGAATTATTGGATGGAATTGAGTATGCAGGTGTTGCGGCTTATTTAGCTGAAGCAGAGGATGGAAATGTAAACTTATTTATATAAATTTGGGTACCGGAGGGATGGGTCCATTGGGAACTATATTTAACCTCATCATATTAGGTTTCATCGTTTGGTTTTTATATCAGCGCTTTGTCCCTGTAAAAGGGATAAAAAATATAAATGCGGCTGAGCTAAAAGCTGTGTTGAAAAATAGAGGAAATAAGCAATTGATTGATGTCCGTACACCTAATGAATATAGGGGCAATCACATAAAGGACTTTAAAAACATACCTTTAAACGAACTTGGCAAAAGGGCACAAGAACTTTCAAAAGATAAAGAAGTGATTGTAATCTGCCAAAGCGGGATGAGGAGCAGTAATGCGAGTAAAGCATTGGAAAAACTTGGATTTAAAGAAGTCACCAATGTAAAAGGCGGCATGAGTTCTTGGCGCGAATAAAAGGAGGATCTTATAAGAATGAAAGAAATTTTACCGAATGAAGTGAACGCATTATTGAAGGGAAACTCACCAGTCCACATCATTGATGTGCGGGAGGTGAATGAAGTCAAGGCAGGGGAAATACCAAATGCTTTGAATATCCCGTTGGGTCTAGTGGAATTTAGAATGCAGGATCTGGATAAATCAAAAGAGTATATCATGGTATGCCGGTCAGGGGGCAGAAGTTCAATGGCTGCACAGTTACTTGAGGATCATGGATATAAAGTGTTGAACATGATAGGTGGTATGAATGAATGGGAAGGTCCCACAGAAAAATTTTGAATTCGAATATACCCCCACATCTATAATAGAAGGAGGATATAAAATGATAAAAACAAATTCCGTTTTGGATGCTAAAGGTTTAGCTTGTCCAATGCCAATCGTAAAAACGAAAAAAGCCATGAATGGCCTGGAAGCGGGGGAAGTACTGGAGATTCAAGCAACTGATAAAGGGTCAACCGCCGATATGAAGGCGTGGGCGGAAAGTTCAGGCCATCAATACTTGGGTACGGTTGAAGAAGGTACCACACTAAAACATTATCTTCGGAAAGCAAGCGATGAAGAAACAGAAATGAAGAAGCATGAAAAAATCATTTCAAATGAAGAACTGCTACACGTGATGGAAGAAAATAGAAATATGGTCATCCTGGATGTACGAGAATCCGCAGAATATGCTATTAATCACATTCCAGGAGCAAGATCCCTTCCAATGGGTGAATTGGAACAACGTATGGGTGAACTGGATATAGAGTCAGAGATTTTCGTGATTTGCCGTACAGGCAGCCGAAGTGATCTTGCTGCACAAAAACTGACTGAGGCTGGATTTGAACGGGTTTTCAATGTTGTACCAGGCATGAGCCAATGGAACGGTCCTTCACAAAAATTCGTGAATGAATAAAACTATAAAATGGAGGAATACATCATGACTAAAAAGTAGCTATAATCGCAAGTAATGGTGTTTAACATTGCAATGGCAGCGGCAGCAACAGATCAAGAAGTGGCCATTTCTTTACTGACGAAGGTTTGAACTTAATTCATAAAGAAGCGAATGGAAAACTTCCTCTGCCTGAAGGTAAGGAGCTTTTTGCCGAAGGGTTTAAAAGGGCCAATGTGTCCAGAGTTAGTTACTATGGCACAGGAAATGGACGTCAAGTTTATTGGGTGTCAAATGACCATGGACGTAGTGGGCTTGGAAAAAGAAGCTTTCGCTGACGGTATCGAAGTAGGTGGAGCGGTCACATTTTTGGAGTTCGCAAAAGATGCTGATGTTACATTAACCTTTTAATGAAGGAAAATTTTTTGAAAGCACTAATACTATAGGGGGTATATGATATGACATGTAAGCAAATGACAGCTGCTGAAGTTTCAAAGAAAGTGATCAATAAAACCGACTTATTTATTTTGGATGTTCGAAATGAAAGTGACTTTAATGATTGGAAAATTGAAGGGCAGAATTTCGAATTCCTTAATATCCCTTACTTTGATCTACTGGATGGCGTAGAAGAAATTCTCGATCAAATCCCGGCCAATAAAGAAATCCTGGTAGTATGTGCCAAGGAAGGCTCATCCGTCATGGTAGCTGAAATGTTATCTGAAGCTGGATTGGATGTTTTTTATTTAATGGGCGGCATGAAAGCATGGAGTGAACATTTGGAACCAGTGAGGATAGGTGAATTGACAAATGGCGCTGAAATTTACCAATTTGTTCGACTTGGTAAAGGCTGTTTATCTTACATGGTCGTTTCCAATGGTGAGGCAGCCGTTATTGATTCCACAAGAATGATAGATGCCTATCTTGATTTCGCCGATGATATCGGGGTGAAGATTACACATGTTCTGGATACGCACTTACATGCCGATCATATTTCAGGTGGAAGACGAATCGCGGAAGCAACAAATGCAGCTTACTGGCTGCCGCCAAAAGATGCGGCTGAAGTAACTTTTCAATATCAGCCTTTAGAAAGCGGGAAAGTGATAACGATCGGTCATACAGCGATTGATATCCAAGCATTATATTCCCCGGGTCATACCATTGGATCCACTTCATTTGTGGTGGATCAAAAATACTTGCTAAGCGGGGATATACTATTCATCGATTCCATTGGCAGACCGGACCTAGCTGGTTTGGCTGAGGATTGGGTAGGGGACTTGAGAGAAACACTGTATACACGTTATAAAGAATTATCAGACGAGTTAATTTTATTGCCATCACATTTCATGATCATTGATGAATTGAATGAAGATGGAAGTGTCGCTAAAAAGCTGGGTGCGCTGTTTGCTGAAAATCACGGATTGAACATTGCGGATGAAACGGAATTCAGAGAAATGGTAACAGGTAATTTACCGCCTCAGCCAAACGCTTATCAAGAAATTCGCGAAACTAATATGGGGAAAATCGAACCCGATGATGATAAACAGCGCGAAATGGAAATTGGACCAAATCGCTGTGCGGTTCGCTAAAACCGATAAAAATAGAAACCAAGTAAATGGGAGAGATGAAATATGAATGCAGATAAAGTGCTAGATGCTAAGGGACTGGCATGTCCAATGCCAATCGTCAAAACGAGAAAAGCCATGAATGATTTGCAAACCGGGCAAGTTCTGGAAATACATGTAACTGATAAAGGAGCTAAAGCAGACTTAGCCGCTTGGTCAAAATCCGGTGGCCATGAACTGGTGGAAACGGCAGAAGAAAATGATATACTGAAATTTTGGATCAGAAAAGGTTGATAAAGAGAGGGGAACCATTTGGTTTCCCTTCTTTTAAGGGAGGCACTTAAAATGGATATAACCTTTATCATTACCATCTTTTTGATTGGTTTTATAGGTTCATACGTTTCAGGGATGCTCGGCATCGGCGGTTCGATAATAAATTATCCAATGCTGCTGTTTATTCCCCCAATCTTCGGTTTAGCGGCATTTAGTGCCCATGATGTGACAGGTATAAGCGCTGTACAAGTCTTATTCGCTTCCATCGGAGGTATATGGAGCTATCGTAAGAGCGGACATTTAAATAAAACGCTAATTCTCTACATGGGAATCAGTGTGTTGATCGGAAGCGTGGTTGGGAGTTTTGGATCACAATCGATGTCGGAAAACGGAGTGAAAATCGTCTATGGCATTTTGGCGTTGATAGCGGCTGTCATGATGTTCATTCCGAAGAAAGGGATAGATGACATTCCTGTAGATCAAGTTACCTTTAACAAATGGCTTACGGCCATCCTGGCATTAATCGTTGGTTTAGGCGCCGGGATAGTCGGTGCCGGAGGGGGCTTTCTATTAGTTCCCATCATGCTTATCGTTTTAAGAATTCCAACAAGGGTCACGATTGCTTCTTCATTGGCCATTACTTTCATTTCATCCGTTGGTGCAACAGCAGGGAAAATCTCAACCGGTCAAGTTGACTTCTATCCGGCGTTGATCATGGTTGTAGCTAGCTTAATAGCATCTCCGCTTGGGGCAATGGCCGGTAAAAGAATGAATGTAAAAGTGCTGCAAGTCATACTGGCTCTATTGATTTTAGCGACAACTGTGAAAACTTGGGCGGGGATCATGTCTTGAGTTTTGACACGAAAGGGAGCAGTTGTGAAAAGTTCTATCGTTAAAGAAGTGTTCACAATAGGCCACATTAATGGTTCCTTTTCCTCCATCACTTTTTTTCTTATTATCTTGTACCAGATAAGTCAATGTGATTTCAGTTAATAGAAAAAAGCTGACTGTTGAAAGTCAGCTTTTTTCTTATGTGGCCGTTTATTAATAATTAAAAGATTACCGCTAAAATAAACCAGACAATCATCAATAATTGAATTATTACTTTGGCTAAGCTGCCGCCTAAAAAACCGATGATAGTTGCAAACCCAACTTTAGTAGCCTTCATTATATCTTTTTGAATGATAAATTCCGAAATGAGGACTGCTAAAAATGGTACGAGAATTATTCCAAAAGGAGGGAATACAAATGAACCAACAATCGTGGCAATAGCTGCTATTGTCTCGGATGTTTTTGACCCCCCATACTTTTTAACAAAATAACTGTTTGCGATAATGTCGGCCGCGATTAATACACCGCTCAACACAACCATACTGATCCAGAACCATAACGATAACTCATCGGGATTAACCAGGAATTGATAAACTGCAAATCCTCCCCAAATGGCAACTACCGAAGGAATAATAGGATAGATAATTCCTACAAAACTTAAAGCAAATAAGACGATCGTTAATCCCCACCATAAAATATCCAATGAAACTCCACCTTTTCATACTTACTTTTTCATATAACTATTAAATTATATTTCTATTTAGGGACAAACACCATTTATTCTTCTTTTGTATATTCGAATCCCGCACAGGTCATCAACTACCAAGGGATCAAATCTTGATATCATAGGGGTTTGAGCCTTTTTTTGTTTATAAAATTTATAGCCAGTTTTGTTTTATTTACTCAATTGGTGGAGAATAGAGAAGGATTAAAACGTATTACAGGACAACTATTTGTAATAATTAATATTTCAAGAAACTGTGGATAAAGCCTTTTGATTATTCAGCTAAAGATGAGGTTAAAAATAAGAGAAAGAAATTGACATCCTATTAGCTGGTTTAGCTGAAGATCAGAGCTGTCTTTAAGGCAGCTTTTTCTTATTCTACTAACGGGGCGGGTTAGTTGAAAAAAGAACTATTTTGAACTACCTAGAAATAAATACTATATAGAAAAAAGATAAGGAGGTATTCGTATAGAAAAGGTACCTGTTAAAACGATTAAGAAGATAGAAGAGGACATTGAAAAAAATGATTTAGGGAAAGCAAGGGATAGACTAATAGGGTTAATTTCAACCTATCCTAATGAGTTAGAACTTCGTAAAAAAAATTAGGGGACATCTAAATTGCATTAAAATATCCTTCAATGGCAGTTCGTTACTGGTTTTTAGAATAGAATAAGGCATCAGAGATGGTAAAAGCGTGTATTCTGTTCGAAAAAATCTTTGGGAAACGAACCTTTTCTATTAGTACAACAGTGCTGTTTGATCTTTGTTCAACAATTGGGCCAGATAATAGAATAACACTTGGAAGTTAATTTGGATATTTTCGTGAATAAACCTTTTTGCTGCAACTTAAGTATAGATCTTCCCCTCCTCAACTCTTTCAATGAATTCATATTTTCTTATTTTACTAAAGAAAACCCCAATTTATAAAAATGGATTTAAGTCTTTTTCACTAATTTTCGCAAAAATAATGATTTTTCAGAACATATAAAAGAGAAAGAAGGTATAAAGTCCTGTAAAATTAACCCAATAGCAATCCGATAGAAAGGCAATTAATATTATTGTATGAATATTTTAAATTTTTAGAAAGGGGTATTTTTTCGGGGAATTCTATTTAACTAAGAAAGTAGGGAAGATATGAAAATTCATTCATTCATTAAACGAACAGCAGCGATTACGCTGTCAGCTGGCCTGCTGCTATCATCAGCAAACACGCCTTTCATTCCTTATGCAAATGCAGCGAACATAAAGGCAGAAGACGTCTTGGCTTCGTTGACAAGTGAACAACGAAAAGCGTTAAATAAACTTGAAATGACAGATAATGTCGGATTGCAAGGATTTAAAATGGAAGAGTTAAAAAAGGATAAAGAAATCTCGGTCATCGTCCAGTTCAAATCAAAGCCGGGAAAAGTTGCAGTCTTGGATGCGAATGTAAAAGGAAAGAAGCTTTCAAAAAAACAAGCGGATGATCAAGTAGAAAAGGAACATTCCCAGTTTAATAAAGACATTCAATCGATTCTTCCATCTACTAATCTTAGAAGCAAGAAAACAGGTCATAAAATCACTTCTACCTTTAAGACCGTTTATAACGGGGTAGCTATGAAGCTGCCAGCTAATCAGGTAGAGCAGCTCTTGCAATCCAAGGTCGTAAAAGCAGTATATAAAAATGTAGAATTTAAGGTCGATCCGATCGCCATGGGAGAGAAATCAGCCCCTGGTACATCCGTTGAAAGTATTCCATATTTAAAAATTGACCAGCTGCACAATGAAGGTATTACAGGAAAAGGAATCAAAGTTGGGGTTCTTGATACAGGGATTGATTACAACCACCCTGATTTGAAAGATGCCTATAAGGGCGGTTACGATTTAGTTGATCAAGATAATGATCCAATGGAGGCAACGTACAAGGATTGGCAAGCGTCGGGGCAACCAGAATTTAGCTGGTCCGGTTCTTCCTATTATACTTCCCATGGAACACATGTTGCAGGTACCATTGCTGGACAAGGAACGAATGCAGAGATTTTTGTAAAAGGTGTGGCTCCTGATGTGGATTTATATGCGTATCGTGTTCTTGGACCATATGGATCAGGATCATCTGAAGGGGTCATTGCAGGTATAGAAAAAGCTGTAAACGATGGTATGGATATTATCAACCTTTCCCTCGGATCGGACATCAATGATCCTTATGATCCAACCAGTACTGCCATTAACTATGCTGTCCTTAATGATGTAACAGCAGTTGTAGCAGCTGGAAATGCAGGATCAGATGATTATACATTAGGTTCACCTGGCTCAGCAGCACTTGCTTTGACAGTCGGGGCGAGTGATGTACCGATGGCGGTTTCTACTTTCAATGGGAAAATCGGAAATAAAGATTCGATCGAGCTTGTTAGTTTGGGACGCCACTATTCAGACCATTTAAAGGAATGGGAAGGGAAATCCTATAAGGTAGTGAATGTCGGTTTAGGAAATGGCTCTGATTATTCCGGCAAGGATGTAAAAGGGAAAATTGCACTTGTGGAACGCGGAGAGTTCGCCTTAGCGGAAAAGGTCAGCAATGCGAAACAAAATGGAGCAGCCGCCGTTCTTCTTTGTAACAATGTGGAAGGGCAAATTAATGCCAATCTTGGAGAGTCCGTTGACTTTGTGCCTGCATTTTCTTTAACAAAAGAAGCGGGAGAAAGCATTAAAGCACAGATTCAAGCAGGTGAAGCGAATTTTACTTTTTCCAAATACGCGGATAAACAGACAGAAGGTGACCACTTAGCGGACTTTAGCTCAAGAGGCCCGGCAAGAGAAACATACGATATGAAGCCAGAAGTGACGGCACCGGGAGTAAGTGTTCTTTCAACAGTCCCTTCTTATATGGTGGACGCTGAACATCAAGAAAACTATCAATATGCATATTCCAGATATTCTGGAACATCTATGGCTACTCCTCATACAGCAGGGATTGCAGCACTCATGCTTCAAGCGAATCCGCAATTAGAGCCGGAAGATATTAAAGCCGTTCTAATGAATACGGCAGATCCTCTTAACGGAGAATACAGTGTATTTGAAGTTGGAGCAGGAAGAGTCGATCCATACCAAGCTGTGTATAGTGGAACAAGCTTCAAAATTAACGATAAAACATTTGTTCCAGGTGCAGAGGCATTAATCAAGGTAAAAGAATTGACGGGCGGACTCAGCTTTGATGTTCACTATGCAGATAAAAAGTTAAATCTAAAAAAATCAATCACTATTGAAAATAACGATAAAGTAAACAAAACTTTCAGTGTATCTGTAGCTGAATCGAATGGTTCAAATAGCTTGAAGGAAAACGGAGTGGAGCTGGATATTCCAAGCAAAATTTCTGTAAAAAGTGAAGACTTCAAAAAAGTAACACCACGTTTGCTTATCCCTAAGAAAGCAAAGGATGGAATTTACGAAGGCTATATAACATTAACAAACAATTCGAATTCATCAGAGCAGTATCGGATTCCTTTCAGCTTCCGAACAATGAAAGATGGGTTTAATAAGGTTGATGTACTAAATCCTGCCTATTCTCCAAGTCATTTAAACCAAGTAGGATGGGATCCTATGCGTACTCCATTTGTATTTGCTGATTTTAACCTTCGTGCACCAATGGAAAAAATGGATGTCGTTCTTCAAGATGGCAAAACAGGAAAGGACCTCGGGTTGGTCGGAACAATAAATTTAGATTACGCTTATGACAATGTAGATTATGGATTATATGCATTTAATGGAGCTTATTATGAGTTTACAGGAAACTCAAAACAGCCCATTTCGGAAGAAGCAAGTTATGTGAAAAAACCGGGACATTACAAGTTGAAATTCATTGGTACAGGTACTTCCGGGAAGGTTACAACTGAAACGCAGCATTTGCTCATCGATCTCGATGCACCGAGCTTCAAAAGTTCACTTGATGGAAAGTCTCCATTTATTGAATATAAACCAGGTCAAGAAACATATCCATTCGAAATTCAAATCACAGATCCAACCATTGACGAACTAAAGAAATTGGGCGTAAATATCGATCAATCATCGAACTCGATGGTGTATTACTGGGGTCAAGGTGGTTTCCCTTCTACGCCAATTCCAATGGATAAAGAAGGAAAGTTTGTCGAAGAAATCGCCCTGGATGAATCCATCCCAGCACTTCAATTCCGCATGAATGGATATGATATGGCAGGAAACAAACCAGCAACAAAGCAATATTACTTTGTAAAAGAAGGTACACCTGTCTCGTATACTATTGGCGAAAAGTATGAGGTGAAAACAGGCGATACGGTAAAAGCAACGCTATCATTAGATAACCTAAACGCAGTGTCAAAGGCGGAATGGAACTTTAATGGTGACGGAGACTTTGACAGAGGTTTAGATAGCGTAGAGTTAGTTGATGCCAAGCTTTACAGCAAATTCTCGGACAAAGCCTCTTTAACGATTAAAGACAAGGTCGTTACTGTCCAATTTAATGAAGAGAGTAAAGCATTGGACCATGCAAAAGTCGTTGAGGTTACGTTTAAGGTTCAGGATGATCAATATACCCTTGGAGCAGCGATTAATCCGATTGTGAGCGTAATGGATGCTAATAATCAGAAAAGCAGTGTGTTAAAAGCTGGTTATAGTTGGAAGGTTAATCCGCAATTCTCAATGGCTAGAGGTTATGTCTCTCCGCAAGGATTTGAAAATGAAGATGGTACTGTTACAGAGAAAAGGGATTGGAGCAAGGTTGGCGGTACAGTGAAAATCTTCGATTCAGAAGGAAATGAGTTCGATGCGACATCAACGGTAGAAGAAAATGGACAATATGTATTCAACAAGCTGCCGTTAAGCACAAATGCCTTCACGATAGAAATGAAAGTCCCAGGCCACTTTGTCACGAAAGAAAAACTAAATTCTGGTATAGGTTTTGAGCACAATGGTGAGTTATACGGTCAAAATCGCTGGATACCTGCCCTTGATATTACTGCAGGTGATGTAAACCAAGACCATGTCATTGATGTTCAAGATGCGATTGAAATTCAAAATGCATGGAAAACAAAGAAGCGTGCAGCGGATATCACCTTTGATGGAATAGTTGATGCTAAAGATATGAAATATGTTCAAACAAACTATCTCAAGCAAAATGTGCATGTTGATAATGCTCCAAAACCAAAGAAGAAGTATAAAGGTAAGACATTAGAATCAATTTTAGTTGAGTTGGGAATACAGCCATAAATATTAAAAAACACGATGAAAGCTTAGCTTCATCGTGTTTTAACTTTAAAGAAAGTATAAAA
Source organism: Bacillus sp. ISL-78 (assembly GCF_018613455.1). Taxonomy (NCBI): domain Bacteria; kingdom Bacillati; phylum Bacillota; class Bacilli; order Caryophanales; family Bacillaceae; genus Bacillus; species Bacillus sp. ISL-78. Next base: position 73,275 of record NZ_JAGGQC010000008.1, read on the forward strand.
TTTTTCTAAAAGTATTAAGAAAGAGAGTATTCCAATAAGGTTGCGTTATTTGGATTTTCTTCAGAATAAAATATTGAGGTAGATAGGGAATTCGTAAAAAAGGGAAACAAAAGTGAATATTGAAAAAGCTAATAAATAGAGGGATGGTATTAAAGTAGTCTTGCGCTTTTCTTAATTTTACTAGAATATATAGATTATATATTTATTTTTTTCTATATATACTAGATAAAATTACAACCTAGAGGTGAAGCTATGATTGAAGGGAAACTTATCAAGTTTTATCGTGAAAAAGCGGGGTTGACTCAGGGGCAGCTTTGTGAAGGAATTTGTTCTGCTACACATCTTAGTAAGATAGAACGGGAGATAACAGAATACTCAGGGGAAATTACTCTCTTATTATCCCAAAGATTGAATATCTGTCTTGATGATGAATTTGTGCGGTATCATAATCTTCAACAGAAACTAAAGCTATGGCACAACACGTTCGTTATGCAACAAAGCAAAGAATCAGAAATTTTAAAAGAAGAAATCGAAAAAGAAACACTGATTCAATTGCCAGATTTTCAAGTTTTCTATCAATTACTCTCTGCAAGGTATTATTTATCTAATTATCAATTAGAAACAGCATTATTAATTATTCAAAACCTGCAAAAAATTGAATCATCTTTTTCTCCGCAAGACCGCAATATGTTAAAACATGTTCTAGGTATGTACTATTTTCACAACGGACAGTATCGAGATTGTATTCAAATTTTAACATCGATTGATCAAAGTCAATATAATCAATTTGAATATTATTACCATTTGGCACTAGCCTATCACCTTATTCATTCTAATATAATATCGTATTATTATGCAGAGAAAGTTCTTGACTATTTTCAAAAAACGTTAAATGTCATCCGAATAATTGATACAGAGACGATCATGTTATTACAATTAAATGCAAAGGAGCTTCATGATTTTGAAGAGACGAAAGAACGTTACGAACAATTAATACGTACCTGTGATACCATTAATGAAATAGACCGTAAATCAAAGCTTCTTAATAATCTTGCATTTGAACTTTACAGAAGAAAAAAATACAAAGAAGCATCCGAACTATACAAAGAAGCCATGGAACTAATGGATGAAAAGGTTCCTCATTATTTAACTGCATTAGATGGTTATATGAATACTTGTTATAAAGGAAAACTACTTTCAAACGAGATTTTATTGGAATTAGCACATAAAGGCCTTAGAATAGCAAAATCGACAAAATCGTATAACTGGATTTTTTTTGAATTACACCTTTATCAGCTTAATCATGAAGAAGACGATTACTATCATTTTATTGAGACTACAGCCCTTCCTTTTTTTAAAAATATGGGCTTCACCATGTTAATTGAACACTACGAAAAAAAACTCTTCCACTTCTATAACCGAATTGGTGCCGTCCAAAAAGCATTGGACCTTGCCAATTCTTACATACAAGGAAGAAAGAGCTACTATGATCATGAATAAGTCTTAATAAAAAAAGCTACTCTATGCAGATGTTAATGCTGTATAGATTGGATTGAAGCTGAAAGTCAGCGTGAAAAAATAGTCAATCAAAGAAGAATTAAAATTGGAAAGCAATTAAAAGTTTAATTGAAAAATATCGAAAAGAAAATATGTAAAACTGATAAGTCCATCAACTTAAAGTATGATGAACTATCAACAATTCGGTTATAGCTATCCACGTTCATTAAAAGAAGTAGAAGCACGCTAAGAGACATGGGAGGGTACGTCATCATAAGCTTCGCAGAGATCTATTGTGCATCACATAGTGAAGAAAATAGCTGATAATTTCCATTAGTTTTAGCGAAGCGTACGCTCAATTTACTAAAAAAAACCAGAATTTCAATGCTCTGTTTAAAAGAAGATTAAAAAAAAAAATTCCCTAATATACCGAGTGGTGCAAACCGTTGATACATCAATGTTTATAGAGGGAGGTTAGTTGCATAGGAAGTAGTTAAATAGAGTTGAAAAAAGACTGAAATCCCTCCTTCATTGTATATAAATGGTACATTAGGAAATAACCCTCACATTGACTCCTAGTACAAACGTTTAAAATGCAACTCCATTAAACTGCCAGTTTATTGAATAAGAACCACCTTGTGTTTTACCATAAAATTTAAGTTTTTAATTTTTTTTCCAAAGGGCAACAATCCTTTAGAAAACAGCCTAAAAAGAGGGTGTAAACGGTTCCTTCTAACTAAAAAAAGGTGTATAGGAATGTATTAAATTGTCGAAATAATCTAATATCATTGGTGGTCGTTATAGGTTAATATTAAATAATATGGTAATTTACCGCATATAAAATGGGCGTCCGTTTAAACAACAAGGCTCAATTGAATACAGCCGATGGAGGGATTTTTGTGGGTATAGCTATCGAAGAAAAACCGTCATTCCTATGCGCTAATTTTGAAGATGGAGTATTAATAGAAAAGGTCCGGCAAGGAAATATGGAGGCACTAGAAGTACTAATGAAAAAATACCAAACTTTTGTAAAGATTAAGGCTAACAGATACTTCTTAATTGGGGCAGATAGAGAAGATATTATCCAAGAGGGGATGATAGGATTGTTCAAAGCCATCAGGGATTTTAATGGCGAGAAACAATCTTATTTTAAAGCGTTTGCAGAACTATGTATCACGAGGCAGATTATTACAGCCATCAAGGCAGCTACTCGTCAAAAACATACTCCGTTAAATTCTTCTATTTCGCTTGATATGCCTATATATGAAGAAAATCCGGATCATACTCTTATGGAAGTAATGACAGACACCGTTATTTCTGATCCGGTTGCGATATTGATAGATAAAGAATCTGCGGATGACTTGGAATTAAAATTATCTGAGGTTCTAAGTCCGTTAGAAAAGAAGGTTTTGGCTTATTACTTAGAGGACCTTACTTATATAGAAATGTCTGATAAATTAAATACTCACGCCAAGTCTATAGATAATGCGTTGCAGAGAGTGAAGAGAAAATTGGAGAGTTTATTGGAACTTAGAAATAGACACGCAATAGAAGGTCACATTCAATAGATAAAAGAGCCGTTTACTATTAAGTTGCTCTTTTGGCCAAAGGGTTTTTAATCCTTTGGCTTTATGTGTTTGAAAAACCTTAGTTGTATTTCATAGTGAAATTAAAAATACAACAAACACCGGTATGGAAGGGCACTGATGTTAACAGAAAGATTAAAACGATTATTCTCTCAACAAGCAAGTGGAATAGACTATGCCATTCTACTAGCACCAATACTGAAATTGGCTACTTAATTTCTCTAGCTCACCAATATGGAGAACTTATATTTTTATGGGTACCCATCCTATTATTTAGAAATATAGATAAAGAATACTATCGTTATTATACTTTTATGTATTATGGCGTTTTTCTTTACCAAAGAAGGAACAAAAAGAATTCTCAACTATAGAAGATTTTTCTAAAATAGATTCTGTGAATCCTGATAAAGATGCATGGGCTAAAATTTATATGCCTAAAAAAGATTTCAAAACAATTTTAAAACAGATGGCTGGTCCTGATGATGAAGGAACTATCACTTATAAAAGCATTGAATTAAAAGACTCTAAAACGATAGAAATGAAAGTGAACTACTCAGATGGTGGATGCTTTGAGAGCAGCATGCAAGCAGCTATTATGGATGCCTACATACGAGAACTATATAAACACTCTGAGCTCTATGATGATAAAAAAGAACCCACTATCCGTACCGTTGATTTGAGCAATACAGTTATTGCGGAAAACAAGAAACCCATTGAATTCGATGAAGATTCCGAACAAAAACCGAAAGAGCTTGGAACCTTTAAACTAGGTGAAAAGATAAATGTAGAAGGTCATATCATAATATTAACAAATGTACAATACACAAAGGAAAGAAACGAATTCGAAGAAACACAGCTCAAAGAAGTATTGGGGTTTGATATTGAATACCTAAATGGTACAAAAGAAGAACAAGTAGTTAGCGCAGGAGATTTTGAAGTGTATGACAGCAAAGGTGAAAAGATGGAGGTATATGCTCTCGATACATTAACCGAGATTGTTCAAGCTGGTAAGCACGTTAACGGGCCCGCTGCTTTCGGAGTAACCGATTATGCACCTTATGAAATCTTTTTCACAGATTATACTACGGGTAGCAAAGCAAAATGGATTATGGAAGAGAAATAATAGTTTTCATGTTCATTTTTTAAAGCAGAAATTTTAGGCAAAAAGGTACTCACAACAATGGTGAGTACCTTTTATTGTAATGCCTTTTATGTTTCAATCCTTTATATAAAAATATCAATGCATTGTTCCACAGTTGTTGCAGAGGCTAACTGTTTTGCTTTTGTAGCCAATACATCTGCCGGTTCTGTATCGAGAATGACACCAAATAAGTTTTCTATTTCATCCAAGCTTTTTTCTAAGCGGGTAGAGATGATTGAAATCGCTATTTCTTTGACAAGTCTGTGTTCAGCCATGTTAATACTCACTTGAATCACCCCTTCTAATAAACTTAAATACCTATATTCGATTATCCAAGTGTTAATTCCTTTTAAGAAAAGAATATGTCGAAAAATAAATCGACCATTTACTTAATAATTGGCTATGTAAAAGCTATTGATTGTTTTTGAGTAGTCCTGTAGTCAATTTTGGTATCCTGATTGCATCAAAATAAAAGGGATAATCTGATATGACTGTGGTGACTATACTGTTATTGCTTCATTAAGCGATAGGAAAAGAGAATATATATTTGGGGTGTTGTCTCGCTATTTACATTACTCAAATACTGCACAGGAACTGCACAAGACTGTCGCTTTGTCTTACAATCGTATGGATTTTATTTTTGGTTGTTATGTGCATTTTTGTCCGTCCTACAATCATCAAACTCATCGGCTGATTTTTCCTGCATGCTTCACTGTGTGCGAATAGATATCAAGCGTGATTCAACTATATCAAGTCTTTGCCTTTCCTCTTCCAAAAATTCAGTAGATTTTGGTGGAATTAATCGGGGTAACTAGTTTGTCATAGTGTATCTCTTATATTTACAAACGATTAATAAGCTTTAATATTCTGCATCGGTCTTTTTATGACAAAATCCTTAGTTTTTTCTCCACTTTTGACTAATACCATCAATTTCCACCCTTTACATGTTAAAAATGTCGTTATAACCTCCATTGTTTTGTGAAAACAGTGACTTTTGGTTTATCTTTCTTGCGAAGGAATAAAATCACATGAGTTTAACAGAGCATTTAAAATGATCTGTTAATTTTGAGGGTAGGGTTTGCTATAAGGAATATAGCACCCCTCAAAAAGATTTTTTGGAGGTAATGTTGATGAAATCTGGCAATAGCGGTTTAAACAGGCGTAATTTCTTAAAAGTTGGCGGTATGAGTACTTTAGCATTAACACTTGGTTCAACCGGGGTATTTTCTCTTGCGGGGGCTACAAAAGGATTTGCAGCGGATTCCAGCAAACCAACAAACGGATTTGGTGGATTTGGCCCACTAGTAAAGGACCCAAATGGAGTTCTCGATCTGCCAAGGGGATTTCATTACAAAATGCTTTCAAAAACTGGTGATATTATGCCTAATGGTGACCTTGTCCCTTCTGCCCATGATGGAATGGCTGCCTATAAAGGAGAGAAGGGTACAACCATTCTTGTAAGAAATCATGAAAATGGGACAAACTCGGATTACCCTGTAAACGGGAAAAAACCTTGGAGTGCTGGTGCTGCCGGCGGCACAACCACATTAATCGTTGGACAAAATAACAAGGTCATTGATCAGTATGTATCAAGTTCAGGTACAATCCGTAACTGTGCTGGTGGAGCTACAACTTGGGGCACTTGGTTAACAATGGAAGAAACCCGTGATATGGGGCATGGCTTTGTATTTGAAGTGAATCCGCTTGATCCTGAAAATGAAATGTCAAGAACACCAATCCGTGATATGGGGTATTTCTCCCATGAAGCTGGGCATGTTGACCCTTCAACAGGAATTTGGTATTTAACCGAAGACGCAAGTCCAAGCTTCTTGTACCGTTTTACCCCGCATGACCGTAGTCAAAAGCTAGGTTCTCTGCAAAAGGGCGGTATCCTTGAAGCGGCAGCGATTGATGAATTGCCTGCTGCAGCAGCAAGTCAATTTAGTACTAGACAAAAATTCGGGATTGTTTGGAAAAAATTAAATCCTGAAATCGCACAGCAAGATGCTAAGGATAAAGGCTGTATTCAGTTTAGCCGCTTAGAAGGGGCATATTTTTCTGAAGGTACTTTATGGTTTGATGATACAAGTGCAGGTTCATCACGCCTTGGCCGTGTTTATCGCTACACGCCAGCGACAAACAACTTAGAACTATTCTATGAGTCTACTGATAAAAATGATTTAGAAGCACCGGATAACATTACGATCACTCCTTGGGGAGATCTTTGGATCGCCGAAGATGGTGGCGGCAATGACCGTATCGTCGGATTAACTCCTGAAGGAAATATTTATACTTTCGCTGAGAATATGATGAACGGTTCTGAATTTGCTGGCCCTACATTTTCTCCAGATGGAAATACTTTCTTTGTGAATATGCAAACACCAGGTATCACCTTTGCGATTTGGGGACCATTTGCACGCAGAAATTCTACCCGTAGACGAGCTATGAACCAGGCTTTGCCGCCAGCAAGTCTTGCTCCTGTTGTTTCGGATAAACTTACTGCATTCGCAGAAGAACAAGGCATGTCTATATTAGAAGCAGCAGCTTTAGAGCGTCATGGCATGCCAATTTTATAAGTAATGAACGCATTTTTTTAGATCTTTCAAACCATCATGGTAGCAGGTGAGACATTTGTTATCCAGTATCGGCATCCCTGGCCTAATTCTAATTCTAGTCATTGCGTTAATCATTTTTGGTCCTTCAAAATTACCCGAAATTGGAAGGGCTTTTGGAAACACATTAAAAGAATTTAAAAAAGAGACAAATGATTTTTAATCAGCAATGACAAAGAGAAAAAACTAACTTTGAAGAAAAAAACAATTGAATAGCTCTTGTGAAATCCGAAAAAACTGGAAACTAAATAACTACTTTTATCATTTAATAGAATTAATGCTTGGAGGAAATAGTATGAATATAATAAGGAAGATTAATTTGAAGGGCTGCTTTTCGCTGGCGATGGCTGCCGCTTTTGCCGCAATTCCCGTTACGGCAGATGCCGAGGAAAAGCTCAAGGAGGGAGAGAGGTTTGAACTCACCATTCTCCAGACAAATGACTTTCATGGTCATTTGGATGACATCGTCATGCTTGATGATGGAACCGTTCATCACAATTCCATTGCGAAGTACGCCACCATCATTGAAAATGTGCGCAATGAAGAGGAGAATGTGCTTCTCGTCGATGGCGGGGATGTCTTCCTGCGAGGCGAGTTTCAGGCGGGTCAAGGAGAGTTGGAGACGTCTCTTTTGAAAGATTTGGACTATGATGCGATGGCTCTCGGAAACAACGACTTCCGCGTTTACCCTGCCGGGGAGGGCACACCGGACAGCCGTTATGAACAGTTAAAGAATTACCACCGGAACGTAAATTTCCCCATCCTTACTGGAAATGTCATTGAAAAGGAAACAGGAAAGTACATACAGAATGTCAAGCCCTGGAAGGGTTTTACTTTCAAAGGCGTTAAAGTCGGTATGATCGGCCTTACTTCGATGAAGCCGGAAATTCGCGGTTGGGATGATGTTGCAGACCTCGATTTCATCGAACCGGTTGAAGCGTTGAATGCGTTGCTTCCTGAAGTGAGTGAAAAGTCAGACGTAAACATTGTCCTTTCGCATGCTGGAAATCCCGAAGACCACAAGCTGGCTCAGGTTCCCGGAGTTTCGGCGGTAATCGGCGCAGATACACACAAGGTCATCGAAACACCCGAATATGAATTCAACGGAGAGGTGATGGTGCCAATCACTCAAGCTGGCGGAGAACAAGAACATTATTTGGGCCGTCTTAATTTGACTTTTGAAGTCGTTGACGCCAAAATGACTTTGGTCGAATCCGATGGATTCCTCTACGACGTCACAAATGTTCCGGCTAATCCGGAGATACAAGCGATTATTGATGATTATCGTGCAGATTTGAAAGCGCAATAATAAACTCTTCATTGTGCAATGAGGTAAGGACAAAGCGAGGTTAACGCTTTGTCCTTTCTAAATTAATGATAAAGTAAATGCTGGAAGGGGGTGTACAAGTCGTTGCAAACTAACTGACTGGTGCCTTTTTTATTTTTGCTCACCCGCCTTTTCCACTGATGGGAGTTGAAATTAGTGTAGAGTTTATCTGTTTAGTTTTGCTTAATTCCACTAATTAATGTGCTAATAAGGATCGTTAGGGAACAAAGCATTTGTTATGCCATTGAAAATGCGAAGATTTTCGCTTGGGATTCCATTAAATGCCTTTGTATTTGCTGGAAATCGTTTGAAAAAATTCTGATATCCATAAACAACCAGTTATTTTTTATCCGCTGATGGTCATTATAAATAAAGAAGAAGGGGCTACTGATTACGTATGATTCACATCATATAGTAAATGAGGTGTTAGTTAAAGACGTTTAACTTAACTATTGGTAGCTTCATTAAAAAATCGATTCGAGCAAGGAGATGGTTCTCTTGCACGTAAAAGCAGAAAACTCATTCAATAATTGTCATTTATGCTTTGAAAGTTGATGAAACTTTGAAGATATAGGGGATGGTTGCATTGGAGGGTAAACTCTAGCCAGATACCTGTTCTTACTCTAAAGTAGATGAGGTGTTTATCGCAGAGAATTTATGCTGATTCGAAATGAAGCAAACCCCTTTTTCAGGCAGGGTGCAACGTTCCGTTGCATCCTGTTTTTATGTATTATTAGCAATTTTATTTTATCCCCTATCTGTATATTTTAGGTAACCTGTGGTGTTATAAATAAAAGCACCCAATAAGGAAAAGCATACGGTAACAAGTTGATTTATTCCATTTCAAGCCTATTCAGGGGTATAAACAATTTCATATAAAACAAATAATTCATTCATTTTTACTATCTTTTAAATGACCGGAACGAACGACTTTAGTTTTTAAATATTTTTCATTAAACTCGGAAATGTCTCCCCATAACGGAACTCTGCCTGCAACATTAGCACCTGAGTTTTGAAGAGCTTCCAATTTTCTCGGATTGTTGGTGATAAGAGTCACTGGATTAGAGCGCAGTTTTTTTAACACCCGAATGGCGTCATCATAGTTACGTGCATCATCCACAAATCCAAGCTCCAAATTCGCTTCCACCGTATCCAATCCTTTTTCTTGCAGAACATAAGCCATGGCTTTACTAAATAATCCGATGCCTCTTCCTTCGTGATTCGCTAAATAAAATAACGCTCCGGATCCTTGAGTTGCAATCATTTTCATAGCCTGCTTTAATTGAAAGCCACAATCACAGCGTTTGCTTCCGAATATATCCCCAGTATGACAAATACTATGCATCCGGATAAGTGCATCAGCTGAATGTTGAAAATCTCCATACAGTAACACACTGGATTGCTGCATTTCCGCTAAGTTGGAAGAGGCTAAAGTTTCAATGATCTTATTTATATTATAAGTGCCGTCACCACAAAAATGACCCGCCATATTCTCACATCGTAACCAGCAATACCACTGGAATATAATTGTTTCTCCCTCTAAGTTAACGGGTAATTTGATTGGGCCGACTAAATAAATGGATGTTTCATCACTTTTAATAACGTTAATTTTATCTTTTAATATTAAAGCCACTTTTTCATTAATCATATAAACTTCCTCCCGAAACTTCTAATACTACGATAACGTTTACTAGTTCATTTCATATTGTACCCAATCCACTCTTTTGTGAATCTTTGATTTTAAATAGAAAAAAAAGCTTCAAATGTACTAAAGCGAAAGACAATATCAAAAGGTTAACCCCATCTTTGGTGTGAAAGCCCAAGACCATTTCTTATTTGAACCACAGCACCGATTTTTCAAATGGAATTCGATTAAAAACACTGTATCTCTTAATTTCAGTAAAAAGGATTGAGAAGCATTATTGCATCAATGGTATTTGGATTAGAAAGAAGTTTGTCTAGCTGCCTGTTTACCCGTGAAAATTATGTCTTTCCGTAGGAAATGTCCTGCGAAGTCTTTGGGAAGTTTTGCATCTTTCTTTTTCTAAGATGGAAGGGACATGGTGTTTACATTCCTGGTCATTTGTTGTATTTACGTTTATTTTACAGACTTCATCTAAGGAAAATGGTGATTTTTTTAGATGATATTACCTTGCAGAATGATTTGGATTGTTGAAAATGCGGATACATCCATTATCTTACGCTCAACGATTTTCCTTGTTTTCGTAAAATTGTAACAATTAAAAAAACTTCTTCAAATGAAAACAAAAGTGTTATACAATAAAACAAAAACAAATAAAGATAAACGGGGGTAAAACAAAATGGTTAATAATTTATGGAATGATAAAGAAGCGTCAAAAGTGACATCTGGAGTAGAAGAACTGGTATATCGGTCTAATTTAATCGGTACAGATCGAGCCGTCTGCAACTGGGGAGGCGGCAATACATCCATGAAAACAATGGAAAAGGATTTTCGTGGCCGGGAAATTGAAGTCATATGGGTTAAAGGAAGCGGTTCCGACCTAGCAACAATGAAAGCGGGCAATTTCACAGGTTTGAATCTAGCGGAAATTCACCCATTAATCGAGCGTGATGACATGCCTGATGCAGATATGGTTGAATATTTGTCACACTGCATGATCGACAGTAAGCATCCACGAATGTCGATTGAAACTTTACTTCATGCCTTCCTTCCCTTTAAACATGTTGACCACACACATCCAGATGCAATTATTAGTCTTTGCTGTGCAGACAATGGAAAAGAAGTCGCCAATGAAATTTTCGGTGATCGTTTTGTCTGGGTACCATATGAGCGCCCTGGCTTCACTTTGTCTAAAATGATCGCAAAAGGTGTGAAAAATAACCCGCAAGCCGAGCTTGTTTTAATGGAAAAACACGGATTGGTTACTTGGGGTGAAGCATCGAAAGAAGCCTATGAAAAAACCATTTCGATCATAACGGAAGCAGAAGAGTTTATTAAAAGCCGCCAGCATGAAGAAGATGCATTTGGTGGACAGGCATTTGACTCTTTAACTGAAGCAGAGCGCAAAAAGGTACTTGCTTCTATTATGCCGGTTATCCGCGGTGCTGTGGGCGAGGAGAAAAAAATGCTTTTAACCTTTGACGATGCAGATGATGTCCTGCAATTTTTGAACAGCAAAAATGCGGCAGCCCTATCACAAGTCGGTGCCGCTTGCCCGGATCACCTTGTACATACAAAAATGAAGCCACTTTTCATTAACTGGGATCCTCAAAATGAACGGACTGAATCCTTGGTGGAAAAAGTTAAAACGGGTATTCAACAATATAAGGAAGAGTATAAGCAATACTTCGAGCGCAATAAAAACGAAGGAGATGTGATGTTTGAGGTGGCACCACGAGTTATTTTGATTCCAGGTGTCGGAATGGTCAACACAGGCAGAAACGTAGCCATGGCAAACGTGAGCGGAGCACTTTACCATCGAGCGATTGCGGTTATGAAAGGGGCAACAGCAATTGGCGAGTTCGTATCTCTCAGTGAAAATGAGTCATATAACGTTGAATACTGGCCACTTGAGCTTTATAAATTGTCTCTTTCACCGGCAGAAGCGGAGTTCTCACGGAAAGTAGCCTTCATTACAGGCGGTGCGGGCGGAATTGGCAGCGCAACAGCACGGCGTTTAGTTTCTGAAGGTGCCCATGTAGTTCTAGCTGATTTAAATATTGAAGGTGCTGAAAAAGTTGCGGATGAAATCAATAAAGAATACGGGGAAATACGTGCTGCAGCTTTTAAAATGGATGTTACCAGTGAAGAGCAGGTACAGGATGCCTTTGAGAAATCAGCTCTTACATTTGGGGGAATTGATATTATCGTCAACAATGCCGGCCTTGCCACATCCAGCCCGTTTGATGAAACAACCTTAAAAGAATGGAACCTAAACATGAATGTACTGGGGACAGGCTATTTCCTTGTAGCACGTGAAGCTTTTAAGCAAATGAAACAACAGGGAACAGGAGGAAATATGGTATTTGTGGGATCGAAAAACTCTGTTTACGCTGGAAAAAATGCTTCTGCTTACAGTTCAGTCAAAGCACTTGAAACACATCTAGCACGATGCATTGCAGTGGAAGGCGGGGATTTCGGAATCCGTGTTAATTCTGTTTTGCCAGACGCCGTATTACAAAGATCTTCCATTTGGGGATCGGCTTGGCGTCAAGAGCGTGCCGCTGCATACGGAATAGAACCAGACCAGCTTGAAGATCATTACAAAAAACGTACGACATTGCTAGTCAACATATTCCCGGAAGACATTGCTGAGTCCATAGCGTTTTTCGCTTCATCAAAAGCAGACAAAACAACGGGTTGTATGGTCACTGTAGACGGCGGTGTACCTGGAGCTTTTAATCGCTGAATAGGTTTTGCCTGCTTTCTTGGATTTTGTTGCTTTAAGTGGAGGGTTTGTCATAGGTGGAATCAATCTATCGAAAAATAATAGATTAAGTATGTACTGCCCATTATGATAATTGAAGAATATGTGAAAAGGTAGTAGGAATCATGGAGTAATCAATTCAATCCGTTAAAAGGGTGGGACGATATGACAATTAAAGAACAGTACGAAACAGCGAAACAAGCGTATTCGAATTGGGGAATTGATGTTGATGCGGCACTCGAAACGCTGAAAAAAGTGCCCATTTCGATTCATTGCTGGCAGGGTGATGATATTGGTGGATTTGAAGTGAACAAAAGTGAATTATCTGGCGGTATTGATATAACGGGAAATTATCCAGGAAAAGCCACTACGCCGGAAGAGCTGCGCATGGATTTTGAAAAAGCGCTATCTCTTATTCCGGGGAAACATCGGGTCAATTTGCATGCCATTTATGCGGAAACAAATGGAGAAGCAGTCGAACGCGATCAGCTTGAGCCAAAGCACTTCGAAAACTGGTTGAATTGGGCTAAAGAAAACGGTCTTGGTTTGGATTTTAACCCGACACTATTTTCCCATGAAAAAGCAGCAGACGGCTTGACACTTTCTCATCCAAATGAAGAAATTCGTGAATTCTGGATTGATCATTGCATCGCCAGCCGAAAAATCGGAGAGTACTTTGGCCGTGAACTAGGCAATCCCTGCTTAACAAATATATGGATTCCTGACGGCTACAAAGATATTCCAAGCGACCGTTTGACACCGAGAAAGAGATTAAAAGAATCCCTTGATCGAATTTTTACAGCAGAAGTGGATGAAACATGTAATTGGGATGCTGTGGAAAGTAAAGTATTCGGTATTGGCTCCGAGTCATATGTCGTAGGATCGCATGAATTCTACCTTGGCTACGCACTGAAAAATAACAAGATTTGCTTAGTGGATACGGGTCATTATCATCCGACTGAAACTGTATCGAACAAAATTTCTTCGATGCTATTATACAGTGATAAACTAGCACTTCATGTTTCGCGCCCGGTTCGATGGGACAGTGACCACGTCGTAATTTTAGACGATGAGCTTCGTGAAATTGCGCTTGAAATTGTTCGCAATGATGCATTAAACCAGGTGATCATTGGTCTTGATTTCTTTGATGCCAGCATCAACCGTGTTGCTGCCTGGACGATTGGTACGCGTAATATGATTAAGGCCCTCTTATATGCCTTACTTGTACCGAACGATCATTTGAAAGAGCTGCAAGAAAAAGGCGATTTTACTGAGCGACTGGCATTAATGGAGGAATTTAAAACCTATCCATTTGGTGCAATTTGGGATTATTATTGTGAAAAAATGAATGTGCCGGTAAAGGAAAGATGGCTGACGCAAGTGAAAGAATATGAACGTGATGTCTTAGCAAAGCGTTAAAATAACAAGTTGTCCTGAATCCGCAAACCGATGTGTGACTAATTCTGCAGTATTAATATGGGGTCTATCGATTCGTCCCGAGTGAATGGTGAATGGTCTGGAATTACCGAAATATAACGAAGAAGTGGAGAAAAAGTAAAAAAGTTTTTGTTTAAATTAGAAAATTAATATAGTTAAAAAGGAAAACTTATTAGAAAGGTAATTCCTTTATAAAATATACCTATAACGATCTATGACACAGGTCTTTCTATGGGTATATTTTTTTTGATTGCACGTTAATAAATAGACATGAAAGCTAGTCAATTTGTGTTAAATCCGGAATGAGAGTCTCGTGCAACAAATTGATTTAACCAGTTGAAAATTAGACTGAGGATTGAGGAGGAATCGTTAAAGTAACTTTTTCTAAAAAGGGAGGATTTGGATTGAAGGTATCAATCTACAGTTTAAGATAATAAAAGCACTATGAAAAAAGGATATAGAAAATGTAATGACGTAGACTGCTTTGTAATTTTCCAATACAACTAAAAATGAAACACTATGAGCAAGTGAAACTATATAAAAATATTATTTGAATTTTAAAAAAGTTTGTGAAATTTAAATTGACAAACCTTTCAAAAACAGTAAAAATCAATAATAAAAAGAAAAAAGTGATGGGGTTCAAATGTACAATAGAGATATTTTTAATACATATAGAAGAGAATGGGAAAGGCGCTCACTCTTGTTGCTAAAATACGATTTTTTCAGTTTCCATCTCGCTTTTTGTGTAAGTTAGTGGTTGAACATAACAGAGAAGGACATGGCTGGACAATAAATTATAGGGAAACCTGAAAGTATATAAAGGTTTCCTATTTTAGTAAAGAAATTAAGGTTATACTCCCGGTAAAATCCATCATTTATGAAACCGTTTTCTTAGAAAGAAGCAGCGGTGAATGGAACCGGAAGAGAAAAGCACTTCTTAAGTCATTCCTTATTACAATATCCATGATACGTGCTAAAGTTTAGAATTTAAGAAAGAAGGTAGCTAATCATGTTAAGGATGCCCATCTTTTTTATTTTGTTTTTATTTATACTAAGCGGCTGTGATCATTCTACAGAATACGAGATTATTTACAATGATGAAGAAAGTATCGACGTTAATACAAAACCTGTCGAGAATAAAAAAGATTCGTATACGATAGCTGTTATACCTAAAATTGACGGAATACCTTATTTTAAAGCGGTAGAGGAGGGGGCGTTGGAGGCGGGAAAAGACTTAGGTGTTAAGGTCATATATACAGGCCCACCTACCCCCAGCTCTGAAAAGCAGGAAGAGATTATAACAAAATTAATTGAAAAAAAAGTGGACGTAATTGCGGTATCTGCAAATGATCCATATAAATTAGGCAGGGTGCTGAAAAAAGCAAAGCGTAAAGGAATCAAGGTGATCACCTGGGATTCTGATACTAATGCATCATACAGAAGCTTTTTTGTGAACATGATAGATCCTGAGATAATTGGCAGGCATGTAATGGATACTCTCGCTATTGAAATGGAAGAAAAAGGGGAGTTTGCGATTATGACGGGATCTCCTACCGCTGCCAATCTTAATACATGGATTGATTGGATTCAAATTCAACAAAAAGAATATTATCCAACTATGAAACTAGTTGAAGTGGAATATACAAACGAAGATATTCATAAAGCGTATAAGGTAACACAAAATTTATTTAAAAAATACCCGGACCTAAAAGGAATTATTGGTATTTCAACGGTTAATCCTCCTGCTGCGGCTCAGGCTGTGAAAGATGCAGGGGAAATCGGCAAGGTTGCTGTAGTCGGTACATCGACTCCTAATTTAATGAATGGGTATTTACAGGAAGGGGCTGCCCAGACCATTACGTTATGGAGTCCACAAAAGTTAGGTTACTTGACTGTTAGCCTAGCAAAAAACTTATTGAATGATGAATTTCCGTATGAAGGACAGAACATTAATAACATAGGTAGGATTAAATTCAAAGGTGATATGGTTATTATGGGAGAGCCCATCGATTTTACAAAGGGAAATGTGAACCAGTATGATTTTTAAAGGAAAAAAGCCTATCCTGATAAAAAACCTTCGTTTAACGACAAAACTAGTTACAACCTATACATTATTAACGGTTCTACCTATGGCCTTCCTTGGGTTAATTGCATACTGGCAATACACAAAATCAATAGAAGAAGAAGTAGGCGAATATATTCCCCGTCTTGTTAAACAGGTTAATGGCAACATTGAAAATGACATTCAAAAACTAGAGACCTTACCTGATTTAATTTATAATTCCGGTGATGTTATGGCTATTTTAAGAGACAGCCAATCAAAAAAAAAATCGGTTTTGCTACACGATGAATATATCATGAAGAGTTATTTGACAAGAACCTATTTAAATAACAATTCATCTCTTATTTTGGGGGCGTTTCTTGTTTCCAAGAATCGTACATTTGCAAGTACAAGTCTGCATTATGACAATTTTGGTTTTGAAGATGGTTCCTTGCCATATGCAGATGACCTAGGATTGCTAGGCGAGATGCAGTTGCTCCTTCCTAATCAGACTAATTTAACGTTTGAAGGGGATCCCTCCTATTTTATGCTGGTCAAAACAATTACTGATTTCGATAATAGAAAAAATTTAGGAACGCTCTATTTAGCCATCGATGTAGCCTTTTTTGAGCAATCACTTCAGGATTTGCAAAAGGAAAAGAATGTTACGATGTGGATCATGAATAAGCAGGGGAAGATAATTTATCATAAGGATCATTCAAAAATTGGTACAGTGGAAAAAGGGATACATGATTACCCATTACTGAATGGTAGTTTTCGTACAGAAATCGATGGAAAACGGAATTTAATCAGTATAAGTGAATCAAATGAGCTGCCATGGGTACTCGTTCATAGCATGCCTATCAAAAACATGACAGAAAAAACGGATGTTATCCGAAATGTAACAATTTTCGTTTTTATCCTTTTTACACTTATTACTACATTGATCTCTATCTTTTTTGCCTGGACCGTTACACGTCCACTAAACGAATTAGGAGATATAATGAAGCGGGTGGAAAAAGGTGATTTATTAGTAGATATACCTATACATTCCGAGGATGAAGTCGGGATGCTCGCGAACAGTTTTCGATCAATGCTTGCAGAGATAAGAGAGCTGATTCATAAAAACTACCACATTGAACTGCGAAAAAAAACAGCTGAATTATACGCCCTTCAATCTCAAATAAATCCTCACTTTATGTATAATACGCTGGAAACCATAGGCATGGCTGTGGAAGAAGGAGAGAGCGATGAAGTCGTGAAGATGGTGACTCTGCTTGGTAGAATGATGCGCTTTTCAATCAGTAATAAAGAAAGCTTGGTTCTTATAAACAGTGAGGTTCAGCACATTGAAGATTATTTAAGCATCCAACAATTCCGTTTTGAAGATCGTTTGCATTTTATGATAGAAAAAGGAGCAGATGTAGTTAATTATTATATACCCAAGTTTGTTTTACAGCCAATCGTTGAAAATTCCATTAAATATGGATTGGAAAAAAGAAAGGAAATAGACATTCAGATACATATTTCTGAAGAGGAAACTCAGACAGGTGAGGAATATCTTTTGCTGATAGTCAGTGATAACGGACCAGGGATGACAGAAAGCAAATTGATTGAATTAAATGAAAAGTTACGTTTGGATCCAATGATGAAACGGGACTCTGGCTTTGGGATTATCAATGTAAATGCAAGAATTGGCATGATGTTCGGGGAACAATATAATCTTCAAATTAATAGCGAATACGGAAAGGGAACGAGTGTGATTATCCGACTTCCCAAAATAAATGCCCAACAAGTAAGCATGTATGTTCAAGGAGAGGAGAAGAACAGAGATGATACAAAGGGTCAGGACGGTCATTGTAGATGATGAACCAAGGATTAGAAGAGGCATAGAAAGACTAGTACAATCTTGTGGGGAAGAGTGGCATGTTGTAGGTGTTTACTCCGATGGTCAAGAGGCATACGATGCAATTATCAATCAAGTAGAAGAAGTTGATGTATTAATTACAGATGTACAAATGCCTGTCATGGACGGGTTAACGTTAATTCAACATTTGAAAAAAACTAAACCAAGGCTATTTCCATTCATTATAAGCGGGTATGATGATTTTCTCTATGTACAGACTGCCCTAAGGGAAGGAGCTGTCGATTATATATTGAAACCGATTGATCGAGAAAAGTTTAAACTGCAGTTGAAGACTGTGCAGGAAAAAGTAATTGAGGCACGAAAGGAAAGGGAAAAGATAGGAGAAATAGAAGAAAGAGCCTTGATATTAACCCATGAAAAGCAGCTTCAATTGCTGATGGAAATTACGTGGAAAGATGCAATGGACTTATCATTACTTGAATGGACGCGGCAATTTCCAGAAGGAACCTATTCCCTGATCCATATTGGAATCGATCATACATCTGCCAAGACCCAAAGTTTTTCACCAGAAGATTGGGGTGGATGGAATGATGTAATAAAAAAACTTATAACAGACTTACTAGATGATCATTCAATGCATTGGATGTGGAAAGATAGTCTACATGCTAGTTGGTTTTTGATTAAGGATACTACCCCTACAGCTTTGGAGCAATTGTGTATAACATTAAAAACAAGTGTCCAACGGCAAACCCCTTTTACGGTTTCCATTGCCCTTGCGAATGAGTTTAATGACCTTACCCTTTTAGTAAATATTAAAGATGAATTACGATCTACCTTGCAATATCGAATGATACAAGGAGGCAATAAAATTTTCAGAACTGAAATGCTTAAACATGTATCATATAATAAAGTGATTGAAGTGCCGCCATCCATCTATAAATGGGCAGAAGAGACAGTGGAGGCGATGGAGCATGGTGAAGAAGCTGCCATTCGTTCTCTCAGGCAATTTTTTAACGAACTGAAAGATGTCACTTCCCCTTTCATAATACAAGAATCGGTTCGCTATTTGTCTATTAGAATTATTAATAAATGGATTAAAAGTGATGGTTTTAAAGACCTTCCGCTTTTACTTGAGGAAGCATTTAGCATTGCCGAGGATTCTTCTCATTTTAATCATTTAAAAAAGGAGACGGAGCGCTGGGTCATGAATATGTTAAAAAAGCAAGCAGCATTTCAAAATGACCAAACAGATCCCATACGCCAGGCAAAAGAATGGATTCTAAAACATATAGGCGATAACATCACAATAAAAAAAATCGCCAATCATGTCCATTTAAATTCAACCTATTTTTGTGAGTATTTTAAAAATCAGACAGGTGAAACCGTGCTTGACTATGTAACTAATGAACGGTTAAAAGTGGCGAAGGAATTATTAAGTCATACAGATTTAAAGATTTACGATATCGCTTCAAAAGTAGGCTATCAAGATACCAAATATTTTAGTCGGCTGTTTAAGCAATGGACAGGACAACTTCCGTCTCAATATCGAGATACTCATGAGTTTTTTGTGAAAAAGTAGAAGCTTCCATTCCGGAGCTTTTTTTTATGTCTACATTGAAAATGTCCCGAAGAAAATCCCCCCTACCCGAATTTTATCACCTACCAGCTTATACCAATTCCCTTTATAGTGAAAGTATCAGAAAAGAAAGCGCTTCCTTTATGAGGAAAACGCTTTCTTGATAAAAGACGAAATGGAACGGGAGTGTTTATATGACCTTAATTGGACCCTCACTTATGTGTGCAGATATGGGGAATTTACAAGAATCAGTAATGAGATTAGACCGTGCAGGTGTTGATTTCTTTCATCTAGATATAATGGATGGATCGTTTGTTCCTAATTTTACAATGGGCCCGGATCTAATTAAACGCATTAGGCAATTCTCGGATAAACCATTTGATGTTCACTTAATGGTTGAAAGACCGGAAGACCATTTAGATCTTTTCATTCAGTCGGGGGCAGATATGATTTCCATTCATGCAGAGGCAACTGCCCATTTACAGAGATCACTACAAAAGCTGAAGAATGATGGGATTAAGGCAGGGGTAGCCTTAAATCCATCAACCCCCATCACAGAGCTTGAACATGTATTGGATGTAGTCGATTATGTAACGGTGATGACGGTGAATCCTGGTTTTGCCGGACAGTCCTTTGTACCGCTTATGTATAAGAAAATAAAAAAGATAAAAGAATTAATTCAATCGGAAGGCTACCAAATTGATATTCAGGTAGATGGAAACATTGGGTTCGAAACCATTCCGGGTGTATTGAAAAATGGAGCCGACATGTTGGTTTGCGGGACGTCCTGTTTATTTAAAAACGATGTATTACTGGAAGATGCCGTTGGCCAACTCCGGGAATTCTTAGAGCAAATGAAAATGAAAAACGAGGGTTGTGCATGAAAGGGGTTGTAGTGGTAGGGAGTATTAATATGGATATTGTCGCAGTCACTAATCAGTATCCAGCGCATGGGGAAACGATTTTTGGAGAAAATATGAAACTATTAAGTGGTGGAAAAGGCGCAAATCAAGCAACGACGTGCGCTAAACTTGGAAAACCAGTAAAACTGATCGGTGCGGTTGGCGACGACGCATTCGGGCATGAAATAGAACGTTCTCTTCTTCAAAATAACGTGAACATATCTTCCTTGAAACATGTTGCAGAACATCCAACTGGATGCGCAGTCATTACAGTAGATGCTACAGCAGAAAACACCATGCTTGTCATTAAAGGGGCCAATGAACATTTGACAAGAAGTGATATTGACATTTGTTTTTCTACCATCATTGATGACTATGCTGTTTTACTTGTACAGATGGAAATTCCTAATGAGGCTGTTCTACAAGCAATGAAAAGGGCTAAAGAAAAAAATATGTTTATTATCCTGGACCCTGCTCCGGCAGAAGGGGTAACGACTGAAGCACTAACGTATGCCAATTTGATTACGCCGAATTGGCAGGAAACAAAAGTGTTGACTGGGATTGACGTCAACTCGAAGGAAAATGCATGCAAAGCGGGTGTTTTCTTTGAGAATCATTTTGGAGTGGAGAATAGCATTATTAAGTTGGGCCATAAAGGAGCATTGGTTTATCAAAACGGTGAAACAAACTTTATCGAGCCCATTGCTGTAAAAGCTGTTGATACAGTGGGGGCAGGAGACTCGTTCGCAGGAGCCCTTGCTTGTGCCATTGCAGATGGGGAGACGATCGAATCAGCAGCCGAGTTTGCTTCAATTGTAGCGGCGATGAAGGTAACGAAAATGGGGGCCCAAGATGGTGTGCCGAGGCTAGCAGAAGTGGAACATTTTTGTGAAACTAATAACATTAATTATTATGGTAAAAAACAAAAGTTGAATCAAATTTATGACTGATTAAGGTTGGAAAGGAGAGAAACATGTCTGATTTCTTATTGCAAATGACGAATGTCAGTAAAACCTTCCCAGGTGTAAAAGCACTGGATAGCGTTCAGCTTGAAGTGAAAAAAGGAGAAGTTCATGCGTTAATAGGTGAGAATGGTGCCGGGAAATCAACGCTCATTAAAATATTAGCTGGCATTTATCGACCGGACCCAGGCGCCAAGTTTTACTTTGAAGGAAAAGAAGCCGAAATTCAAAAACCGATTGATGCTACGCTAAAAGGCATTTCAATCATTTATCAGGATTTAAGTTTATTTTCAAACCTATCTGTAGCTGAAAATATCTATATTGGCCGGGATAGTGACAAAAAACCATGGAAAAAGATTAGATGGAAGGAGATGGAGGATACAGCAAAACGGGCACTTAAAGAACTAGAATTTGAGATTGATGTTCATACACCCGTTGAAAAATTAAGCATTGCTCAACAGCAGATGATTGAAATCGCCAGAGCCCTCGCTTTTGATTCCAAGTTAATTGTAATGGACGAACCGACTTCATCCCTATCCGCAGGGGAAGTTGAAAAGCTTTATAAAGTTATACAAAAATTAAAGGATCGCGGAATTTCCATAATCTTTGTCAGCCACAAGTTAAAAGAGTTATTTACTGTTTCCGATCGATTTACAATATTGCGAGATGGGAAATATGTCGGCACTTATGAAACTGAAGAACTTGATGAAGATAAATTAATCACACTAATGGTGGGACGTCAGATTTTATATAACAAGAATATGGTAAAAGGAAAAACAGGAAAAACTCTTTTGGAACTGAATGGTTTATCAAAAGAAGGTAACTTTAAAGATATTTCCTTTGAATTGAAAGCTGGAGAAGTCCTTGGGATTACAGGACTTGTCGGATCAGGAAGAACAGAGCTTGCACAAGCGATATTCGGGGTCAACAGGCCCTACGATGGAAGTATGAAAATAAATGGGGTTTCTACTAAAATCAACTCTTCTGAACATGCTGTAAAGCAAGGGATTGCATATATTCCAGAAAGCAGAAAAACGCAAGGTCTCATCCTTCGCCAGTCCATAATCAATAATATTTCATTACCTGTTTTGAAACAATTGAGAAATAAATTCAAATTGATTAAGCGAAAGGAAGAAGTTAAGCTGGCTGATCATTATATGAAAACGCTAGATGTTAGACCCGCTTTGCCTAAAAGGGCAGCTGGTGACCTATCAGGCGGAAATCAACAGAAAGTCGTGATCGGCAAGTGGCTTTCTACTAAACCACAAATCCTAATTATTGACGAACCGACGAATGGGATTGATATTGGGGCGAAGTCAGAAATTCATAAGTTAATGAGGGAACTGGCTGCTGAAGGAATAGGCATTATTGTGATTTCTTCAGAGCTTCCAGAAGTACTTGCTGTCAGTGATCGGATTTTGGTCATGAGACATGGAAGAATAGCCGGAGAGCTTGGTATAGAAGAAGCGACACAGGAAAATATCATGAATTATGCTCTGCTTGGTTCTCAATCTCCTTCCAAAAAAGGGCTTCCGCTAAAAGAGGAGGTACGTACATGAACGCCATTTTGAAGTCGAAGGAAATCAGCATCGCAATGATTGTTTTGCTTCTATGTATTACGTTGACATTCTTAAGCCCGTATTTTTTTACTGTAGACAATTTGCTGGATGTACTAAAAGGGAATGCTGTACTTGGAATTCTGGCGGTGGGTATGACACTTGTAATCATCACTGGCGGGATTGACGTATCGGTGGCCGCTGTTACAAGCGCTGTCTGTGTCATCGTTGGAAAAGTAATGATGCTCATGCCTGACCATCCCATCTCTATACTATTACTCTTTTTGATTGGGCCATTTCTTGGGGTTTGTTTAGGTGCACTGAATGGACTGCTTGTTGCAAAGGTTCAAATTCCAGCTATTGTCGTGACACTTGGAATGATGAGTATCATTAATGGGCTCGTGTTGTACATTACGAATGGACAGTATTTGAACAGCAGCAGTTTTCCAACCGTATTCATCAAGTTTGCCAGTTTTGAGATGTTTGGTATATCTATCATCATTCTAATTTTTATCGCCGTAGCACTGTTTACTTGGTATATTTTGAAATACACATTAATCGGTCGCGAAGTATTGGCGATTGGCGGTAATAAAGATTCAGCCATTCGGGTTGGGATAAATTTTGACAAAGTTCAAATATTTGTTTTCTCCTATATGGGGTTTCTTGCAGGAATAGCAGCCATTGCTCAAACAGCATATACAAAGTCTGTGGATCCTAATGGAATGCTTGGTCTGGAGCTGATGGTCATAGCAGCCGTTGTTTTGGGCGGTGCGAACATCATGGGGGGGCGCGGTACCATTTTGGGAACTGTTTTGGGCGTTCTTCTGCTAGGCATTGTACAAAATGGACTTATCTTGGCAAAAATTGATACCTTCTGGCAAAAAGTATTCACTGGATTGATTATATTACTGGCTGTGTCATACGACCACATTCAATATAAACGCTCAAAAGATAAGTTAGCGAAAATTGAAGTGGAAGCGTAAGAAAGAGGTGAAAAAATGAAACGGCTTTCAATATCAAAAGAAAATACTTTAGGTGTAATTACAGCAGGCTTGTTTGTGTTAATGAGTTTTTCAATACCTGGATTCTTTTCTTCAAATAATTTAACCAATATGATGTTCCAGCTCCCGGAGTTTGGTTTAATCGCATTAGCAATGATGGTGGTGATTGTAACTGGAGGGATTGACCTATCGATTACGTATACAGCTGCCTTGTCTGGCGTGACAATCGCACTTATGGCAAGCAGCGGATACCCAATGCTAGGCGCAATCTTAATCGGTGTTTTAGTCGGGCTGAGTTGCGGATTGATTAACGGCGTACTCATCTCAAAAATCGGTGTTTCGCCAATACTGGTAACACTCGGAACGATGGTGCTTTTTGAAGGTTTGATCTTAAGCATTACGAAAGGAAATTCAATTTCAGGATTCAGTGAGGGTTATAGCTTAATTGGAAACGGCTACTATATGGGGATCGTTCCTCTTTCCATCATTATTTTTGTACTATTTGCAATAATAACAGCTATATTGCTGTCAAAAACCAAATGGGGCAGAAGTGTTTATATGGTGGGTAGCAATCCGATCGCCACATTATTTTCAGGTATAAATAATAGCAAGGTATTAATGAGGGTTTACTTATATGCGGCACTTCTTGCCACAATTGCTTCCATTATTATGACATCCCGTTATAATACTGCAAAAGTGGATCTGGGATCTTCTTATTTATTACAAAGTGTAGCGGCAGCCGTACTTGGCGGAACTGAAATTCAAGGTGGTTATGGCAAAGTTATCGGCACTGTTTACGCAGTGGTCATTTTCCAAATGTTATCAAGTGGATTGAACTTAATGGGTGTACCACGATCGATCGTGACTGTGATGATGGGGGTTATTTTAATCACGGTATTGGTCATAAACTTCGTGAAAACGAAATTAGATGAAAAAAGTCAAAAGAAGTTACCTTCAAACTCTGTAGCGTAATTTACATGACCATGTAATCTCTGAAAATACTTTAGTGAAAAATCAGAAAAATTGTAAGGGGGATCATTATGAAGAAAATGACGGGGATATTGGCAACAGCTATTTTAGCTGGGGGACTGTTAGCAGGCTGTGTATCACAAGAAGGAGCATCGGGGAACAGTGAAAAAGAAACAAGTGGCGGAGGTGGTAATGAGAAGTTGAAAATTGCCGTAGTTCCAAAATTAATGGGGATACCATATTTCAATGCTTCTGAAAAAGGAGCGATTCAAGCAGGTAAAGATCTTGGTGTGGAAACCATTTACACAGGACCTACGGAACCGGATGCTGCACAGCAAGTAAAAGTCATTGAAGACTTAATTAGTCAAGATGTGGATGTAATCGCAGTAGCACCAAATGACGCTGCATCACTCTCACCAGTCCTTCAAAAGGCGAAGGATGAAGGAATAATTGTAATGGATTGGGATACACCAGCTGATCAATCCCTTGTAGAATTATCTGTCCACCAAATAGACGATGAAGCATACGGTCGCCATATCGCTAAATCACTCGTAAAACAAATGGGTGTTGAAAAAGGGCAAATCGCTATATTAACTGGAGGGCTTTCAGCAGCAAACTTAAACACCTGGATTGATGCAGCAAAAAAAGAACTGGAAGAGAATTATCCAGGTATTGAATTAGTATCGGATAAAATCGCGACAGATGAAAAACAACAGGTGGCATACCAAAAAACACTGGATTTAATAAAATCAAATCCTGAATTAAAAGGAATCATGGCTTTTTCTACTCCGGCACCTCTTGGGGCAGCCCAAGCTGTTCAGGAAAAAGGACTGCAAGAAGATATAACAGTTGTTGGAACTGCTCTACCGAAAGACTCTTCACCATATTTAAATGATGGATCTCTAGATGTAGCCATTCTTTGGGAGCCAGACAAACTAGGTTATTTAACAGTTGCCCTCGCCAAACGTCTAGCTGAAGGGGAGAAACCAGAAGATGGTTTGAAAGTTGAAAATGTAGGTGAAATTGACGTGTGGGAGGATGGAAAAACAATCATCATGGGACCACCGACAGATTTTACGAAAGACAATGCAGCTGATTTTAATTTTTAAGGTTAGATTGACCGAAAAGTCCCCTCTCAACTATCTAGAGGGGCCTTTTTATTAAATATCATTGCGAGACTTGCATGTTAGGAGATGATGAAGGGATGAATGAGAGATATACAATCGGAATTGATTTTGGCACTGAATCAGGAAGAGTGCTGCTAGTAGATATAGAGAACGGAAATGAAATGGCTACACATGTTACACCTTATCGTCATGGAGTATTGTCTAATAGGCTTCCAGACGGATGTAAACTTGAAAAAGATTGGGCTCTCCAGCATCCAGGTGATTATTTGGACGTTTTATACACTTCTGTTCCTGAAGTGATTCGGTTAAGCGGAGTAGATGCGAATGATGTGATAGGCATTGGAATCGATTTTACCTCATGTACCATTTTGCCTGTTGATAAGAAAGGAAATCCCCTTTGTTTTGATGAGAAGTGGAAAAGGGACCCTCACAGTTGGGTCAAATTATGGAAGCATCATGCCGCACAAAAAGAAGCGGATGATATTACACGCATTGCACAGGCAACGAATCAACCATTCCTGCAACGATATGGCGGGAAAATTTCTTCTGAATGGATGTTCCCTAAGATTTTACAAGTGTTACGTGAATCACCTGATATCTATGAAGAAACGGATCTATTTATGGAAGCCGGAGATTGGATTACCTTCCGACTGACGAATGAGCTGGTACGCAGCAGTAATATGAGCGGTTATAAAGCATTTTGGGATAAAAAAGATGGATATCCGGACCCTGCTTTTTTAGCGGCTATTGATGAACGTCTTCTGGATATACTGGATACAAAAATGCGTGGTGAAGTATTACCCATTGCTGGACGGTCGGGTGGTTTAACAGAAGGGATGGCTAAGAAGATGGGGTTGAAATCTGGTACGGCTGTTTCTGTATCCATAATCGATGCCCATGCAGGTGTTCCAGCTGTAGGAGCTGTCCATCCAGGCCAATTTGTGATGACGATGGGAACCTCTACTTGCCACATGTTAATTTCTGAGAAAAAACAAACAGTAGAAGGTATTTGTGGAGTAGTGGAGGATGGAATAATTCCCGGATCATTCAGTTATGAAACGGGTCAGGTGGCTGTTGGCGATTCGTTTGCATGGTATATTGAGCAAACTGCTCCTGAGTATGTAAAGAAAGAAGCTGAGCAAGAAGGTGTCAATCTACATAGCTTACTGGAAAAAAAGGCTTCTCGCTTAAGGCCTGGTCAATCTGGGTTAGTGGCGTTAGATTGGTGGAATGGCAACCGAACAGTCCTTGTAGATGCGAACTTGTCAGGTGTGATAGCAGGGATTACTCTTTCCACGAAGCCGGAAGAAATATACCGTGCACTTTTAGAATCAACAGCCTTTGGAACAAGGAAAATCCTTGAAACCTTTGAGAATGATGGTATAGAGATAAACGATTTGTTTGCCTGTGGCGGATTACCTCAAAAAAATAAACTGTTAATGCAGATATATGCCGATATTTTAAATCGTGAAATTAAAATCGCGGATGGGGAACAAGTGGTTGCATTAGGAGCAGCCATATACGCTGCCACGGCTGCCGGCCGTATAAATGGTGGGTATGATTCCATAGAGGAGGCATCCTCTAAGATGGCAAAAGTAAAAGAAGATACTTTTATACCGGTTAAAGAAAATGTAAGTATTTATCAACAACTGTATGCTTATTATTTAGAACTGCATGACTTCTTTGGCCGCGATCATATTTCCATAATGCACGGTTTAAAGAAATTGAGGAGTGTGGACTAATGATACATATTGCGGTGGATATTGGTGCTTCAAGTGGCCGGCTGGTCTTAGGGAAAATGGAGAACGGGAAATTAGTAATTGAAGAAATCCATCGATTTGCGAATGGTTTCACCTCCCAAAATGAAACCTGTTTTTGGGATATTGATCATTTATTGAATGAAATCTTAAAGGGGTTAGAATCAGCAAAAAAGCTTGGATACGACCACTGTACACTTGGAATTGATACGTGGGGAACGGATTACGTATTGTTGGATGATAATGGACACAGAGTGCAAGAAGTTATCTCTTATCGTGATAAGCGCACCGAAAATACAATCGAAAAGGTCACAAGAACACTACCTAAAGAAATCATTTATCAAAAAACGGGGATTCAATTCTTATCATTTAACACGTTATACCAATTGTACGAAGAAGATATAAAGAACCTGAAAGTCACTAGGAATGTCATGACTGTGCCAGATTATTTAGGTTACTGCCTAACGGGGAAAAAGGTCACAGAAGTTACAAGTGCTTCTTCGATGCAATTATTGAATGTAAACACGAAGAAGTTTGATGAAGAGTTACTAAACCTGATTGCATTGTCAAAAGATCAATTCCCGCCTTTTGTTAATCCGGGAGAACGATTAGGGAAACTGATGAAAGAACGTTTTTCTACTTTTGATCTTCCCAATACAGAAGTGATTATCGTTGCTTCACATGATACTGCTTCCGCCATAGTCGGTTCACCTGGTAATGGAGAGAAATGGGCCTATATTAGTAGCGGAACGTGGTCGTTGCTTGGGATTGAAAGCGATAAACCGATAGTGAATGAGTTAGCCCTTAAAAACAATTATACAAATGAATGGGGTGCATACGGAACCTACCGCTTTCTGAAAAATATCATTGGTATGTGGGTTATTCAAGAGGTCAGAAGACATTTAAAGGAAGACTATAACTTCGAGCAGTTTGTATATGAGGCAGAGAAAATAAAGGTGTGCACGCAGTTCATCAACTTTAATGATAAACGATTTTTAAATCCAGAAAATATGATTCAAGAAATTCAGCAGTATTGTCGGGAGACGAATCAGGAGATTCCACATACAGTGGGCGAATTAGCGAACTGTATATTTACAAATATGTCTATTATTTATGCGATGTCCATTCGGCAAATAGAAGAGATAACCGGGAAAAGAATCGAGCAACTTCATATTGTCGGAGGAGGGGCGAAAAATGAATTCGTTAATCAACTTACAGCAGACCTTAGCGGGAAAACCATATACGCTGGACCAACGGAGGCTACGGCGATTGGGAATATACTAGTACAAATGATTTCAGGCAATGAAATAAGCGATTTACAAACGGCACGTCAGTTAATAGAACACTCGTTCCTTATAAAAAAATATGAGCCAAAAGAAAAAATTGAATCATCATCTCTGATTGAAAAATTCAAACAAGCAATTTCCATGAAAGAAGAATGTAAATAATAGGAGTGATAAAGTATGAATGAAAATCTGCATCCAGCCAAACAAATTGTTATGATCATGGAACGTGTCTATAAATATGGCATGACAACAATTTCAGGAGGAAACCTTTCTATTCTAGATGAAAATGGTGACCTTTGGATTACTCCATCGGGAATTGATAAAGGAGCATTAACCATGGATGATATCATGTGCGTCAAAAAGGACGGTACATTCATAGGGAAACATAAACCATCGGTAGAGCTTCCTTTTCATCAAGGAATTTATGAAGCAAGGTCCGATATAAAAGCTGTCGTACATGCACATCCCCCGGCTTTGGTTTCCTTTAGCATGGCTCGTAAAGGACCAAACCCAAAGTTGCTTTTACATGCATATAAGAGTGTAGCAGATTCCCTTCAGGTTGCACCCTATGCGATCCCTGGAAGCGACAAATTAAAGGAAAATATTTCGGCTGAATTTGCAAAAGGAGGGGATGCGGTCATATTGGAGAATCATGGTATTGTGGTAGGGAAACCCACTATATTTGATGCCTTTAAGTTGTTTGAAACACTTGAAGATACTGCTTGTATGGAAATAAATGCAAGGAATATAGGGAAACCATTTGAACTGACCGAACAAAATTTACAAGAAATAGATTTATATAAAGCGGATAAATTAACACAGATAGAAATGAAGCACCATTCTGTCGAAGAGGTTTCTTGCCGTCAAGAAATGATCAGGTTATTGGAACGGTTATATGATCGTCAGCTTTTTACAAGTATCTCAGGCAGCTTTTCAACCCGCCTTAAAGATGGCTCTATTTTAATCACGCCTGCTCAACAGGACCGTAAATATATTAAGGAAGATGAATTGGTTCTGATTCATCAGGAGTATAGTGAAGCTGGAAAGGAACCATGTGAGTTTTTTGAGCTTCATCAAAAAATATATGAGTTAAACCCGGAGCTTACATCCGTAATCATTGCGAACCCAAGATTTTTAATGGCCTATGCTGTGACAGATGTTAAATATAATACACATATAATTCCAGAGGCCTACATTGTACTTCGGGATATAGATAAAGTGCCTTTTGGAATGGGAGAAGATCATAATAGAATGATTGCAGATAAACTAGCAGAGGATAATCCTGTCCTATTAATTGAAAATGGGTATGCAGTTGTCTCAGGAAAAAGTTTACTGAGTGTATTTGATAGGCTAGAAGTAGCTGAATATAGTGCAAAAGCATTGGTGTACGCTAAAAGTATTGGCGAAGTAATCGATATTAGTGATGAAGATATTGAAGAAATTATTGAAGGTTTTAAGCTAATTGCCAAATAACGATATCAATGAAAAAAGGCAGTTCCTAAGCTCTCTATTTATATAGAGGGCTTTATATATGTTACAATACAAAAACAAACAAAAGTAAACAAAGATTATATAGATAGGAGAAAGTTGGTATGCTTGTAGCTCAAAGACACCAAAAAATTGTCGAACTCGTAAATGAACGTTCGAGTATTCGTGTTACAGAATTAAGTGAAATCTTTTCAGTAACAGAGGAAACAATCCGACGTGATCTCGAAAAGCTTGAGAAAGAAACAAAACTAAAACGCAGCCACGGCGGTGCCGTTAGCCTGCAAGAAGATGATTCGGAAATCCATTTTTCCGAAAGAGTGATAACAAATGTCAACGAAAAAAAAGTGATAGCATATGAAGCGGCAAAGCGGATAGTGGAAGGTGACAGGATTATTTTAGATGCAAGTACAACTGCCTGGTATATGTCAAAAGCCTTACCAAACATACCGCTAACGGTTATTACCAATTCCACCAAAGTGGTGATGGAATTGAGTAAAAAAGAAAAAATAGAGGTTATTTCAACCGGGGGAAGATTGCTGTCAAAGTCTTTATCATTTGTTGGTCCGATAGCAGAGAAATCATTAACGATGTATCATGTCAACAAAACGTTTTTGTCTTGCAAGGGGATTCACTTAGAAGAAGGACTCAGTGATTCTAATGAAGGGCAGGCTTTATTAAAAAAGAAAATGATCGAAAGGTCGGATGCAGTGATCCTGATGGTGGATTCCTCAAAGTTTGGAAAAAAGGCGTTTTCATTAATCGTTCCGCCTAGTGAAGTGGATGAGGTCATTACGGATAGAGAAATAGATGAAGCATCAAGAAAATTGCTTGAAAAAAGAAATGTAAAAGTAACGATTGTAAAATAAAATAGAATCATTAGCGACAGTTGGGAAATGTGTCCTTTAAAGCGAGCAATCTATTTTTATTATTGCCTCGTTTCCAAAAAAAAGGGCTTTCAGTTTAGTAACATGCTTGCGTGAGGGAAAGGCAGGAGACGTACGGGGTTGTGAATATTACCAATAGGAAGGGAAAGGGGGTTCTGTCTTAAGTTTCGCAGAAAAAATACCATTAGGGTAAAGGGCAAACGAAAGGGCAGACGTGAAACGTTAATTTTTTCCGGAAATTTACATACAATCGAAGGAGAAAAGAGTTATTTGCTCCTTGGCGATAGTTGAAATTGGAAAACCTTTCCGTTAACATGTAATTAGAATCATATATTAGGAGGTTTTGCATTGGTTTTACAAATTAAAGAAGTTACGAAAAAATTCGGGGATTTCACGGCGGTCAACAAGCTTGATTTAACTATCCCCGAAAAAGAAATGTTCGGCTTTTTAGGCGGGAACGGAGCAGGGAAAACGACCACGTTCCGGATGATACTCGGCCTGCTTGACCCTACTGAAGGGGAAGTGACCTGGGATGGTAAGAAAATCGATTATACGACCAGCTCAATGATTGGCTATCTTCCTGAGGAACGCGGACTATATCCAAAACTGAAGGTGCGTGATCAAATTGTTTATTTGGCTAGATTAAGAGGGATGAACAAACGTGATGCTTTGAGAGAATTGGAGTATTGGCTGGACCGCTTCATGGTGCCAGATTATATCGATAAGCGAGTTGAAGAGCTTTCAAAGGGAAATCAACAAAAAATCCAGCTGATCGCATCAATGATCCATAAACCTGAATTACTTATTCTTGACGAACCCTTCAGCGGACTGGATCCAGTGAATGTGGAAATTCTGAAGAAAGCGGTCATTGACTTAAGGGACAGCGGCACGACGATCGTTTTCTCGAGCCATCGCATGGAGCATGTCGAAGAGATGTGTGAGCATCTTTGCATCATGCATAAAGGTTCACCTGTTGTGGCTGGAAAGTTAAAAGAAATCAAGCGTTCTTTTGGTAAAAAGAATGTGTCAATTAAAGCGGATTTTGATCTATCTTTCTTGGATCATTATGAAGGTGTAACAAAAGTGAAGAACACGATGGAAGGGAAAGTTCTTCAAGTAACTGGTGAAAATGTGGCTGAGAGCATGCTGCGTGATCTTGTTCCAAGAGGTTTCGTCCGGAAATTCGAATTGGAAGAACCATCGCTGACGGATATTTTCATTGAAAAAGTAGGTGCAGTCTATGAATAAATTTTGGATTGTCCTTTCCCATACATACCTATCAAAATTAAAGACGAAATCCTTTATCATTTCTACAATCATTATGATGGCACTGATTCTCGTTCTTTCGAATCTTTCGAATCTTATTGATAAATTCGACAGTGATGAACAGGAAAAGGTTGCCGTAATCGATCAGACTGAAGGCGGTTTATTTGATTCTTATAAAAATGCGGTAGCAGGTGTGAACGATGACCTATCGATACTATCAGCCCAGGATGAAAAGAAAGCGGAGGAAATGGTCAGCGCGGAAGAAATCGTTGGGTATTTATTAATCCAAAAGGATAAAACTCTCGGCTTTAAGGGAACGTACAAAGCGAATCAAATTTCAGATTCTGCGGTAAGTAATGATTTGCTATTAGCACTTACCCAATTGAAGGGTCAAATAACGGCGAAGGAATTGAATTTGACAGAGCTGCAAATCGCTCAATTAAATACGCCGCCAGCATTTGATACGATTGCACTTCAGAAGAATGCAAAAACGGAAGAGGATCTAAATCAAGCACGCGGTCTCGTGTATGTGCTCCTATTCGTGATTTACTTCGGTGTGTTGATGTATGCAACGATGATTGCAATGGAAGTGGCAACTGAAAAAACTTCACGAGTCATGGAAATCCTGATTTCAAGTGTCCCGCCAGTCACACAGATGTTTGCCAAAATAATGGGTGTTGCTTTACTTAGTCTTACTCAAATGATTTTATTTTTTGGGGTGGGCTATTTCTCGATTAAACAAAACTTGACGGGGATGGATGAAGGATTCTTTTCATTTTTCGGTTTCGGCAGCACAGATATCTCAACGATCATTTATGCAATCATCTTCGCTTTGCTTGGGTATTTTCTGTACGCGACTCTTGCAGCATGCCTTGGATCCGTTGTCAGCAAAATTGAAGATGTCCAGCAAATGATTTCACCGATGACCATGTTAGTTGTCATCGCCTTCATGATTGCGATGTTTGGACTGGGGAATCCGTCAGCCAGTTATATTACGATCACATCATTCATTCCATTTTTCACTCCGATGATCATGTTCTTGCGCGTGGGGATGCTTGATGTTCCATTCTGGGAAATCGCCATCAGCATAGGAGTGTTAATCTTAACGATTGTTTTACTTGGAATAATCGGAGCCAAAATCTATCGGGGTGGAGTCTTGATGTACGGTAGCTCAAAATCATTGAAAAGCATCAAGAATGCCCTGCAATTATCCAAGAAAAATTAACATCAAACCTGGATCTTTCATCCTGTTGGAGGGGTTCAGGTTTTTTAAAGTTAATATTATAGGAACGAAAAGTAGCATAGATATAAGGGAACATAAATATATTCCCTTTATGCAACCACGATTAGGAGTGAATG
The DNA here is from genome assembly GCF_018613455.1 of Bacillus sp. ISL-78. NCBI lineage: Bacteria > Bacillati > Bacillota > Bacilli > Caryophanales > Bacillaceae > Bacillus > Bacillus sp. ISL-78. The sequence goes on from NZ_JAGGQC010000008.1 coordinate 107,325, forward strand.
ATTATGAGCAATCTGGTAACGTTGACGATAGTTTCAGAAGCGTTTCTCTTGTTGTCCTTCATCATTATTATTTTATCAACCAAGAATCCGAAAAAGAATGTTCTCTGGGTCATCCTGTTCATCATTGGAGCTGCACCGCTTTTATATTTAGCCATAGATCATGTGAAAAACGATTATATGGACGCGAATATCGGACTGGGCCTAGCCTTTATGTATACCTGGTTATACAGCGCAGTTGCTTTTATCATTGCCATCATTCTTTTAGTGAAAAAGAAAAGGAATAATAATATTTCAAAAGAACTGTGATGATTACAAATTGGAATCTTAAATTGAATGAAAAAAACGCTGAGGATACATGAACTATACCCCGGATAAGGGACACACATAAAAAAGTGTCCCTTATCCGGGGTTTTTTATGTTTCAATAAGTGTAATGAGAATGGACGGTGGGTTTTAATGGGTAAGAATATATTTACTGATTTTTTTCTTCAAGTTTGTTCTCAGTCTGGCTGAGGGTACATTAGTATCGCAGTGTTTTGTGTTACCTGGGTATTTACTGACTAATCGTATTCTTGGCAAAAAGGATCTTGGCGGTATAGGTTTAGGATAGTCCAACTACAACCTGTGCTTTTCTTAGCTTAAGAATAAGAAACTTTAATAAACGAATAGTAATAAATAAGGAACATAAATCTTTCTCTTTGCATAGGGTAGGAGGGTATGGTATATTATTTTTGAGGAGGGATGGGCAATGGATGAAATGATGAATGGGCAAGATGCGAAGAATGAAGAAGAATGCTGTACGACCTCTTCCCACGGCCGAAAGAGTCATCACTCAGAAGCAGTAAAAAAGAATTTAACGACACGGTTAAATCGAATTGAAGGTCAAATTCGCGGTATAAAGGGTCTTATTGAAAAAGATACGTACTGTGATGATGTGATCACCCAAATAGCAGCTACACAAAGCGCGATGAATAGTGTAGCCAAGATTTTATTGGAAGGCCATCTAAGGAATTGTGTGGTGGAACGCCTGAATGAAGGGGATACAGAGGTTATAGATGAAGTTCTTGTAACGATACAAAAATTAATGAAAAAATAAAGGAGCAGTGGATAAAATGGAAAATGTAACATTGAATGTTAGTGGAATGTCTTGTGGTCATTGTGTGAATGCAGTTGAAGGGAATGTAGGAAAACTTGCGGGTGTTGAAAGCGTAAAGGTGCATTTGGATGCAGGAAAAGTAGATGTAGCGTTTGACAAGGAAAAAGTATCACTTGAGAAAATAAAAGAAACAATCGATGATCAAGGCTATGATGTTGAGTAAATTATGAGAGTGCTGTTAAGCACTTCTTTTTTACAAGGAAATATACCCCATAGCGGTATAGGGAGGCGGAATGAAGTGAGCAGCCAAATAAAAGAAACAAGTTTACAGATTTCAGGAATGACTTGCGCTGCCTGTGCAAACCGAATTGTAAAAGGGTTAAACAAAATGGAAGGCGTTGAGGAAGCCACCGTTAATTTTGCACTTGAGAAATCGGTTATTAAATATGATTCGGAAAAAGTAAGCAACCAGGACTTTGAAAAGAAAATTCAAGATCTTGGCTATGATGTAGTAAAAGAGAAAAAGGAATTTACGATTACTGGCATGACCTGTGCTGCCTGTGCAAACCGAATTGAAAAAGGGTTAAATAAGATGGATGGGGTGAGCATGGCTAATGTCAATCTAGCGCTTGAAAATGCGACCGTCGAATATGATCCTTCCCAAGCCTCCCCAATTGACATCATTCAACGGGTGGAGAAGCTGGGGTATGGGGCGATCATCAAGGAAGATAAAATGGAATCCGTGAATTTCCGTCAAAAAGAAATACAAAAACAAAAGAATACATTCATCTTTTCGGTCATTTTATCATTCCCATTGTTATGGGCGATGGTAAGCCATTTTAGTTTTACTTCGTTTATCTATATGCCTGATTTCCTCATGAATCCTTGGGTGCAGATGGCATTCGCAACCCCCGTTCAATTTTTGATTGGAAAGCAGTTCTATGTTGGAGCTTATAAAGCCTTGAGAAATAAAAGTGCCAATATGGATGTATTAGTCGCGATGGGAACATCCGCTGCCTATTTTTACAGTGTTTATCAGGCGATCATCTCGATGGGTTCCCATCACAATACGGCACAACTTTATTTCGAAACCAGTTCGATTCTTATCACCCTCATTCTTTTGGGGAAGCTATTTGAAGCAAAAGCAAAAGGACGTTCTTCCGAGGCCATCAAAAAATTGATGGGGCTTCAGGCCAAAACGGCATTGGTTTTAAGAAATGGGGAAGAACGGGAAATACCACTTGAAGAAGTCATCGTAGGGGATACGATTTTGGTGAAGCCGGGTGAAAAGATTCCTGTCGATGGCAAGGTAATCGAGGGGAACTCTGCCGTCGATGAATCCATGTTAACGGGTGAGAGCATCCCGGTCGATAAAACAAACGGGGATACTGTTATCGGTTCAACATTGAATAAGAATGGGTTTCTCAAAATGAAGGCGACTAAAATAGGAAGGGATACAGCTCTTTCCCAAATCATCAAAGTCGTCGAAGATGCTCAAGGTTCGAAAGCGCCGATTCAACGGCTTGCTGACCAAATTTCCGGTGTTTTCGTTCCCATTGTTGTCGGAATCGCTCTTTTAACTTTTCTGGTTTGGATGATTTGGGTTAACCCTGGAGAATTCCTACCTGCTTTTGAAGCGATGATTGCAGTGCTAGTCATAGCCTGCCCATGTGCTCTAGGCCTGGCCACTCCCACCTCTATCATGGCAGGATCTGGAAGGGCTGCCGAATTCGGCATCTTATTTAAAGGCGGGGAACATCTGGAAACCACCCACCATATCGATACGGTCATCCTGGATAAAACGGGAACGGTAACGAATGGTACCCCTGTGTTGACAGATGTCCTCATTGAGAATGGTATGGAGGAAGAACAGTTTTTATCATTAATCGGTGCAGCTGAAAAACAATCTGAACACCCTCTTGCTCAATCAATCGTTCAAGGAATTCAAGCAAGGCAGATTTCACTTGCAGCGGTTGAGGAATTTGAAGCGATGCCTGGATACGGGATTAGAGCTGTGGCGGATCAAAAAGTGATATTCATCGGAACCCGTAAATTGATGAAGCAAAATAACGTGGATATCACTAAGGCGCTAACAGCGATGGAAGAATTTGAAGAGCAAGGGAAGACTGCAATGCTCGCTAGCATTGAAGGGGAATATGCAGGACTCATTGCTGTTGCGGATACGATAAAAGAGAGCTCGCTTGAGGCGATTAAAAGGTTAAAAGCAATGGATACCCAGGTCATCATGATAACCGGGGATAATCAAAGAACAGCAAATGCCATCGGCCATCAAGTTGGCATTGACCATGTAATCGCAGAAGTCCTACCTGAAGGGAAAGCGGAAGAAGTGAAAAAACTGCAGGCCGCCGGTAAAACTGTGGCAATGGTCGGTGATGGGATAAATGATGCGCCCGCGCTGGCACTAGCCGATATAGGAATGGCGATAGGAACCGGGACGGACATAGCCATGGAGGCTGCCGATATCACTTTGATTCGGGGTGATTTGAACAGTATTGCAGATGCCATCCTCATGAGCAGAAAGACGATGAAAAATATCAAACAAAACCTATTCTGGGCTTTTGCCTATAATGTAATCGGAATACCAATTGCGGCAATCGGACTGCTTGCCCCGTGGTTAGCGGGTGCTGCCATGGCCTTCAGTTCTGTGTCAGTCGTATTGAATGCACTTCGCCTTCAACGGATAAAGCTTTAATGATCATGTAACATATATAGAAGGCAGTTGTACTGACTGCATATACCATTCTACGGGCGTATGGATTATAATCATCCAAATAAAGCCGATGATTCCTTGGCAAGAGGATCATCGGCTTTCATCTGGAATGAGCGGCATGTTACTGCCACTCTTATAGGTTGTCAAACCGCTTATTTTAAACAGTAAAAAACATAATCTGTAGGTGTGCCATTCTCGCCTTGTTGATGGAGCATCGCTGATACATTACCGCGATGATAGGTCCCATGATTCACTACATGATGGATGAGGTCGGCAAGTACAAACTCACAAGCCCCCATTTTCGGATGTTCGGTTACAATGGTCCGTTCAAGATCAGGCTGCGAAGTAAGGAAATTGTCGTAATCCTTTGCAAGTTCATCATATAAGGATTCCAGTTCATTTAATGTGATTCCGTCCACTTCTTTCCGCCGCTGTTCAACTTTCTTAAAAGTTTCTTGAACTGTGCGTCCTTTCATTATCTCCAACCAGGTAATATCTGTTGCGTAAAGGTGAATTAGAACTTCCTTGATAGATGGAAAGACACTTTTTATCGTGTCTCCATAGACTCCTTCCGGTAATTGTTTTAGTTTTTGGAACACTTGCTGATTAGCCCAAACGTGGTAATCATACATTTTCTTGGCGCGGTTATTTTCCATTTTTTCACTCCTTTAATTGTTACATATCCTTTTCGACATCATTTAAAGAACTCCTTTATCAAAAGCTGCATCCTAATCTGATAATTTGTCCATGCAAATGCTTCATTTTCTACATACCATGATAATAGATGCTATCCTACTATTGTTATTACGTTTGATTGCCATCAAAGAGTCCAAGAGTGTGAAAATTCACTTTATTTTCAAATATTGTTAATATGATAGTAACTCTTATCGAGAGGTGGAAAAAAATGAGAGCAGATGCCGTTTTTGAAGGTGGTGGGGTCAGGGGAATTGCTTTTATTGGAGCGATTCAAGCAATGGAAGAGGAAAAAGTAGAATGGGAGAGACTTGCTGGGACATCAGCAGGAGCAATAATAGCTGCTCTTTTGGCTAGTGGCTATAAAAGCCATGAAATTAGAAAACAGTTTAGTGAAATCAATTACTCAAAGCTTAGAGGCAGGACAATTCTGAATCGAATTCCCATTTGTGGATTCTTTTTGGAGCTTATGGTTCATCTCGGGATTTACAAAAACGATTATTTGGAAACATGGGTGGATTCACTTCTTTCAGAAAAAGGGATTAAGACATTCGCGGATCTTCCAGATGGAAAGTTGAAGATAATTGCTTCGGATGTTTCGAATGGCCAGATGCTTATTTTGCCAGATGATTTGGATCGCTATGGGATGACTCCTGCTGATTTAAAAGTTTCAACTGCCGTAATGATGAGTGCCTCCTTACCATTTTTCTTCCGTCCGGTTATTTGGAAATCAAAAGACCGGAAAAAATCCTACATTTTAGATGGTGGTTTACTTAGTAACTTCCCGATATGGATTTTTGATACCGACAATCCTCGCTTTCCAACGTTTGGATTCCATTTTGTGAAAGCTGAAGTTAACATAGATGCGGTTATACCAACGCCAATCCACCTTTTCAAAAATATATTTAAAACGATGCTTCAAGCCCATGATTTACGTTATATGAACAAAGAAACGATTGAACGCACGATTCAAATTCCTACTGGCGGCATCAACGCAACGGATTTTGAACTGAATGAGGATGAAATCGACTTTCTCTATAAATCAGGCTATACTTCTGCAAAAGAATTTTTGTCGAATTGGGATTTTGAACAATATAAGGTCAAACGCTTGCAAAGAGTCAAAAAAGAGTAGGAGAAACATTCCTCTATCATTCGGTCCAAAAGGGGGAAAGAGGGGACAAGGAGCTGTTACAACGGCTCTTTTTCTTATTGAATGAACGAACCAATCGTTTAATTCAAAAGCAATAAGTGGAATTACAATCAAAAAAAATTAATATAATATATTATTTTGATATTGGTTAACAAATATTATAAAAGCATTTAAATGTATGAGGAAATGAAACTTTTAAAAATTATTAGATGACATAATAAATAGTATCTTTTACGACGTCTATGTGAACCAGTCAAAGAATTGACCGAACATAAAAAACTACTTCTTTCGAAAAAAATCTTGACTGAGACATATTTCAAGTCTTGAATGAAGTCATAAAATCCCACAGCTTCTAAAAGAGGTAACGATAATTTGGATAATGATTCTTCAGACCCTTTTTTATATATATTTTTATAAAAACAAAATAAATCTAGTTATATTTTCATACTAATGTTAATGTAAAGTGGTAGATAATACCTAACCATGGAAAGGAGAGGATTTTATAAACAGATATAGAAATCAAAATTGTTCCCGCCTCAGCCTTCAGCCTCTACTTAGATCACTCCATAAACCGCATCTTCTTTCTATGAGAGAATTTATTTCTTAAATGTAGGAAAAATGTTAAGAAAAAATCTACTAGAAGGGGAATAGAATATTATGAAAAATATATTTGCCTTTTCATTATCGTTGATTATTTTATTTAGTTTTGTAGCTCCTTCATTTGCAAGTATAGAAGTTAGCAACGAGACATCGACACAACAAGAAGTAAACGAACATGCCTATTCTTTTAATGAACTAGAAATAATAAGTAATACAATTTTAACGGAGCAAGAGATTGAAAATCTATATAATGAAGTTATGAGTATTAATACACTTAACTCTGGTGGTATAACTGCATATGGACCTATTTCAGGTGGATCAACAATAACTGAAATAGCTCCTATTTATAGAACCTACAAAAATACCGGTCTAAATGAAGCCAAAAATCTAATTTTTGCATATATGATGAAAAAGATTCCTAAAAAACTGACAGATAGTGTATTCGCTAATTAGCTTTTTGTAAAGTTAAATAGCTGGTCCAAAATTAGTCCAACTTACGTGGGTTCTTGGGTATCAAGTTCATATAGCACTGCAGAAAAGAAAAGAAATTATCATGCGACAGTGGTTCATTATGGCAAAAGTAATTACACATCACCTAAATCAGTTCAATATTTCCAATGCAATTACTGGTTTGGGAAATAATAAATCGAGGAAATGGGGAATAAGATGAATTTGAAAATATTATTGAGAATAAGTATCTTTTTATTATTTTCTTGTCTAATGATTTTTGATTATTTCCCTCATCTCGTTCTCAAAGACATTCCTAAAACTGCACTGACAATTGGAATGATCTCATTAGCGGTTGTCTATATTATCATTAATCGAAAGACTGAAAAAGATTGTGAAAATGCATTAATTGGAGAAGCAGTATTTATTTTTTATATGTTAGTGCTAATAGGATTATTAACGGTAATGGGCGGAAAATCTACTGTAGGAATTTCTTTGAATAATCCTATGCTATGGTTTGTTTTATTATTGACAATCGTTGATATGACCGTAAGATATAGGAAAATGAATGCTTAGTAAACGCTAAACTTATGAAATTGGGGAAATTCCGGACGAAAAAACAGCCAGTTGACTGCTTATTTACTTCATATTATCTCAGACTAAAGCTTTAGGCATATAACATGTACTTTATTATTTTCTTATAACGAACGAAGGAGCCTTTATAGCTTCTTCGTTTGGTTGGTTAAGAGTTCCCTTACTTCATAATAAATCGAATCGTATAATCTCTTCCATTGAAACTCTTCAGCAAGGATTTAATTAATTCAGAGTACCTTTCCTCAAGCCAATCTCGAGCGAATACATTAGGTGCAACTAATGTCATTTGGTCACTTTCAATAGAAGAAAAGTACACATCTTTCATCCAAGCCTCATAACTCGGTTTAGAGATCTTTTTCTGCATTTGTAATTTAACAAGGGAGAATATATCTTTATCGTCCAACAATTCATTATGTATTGACACATCTTTTAAAGGAAGTACAGCCTCTTGATCCGGGTTTAAATGATCTATTATTTGAGTGACACGATTTAATTCATGTCTTAGTGAAAGTTTTAGCTTTAGTAACTCCTGCATTAAAAAATCTTAGATTTATCATTACTATCCATTGTACGTCCCCTTGATGTCTGGTTATCTTTCTATTATAACTTTTTTATGTTCTATTCCCATGGCGAATTCTACACGAAATAAGGTAGAAGACTATACTAGGAAGCAATAGGTAAAAGTCCAAGAAAGATCCATGAAGTATTAGTTCATGGATCTTTTTAGACATATTCTAAATCATTTGGTTCTTTTTCATTTGTAAGTAAATTCAACAGTTCATCTAGTTCCTGGCTTTTATGTAATGTTTTTGGAGCAGTAAATCCATAAATCAATCCGGTGGTTATTAGTTCTTTCCTCAATATCTCAATTTTTTCAAATAATGCTTCCATACTCTCCAATGCAGAATCCTCAAGTGCTTTCTTTTTTTTGTTATGAAACTATTATTACATAAATTGGGATGTTTTTAAACCTGAAGTGAGTATTCACTTATAAAATTATTACTAAAGCATTTTTAGTCCGATTTTAGAAAACCATGATGAATTCTAAACCTTCCTTTGAATCAAGGTTTCCTTCCTGAGGTGGGATCCAACCAAGTGATGGCGATCTTTCTTTTATTCCATTATTTCGCTGGCTTCTTTAGGCTTTTATAGTTTTGGAGGTTTATTGTAAAAATAGCCTATTGAAGTTATTTGTAACGATTAAATAAATGATTCGTTAAGAGAACTAGGCTGAAAGACTGTCGTTATATGTAAAAGTTTGTAGGGCTATGTAAATGCATGAGTGAATCAAAACTCTTTTTGTATTCAATAGGTATCATAAGACCTGCCTAAAAATTCCTAATTTCTTGATTTATTGATTTACACATCTTCATACACCTTTAAAAGGGCCATACTATACTTGAACCAGATTCAAATAATAGGAGGGAAAGATCAATGAATAATGAAAGAGCAATGGATGATTTAATTAAGAATTGGAGCGAATTAGGTAAGAATATGGACCGCCGAAACTTTATCCAGGGAGCAAGTAAGCTTGCCGGACTTTCATTAGGTCTTGCCCTTGCCCAATCAATGGGCGGGATTGAAGTGAATGCTGCCCCGAAATTCAGTGATTATCCATTTACTCTCGGTGTAGCTTCAGGTGATCCGCTCTCGGACAGTGTAGTTTTATGGACAAGGTTGGCACCTGATCCGTTGAATGGCGGAGGAATGCCAAAAGAAGCCATTTCGGTTAAATGGGAAGTGGCAAAGGATGAGAATTTCAGAAAGATTGTCCAGCAAGGCAAGGAAATAGCAAGGCCGGAACTTGGCCACTCCGTACATGTGGAAGTAAGCGGATTAAAACCTGATAAAGTCTATTTTTACCGTTTTAAAAGCGGCGGGGAAGTAAGTCAGACAGGGAAAACGAAAACACTTCCGCCAATAGGTTCAAGTGTATCGAGCTTGTCATTCGCGTTTGTTTCATGCCAGCAATTTGAGCATGGTTATTATACGGCTTATAAACATTTGGCAAAGGAAGATCTGGATATTGTCTTCCACCTTGGCGATTATATATATGAATATGGCCCAAATGAATATGTTTCTTCTACAGGTAATGTCCGTGTACATAGTGGACCAGAGATCATTACACTTGAAGATTATCGGAATAGATACGCACAATATCGCTCTGATACCCATTTAAAAGCGGCACATGCAGCTTTCCCATGGGTCGTGACTTGGGATGATCATGAAGTTGAAAACAATTATGCAAATGTCATCCCGGAAAAAGGGCAATCGGTAGAAGCTTTCATCAAGAGAAGGGCCGCCGCTTATCAGGCTTACTATGAGCATATGCCCCTTCGAAAATCATCTTTGCCTAAGGGAGCGGATATGAGGTTATACCGAAATTTCACATATGGCGACCTGGCCTCTTTCTTTGTATTGGATTCACGTCAATACCGGGATGATCAGGCAAACGGTGATGGAAGTTCACCGCAAACGCCTGAGTCACTTGATCCGAAACGGACATTACTAGGTCCAGAGCAGGAACAGTGGCTAACTGACAATTTATCAAAATCAAAAACGAAGTGGAATGTTCTGCCTCAGCAGATTTTCTTTGCACAACGGAATTATGGAACACCAACCGCTCCCAAATTCAGCATGGATTCCTGGGATGGCTACCCGGCTGCACGCGATCGCTTAATTGATGTAATCAAAAGCAACAACCTGGAAAATCTGGTCGTGTTGACCGGTGATGTACATGCAAGCTGGGCCGCCAATTTAAAGGCGGATTTCGATGATCCAAATTCAAGGATTTTCGGTGTGGAGTTTGTCGGCACTTCGATCACATCTGGCGGAAATGGTGCGGATAAGCGTGCGGACACGGATAAAATACTAAGTCAGAATCCGCATATAAAGTTCTTTAATGATTACAGGGGATATGTCCGGTGCAAAGTAACACCAGAACAATGGAAGGCGGATTACCGTGTAGTCCCATTCGTGACAGAACCAGGTGCGGATATATCGACAAGAGCATCCTTTGTTTTTGATAAAGATCAAACAGGGCTGCGAAAGGTTGCATCAGCAGCGGTTATGGAAGGTGCACAAAAAACGAACGAAGTCGAGGAGGATCGGACACGTGCCCATAATCGCGCACATGAAAAACAAAGAATGAAAAGTCAGGGGAAAGTGACTAATTGATAGGGAATCCTTATGATGCTTGACAGGAATGTAGCGAAGAAAAATGAGAAGAACAGAGGAGTGAGTAAGAATGCTTTCAAATATAGGAATACCCGGTTTGGTGATTGTCCTTGTGATTGCACTGATTATTTTTGGACCGTCCAAACTGCCGGAAATAGGCCGTGCATTTGGCCGGACATTATCGGAATTCAAAAGTGCAACCAAAGGATTGGTGAATGATACAGAAAAAGAAGATGAAAATGAGAATAAAGCTGCATTAAGAGCTGTTAAAAAAGAGGGATGAAGTGAATGAGATAGAGCGGGCGGAAAGACTCGCCTGCTTCTTTTCATGAGAAGGGTTAGAGGGGAAGCGCTATTTGCAAAATGGCAAATAATATGTCTAAAAAGGGGGAGTGAAAGTGGAGAGTAAGGATTTACACGTTATTGAGCATATGGAGGAACTCCGAAGCAGAATCATTAAAACACTGATAGGCTTTGTGGCTTTTTTCATAATGAGCTTCATATTCGTACAGGATATTTATAATTTACTTATTAAAGATTTGGAAGGAAAGCTTGCCGTGCTCGGGCCGAGTGAGATCCTGTGGGTATATATGATTATTGCTGGGGTTTGCGCAATAGCTGCAACGATTCCGCTTGCGGCCTATCAGTTATGGCGCTTTGTGGCTCCAGCTTTGAAACCGGAAGAGAGAAGGGTTACATTTCGCTTCATACCCGGACTGTTCATTCTATTCATCACAGGTATCTCATTTGGATATTTTGTGTTGTTTCCAATAGTGCTGGGTTTCCTAACTTCCCTATCGGCCGGGCAGTTCGAGATGATGTTCACTGCGGAAAAGTATTTTCGTTTCATGATTAATTTGATCTTACCTTTCGGGATTTTATTCGAGATGCCGCTTGTGGTCATGTTCCTGACCAGATTAGGCATCATCAATCCAGCAGTGTTAAAAAAGTCTCGCAAGATTTCTTATTTCGTCCTGGTCATCATCTCGATCCTGATTACGCCTCCAGATATAATTTCGGACATTTTGGTTATCGTCCCTTTACTTGTGCTTTATGAAGTGAGTGTACAGCTATCCAATATGGTTTATCGTAAAAGGCTAATGAAGGATGAGTCAGCATTATCCTTGACATGAAATGGATAATCATAACCTTGAAAGTAACATTTCTTGGGAAATAATTAATGGATAATAAAAAGTTGAGGGGGACCCCCTCAGCTTTTTATTGTGGAATAATACTTTTTGGGAATGATTAGCGGGTATGCTTTTGCATTTGCCTTCTGACCAATGTGATTATGTAAGGGGACGAAGTTTTATAAGCCTTCTACTTGTCCAACCCTGTGGAATCCAAATTATTTAAAACAAAGGCATTGGGGCTTCAAGGTAATCACAAGTTACATAAGTTGTATAGAAAATCTGCAATGTCTAAATGATTATGTAGTAGCCATGAACATCTTCAAGTTTTAAGGGGGATATTTTATTTTTTTTATTTAGAAGGAGAGAGGATTCTGGTTAGCGAATAATTGTAATCACTTGAACAGAAAAATGCATTCTTCGAAATATCATTCCAAAATATTGAAAAGTGAAAGGTTCGAATCTTATTAACGTTCAAGTATAAATATATATTTAGAGGGGAGAGAATTATCAAAATATCGAACAGGAAGGTGAGAATTTATGAAGGATTTATTGAAAATTATCGCAGGAAACATCTCCATGACCTTTGCCTATGCTTATTTAATCGTTCCCAATGAAATCATCAATGGCGGGGTAACTAGCTCGGCATTATTATTGAATGCATTATTGGGCTATAACATTGCCATGCTCGCCAATTTGGTTACAGGAATACTGTTAATCATTTGTTTAGTGTTTCTAGGGAAAGAGTACTTTTTTAAGTCGATCGTAAGTTCCCTTAGCTATATGGTTTTTTTTAACTTTTTTTATTCATTGAACATTCAGTTTGATATGAATATCATTTTAGTGATTTTCATTTCGTCGATTTTGATAGCGATAGGATATTATTTATGTATAACAGCAAATGCCTCCACGGTTGGTTTTGACGTTATCGCCTTAATTTTACATCACAAAAATAAAAAAATAGATATTGCTGCGACAATAAGGATTATTAATCTTATCGTACTGATCTTGGGCTTTCTGGTTTATGGTTATGCATCGATTGTTAAGGGAATTGCTTTTACATTGATTTTTTCATATCTATTAAAGAAAATGCTGGATAGGAAGCAGAAGGCAGTAACGTCAGCTACGGAAAGTGTGTTGGATGAAACACCAAAGGTAAATGAAGTAAAATAACTAAAATTGCCGACTTAATGGACATCGTTTTTTATTTGAAAATGATCATTTTGTTATCTAAATATTCTGATTTTTAAATTGACTTTAAAAAAATCAGAGTGTATTATACACATAGAAAGTGGTACTAACATCATGACGTAGTGATGTTAGATTCGCTTCGTTTTTCAAAATAGCCTTAAGGAAGGAGGACTAGTGATATAGAATCTTAAGTTCATAGCGTCATGCCCTGTGTTGTTTTTAAAATGCCATGTTTCCAAGTTCCCACTATCTTTGTGAAAGTGTAAAGGACAGGCTGCTGAAAAGCCTGCTTTACATTCAAGTAGCGATTATCTTAGTTGATTCCCCAAATTATTGAAAGTTGGTGGAGGGTATGAAACATCAACAGGAAGAACTGAAACCAGGTCTGAAACAAAGACATTTAACGATGATATCTTTGAGTGGTGTCATAGGAGCTGGTTTATTCGTAGGAAGCGGTATCATTATTGGTCAAACGGGCCCCGGGGCGATATTATCATATGTTTTGGCAGGCTTGATCGTTGTGTTAGTCATGAGGATGCTTGGGGAAATGGCCACAGTGAATCCCAATACTGGATCTTTTGCGGTTTATGCAAGAGAAGGGATAGGTGAATGGGCCGGTTTTACAACAGGTTGGTTATATTGGTTCTTTTGGGTTATCGTAATTGCTTTGGAAGCAACGGCTGGAGCAGCAATCATTCACAGCTGGCTTCCTTCCGTTCCCGTCTGGGTCATAAGTCTATCATTGATCATTCTATTGAAAATGACGAATATTTTTTCCGTAAAATCGTTTGGTGAGTTCGAATACTGGTTTTCAATCATTAAAATAATAAGTATCATACTATTCCTGTGCCTGGGGGTGGCCGTGATATTAGGGCTTATCCCAACGATAAAACCACCCGGAGCTTCCAATCTTTTAAACTTTGGCGGGTTTATTCCAAATGGGCTAAGTTCTGTGCTTGTTGGTGTTGCAATCGTTTTTCATGCATTTGTTGGAGTGGAGATTCCAGCGATTGCCGCGGGTGAAACCAGTGATCCGGTTAAATCAGTTAGAAGTGCATTGAATAGTGTGGTTTGGCGAATCCTGATTTTCTATATTGGGTCCATCGCCATTCTAGTGACGCTATTACCATGGAATTCGGCTTCTTTGCTGAAAAGTCCATTTGTTGCCGTACTTGAAATGCTGGGAATCCCTTCTGCTGCCCTGATCATGAATATAGTGATCCTCATTGCATTGCTATCTTGTTTGAATTCGGGATTGTATACGAGTTCGCGCATGTTATTTTCACTTGCACAAAAGGGTGACGCCCCAAAGCTATTTTCTAAAGTGAGCAAGAACGGTGTCCCTATATTTGCTGTAGTCGGCTCTACTATATTCGCCTTTATCAGCACCATTTTCAGTTATGTTTCACCTGATAAAATCTTTTTCTTTTTAGTGAATTCCTCGGGCGGAGTCGGAATTCTTGTTTATCTGGCCATTGCGGTTTCCCATCTCCGATTAAGGAAGAGAATCGAGAAAGAGAATCCTGGAATATTCAAGATTAAGATGTGGTTATTCCCATATTTGACTTATGCAACCATCATTTCCATGATTTCAGTGTTAATATTAATGGCTTTTATCGATTCGCAGCGTCCGCAGTTCATCTTTACCATGCTATTTAGCTTGATCGTTATTTGTTCATTCTTTTTCATTCGGCGAAAAAAAGCGAAGTATTTGGAGAATGAATTTAATATTGCTTCTGGTTCCCCTAATTCTGAAAAGTTATAGCTTTGGCTCCACACCATTGGTTTAATTTAAGATTACTTCTATGGAATTCCTCAGACAAAATTCTTCAATTCACTAATCAGCTAGAATATGATTCCTATAGAAAAAGAGAATTGTGCCAATAAGTGCTTGGTGCCATCTGTCTTTTAAATCATGAAGGAGGGGTTAGGTTGAATGTTTTCCGCGTAATAACCAGTGGAGTTGTCCTTGGAGCCATATTGCTGTCAGGCTGCGGCAATTCAGCTGAACCGGACGAGGCTCAACAAGAAAAAAGTCCAGTCATGAATGAAAATCCGGATTCAAATACGGGTGAAACCCAAAATGTGGAGGTCATTAAAAAAGGTGTCGGTGATGTGATTCAATCCATAAAAGAATTGGAATCTGAAATTAATACGGATGCGGATTCAGAGAGAATTGAAGAAATGGGAAAAGAGATGAGTTCTGTTTGGGATTCGATAGAAAAGCAAGTGGAAGATGAATACCCGGATTGGTATGAAAGGATTGAGAAAAACCTTTACCCATTAATTGGGGAGTCAGGGAATCCAAAAAAGGACCTTGAAAAAATTAAACGACTCTCTAAAGCTACCAAGGACGATTTACAGTTATTTTTGGAAGAAGTTAATTGAATTCTCTTAATACCCTGGTTTAGCAAGTTTGGTGATTTTGGAGGAGGTAAGATGAGGGGGAAGCATAGATTGGAAAGGGCAAAAGAATGCAAAGAGGTTCAAGCAGTGATATTCGATTGGGCAGGAACGACGGTGGATTATGGTTGTTTTGCGCCGGTCCAAGCATTTGTCGAGATATTCAGGATAAGGGGGATAGATATCACCATTAAGGAAGCAAGGGAACCTATGGGATTATTGAAAATGGATCATATAATGGAACTCCTGAAAATGAAACGAATCTCCAATTTATGGATTGCTAAATTCGGGAAAGAACCGGACGAAAGAGATATAAAATCATTATATAAGGACTTTGAGGCTTTGCTTTTTAAGGTTCTCAAGGAGTACGCCAAGCCAATACCAGGCGTAATTGAATTAGTCAGCCGGTTAAGGCAGCAAGGAATAAAAATCGGTTCGACAACAGGATATACTCGTGAAATGATTGATGTTGTTAAAGAAGAGGCGGAAAAATGGGGCTATCAACCAGATTCCATCGTTGCGTCAACCGAAGTGCCTACAGGAAGGCCTGCCCCTTGGATGTGCTTTAAGACGGCGATGAATCTCGAAGTGTATCCACTCAGCAAAATCGTTAAAGTCGGCGATACGATCAGTGACATCAAAGAAGGCATTTCTGCGGGCATGTGGACTGTTGCCGTATTGAAAGGCGGCAGTGAGATCGGCCTATCAGAAGCAGAAATCAACGAAGTGGACCCATATGATCTGCAAAAACGGATGAAACATGCAGAAAATCGTTTTTGGAATGCAGGTGCCGATTTCGTAATTGATGAAATAGGTGATTTATTGGAGATCATCGATAGAATCAACTACAGATTGACTGAAAAAAAGGATATATTTATTGGTTAATAAAAAGTCAAATACATGTGTTAGTGCCTATGACGGACAGAGATTTTAAATTAATTCGAAATATTCGAATTATTCATTGACTATTACGCATAATGGTAGTATTATACATCTTATAACTGGTACGGACGTCGCAACGTCATTATCAGAAATAATATAATTAAGGAGAATGTGCTATGGTCGAAACAAAAATGTTAAGAGGTACAAAAGTTAAAATGACACCAAGTGAAGCAATCGTTGAAACATTAGTGGCCGAAGGAGTAAAACATATCTCGGGAATTTTGGGATCTGCTTTCATGGATATGCTTGATTTATTGCCAACTGCAGGAATTCGTTTCATTGGTGTCCGCCATGAACAAAGTGCAGCCCATATGGAAGATGCGTATTGTCGTGTCTCTGGTGTTGCAGGAGTTGTCATCGGTCAAAACGGACCTGGGATGACGAATATGGTCACCTCTGTTGCAGCGGCCAATCAAGCTCATACTCCTATGGTGGTCATTTCACCTTCAGCTGGTACACCAACGGTTGGATGGGATGGTTTCCAGGAATGCGATCAGGTTTCCATCTTCAAGGCAATCACGAAAGAAACGGTTAGAGTGACACACCCAGGCCGGGTCGCTGATTGCCTCAGGACAGCATTTCGAATTGCTTACGCCGAGAGGGGACCGGTTTTATTCGATATTCCCCGTGATTACTTCTATGGTGAAGTGGAAGATCAAATACTTCAACCACATCAATATCGCGTAGATGAAAGGGGCTGCGGTTCTTCTGCTTCCTTGGATAGAGCAGCTGAAATTTTAGCCGAGGCACAGTATCCGGTCATCATTTCCGGTAGGGGGACGGTTGATTCAGATGGCATTGAGGAAATTAAGAATATGGCAGAATATTTAACGGCTCCGGTAGCTGTCTCCTATATGCATAATGATGCTTTTCCTGCCGATCATCCCTTGTCAGTCGGCCCAATCGGTTACATGGGTTCGAAGGCTGCCATGAATACACTTAAGAAAGCGGACGTCATTTTGGCGGTCGGCACAAGATTATCGGTATTTGGAACACTGCCATGCTATGACATTGATTATTTCCCTAAAGATGCGCAAATCATCCAAATTGATATTAACCCAAGGCAAATAGCGAGGACGCACCCTGTGGAAGTGGGGATCATCGGAGATGCCCGCGAAGCGAGTCGTGAAATCTTGAAACGGTTGAAGGCTAATAAACCAAGCCTAAAACAAGAAAAAGAGCGGATAGTAGAAGTTACGAATGAAAAACAAAAATGGGAAGAAGAATTGGTGAACCTTGCTATGATCGATGGAACCCCAATCAATCCGCGTCGAGCCCTATTGGAATTGACAAAAGTGTTGCCTGAAAATGCCATCGTTACTACAGATATCGGTAATGTTTCTTCAACTGCAAACGCTTACTTGAAATTCAATCAGGGACGCAGGCATATCGCTGCGCTTACATTCGGGAATACTGGATTTGCTTACCCATCCGCACTAGGTGCCAAATTAGCTGAGCCGAACACGCCTGTTATAGCCATTGTTGGAGATGGCGCGTGGGGCATGAGCTTACATGAAGTGAGTACGGCCGTTGAAGAAAACATACCGGTCATAGCATGCGTCTTCAATAATAATGCATGGTGCGCAGAGAAAAAGAATCAGGTCGATTTTTATAATAACCGTTTTGTAGGGGCAGATATCCAAAATCCTGATTTTGCAGAAGTTGCCCGATCAATGGGTGCTGTAGGCATTAGGGTGGAAAAAGCAGACGAGTTAGGCTCTGTCATTGAAAAAGCAATAAAATCAAACAAACCGACTGTCATTGATATACAAGTGGATGGAACACAATTGGCTCCGCCATTTAGAAAAGATGCATTAAAAATGCCTACTAGATTATTAGAAAAATATTCTCATTTAGATCATAAAAACTGGGATAAATAAGAGTTTGTGAAAAAAAGGTGATAGGACAGCTGCGATGACTTGTTGAACGATTTGGGTCATCGCACCATCACCAATTCGCTTTAAAAGGTCTGTAACAGCATGGGAACTTAACTTAGTTACATTCAATGAAAAATAAGGGGGTTTCAAAAGTGAAGATGGAAACTGAAACGAAAGACCTTGTTCAAATGGATAAAGACCATTTATGGCATGCGATGCATCGCTATAATGAGAAGGATGCTCCCATGATGGCTACAGAAGGATCCGGCTCATGGTTCACAGATACTAAAGGTGATAAATATTTAGATGGTGTTTCCGGTTTATGGTGCTTGAATCTTGGTCACGGACGAAAAGAGATTGCCCAGGCTGCCTATGAACAAATGATTAATTTATCATACTTCCCTTTAACATTAAGTCATAAGCCGGCAATCGAATTATCTGCAAAAATAAGTGAACATTTAAAGGGCCCTTATACAACTTTTTTTACGAACAGCGGTTCTGAGGCGAATGAGACAGCTTTTAAAATAGCCAGGCAATATCATTCCCAAAATGGAAATCAGGGTAAATACAAATTCATCTCAAGGTATAGAGCTTATCACGGCAATACTTTTGGCGCGCTAAGCGCAACTGCACAGGCTAATCGGAGAGTGAAATATGATCCGGCGGTACCAGGTTTCCTGCATGTTCCACCGCCGTACAGTTATCGAAGCCCGTTTGGGGAAAACGTTGAAAACTCCGATTTGCTTGCAGCTGAATATATCGATCAGGTCATTAACTTTGAAGGAGCTGACACGGTAGCGGGTGTTATCCTTGAACCATTCATATCTGGTGGCGGGGTCCTTATTCCTTCAAAAGAATACTTAACGAGGGTTTCGGAAATCTGTAAGAAGCATGAAGTTCTATTAATTGTGGATGAAGTGGTTTCAGGTTTTGGAAGAACCGGAAAAATGTTTGGGTTCATGCACTCAGATGGGGTTCAACCGGATATTGTTACGATGGCAAAGGGTTTGACCAGCGGTTATCTTCCACTTGGAGCAACGGCCGTGAATTCAAGGATTTATGAGAAGTTCAAAGACAACGGAAATTTAAATCATTTCAGGCATGTGTCAACATATGGAGGCCACCCTGCATCTTGCGCAGTTGCGCTAAAGAACATTGAAATCTTGGAAAATGAAAACATCGTTCAACGAGTATCTGAACTTAGTGAAACGACACTTCGCGCGCTCTTTGAATTGACAGCCCTGGATAAAGTAGGGGAAGTTCGGGGAGTCGGGTTTTTATATGGCATTGAATTAGTGGAAGATAAAAAGGCAAAAACGCCTGTTTCCGAAGAGTTCATGGGTAAAATAATCGGGGCTTGCAAGGCAAAGGGACTTATCATCGGACGTAATGGTGATACGGTTCCTGGATATGGAAATGTACTCATCATTGCACCGCCTTTATCTTCGACCGTTGAAGATTTACGCTTTGTCATAGAAACGGTTAAATCCGTTTTATGTGAATTATGCTAACCAAAAAGATGTGGAACTTTAGGGTGCTATCTATATAGAAGAAAAATGAAGATGGGCATGATTGACATCCATGTCCATTTTTTCATATTGAGACTAACTATATGGAAAAAATTAGAAATGCAAAACGGGAGGAAACATGCAATCACAACAAAGGTTATTGGTGGTTCTCGCACATCCCGATGATGAGTCATTCCTGTGTGGGGGAACCATTGCTAAAATGTCTGAGCGGGGTGTTCAGATAACTTTACTATGTGCGACAAAAGGCGAAATGGGCAGACGAATGGGAAATCCCATTGTAACAACAAGGGAGGCATTGCCAGAACTAAGGGTGGAGGAGTTAAAAAGAGCTTGTGAAGAATTGGGGATCAGTGACCTGCGATTTTTAAACGTAAGGGATAAAACGATTGAATTTGAAAGATTCGATTTATTGACGGAGAGAATCGTAAAGGTGATACGTGAAGTTCAACCGGATGCACTAATTACATTCCATGAGAAATACGGTGGGCATCCAGACCATTGTGCGATTGGCCGTGCTGCCGCATTTGCTTTCTTAAACTCCGGTGATTCCGATTTTTATCCAGATCCAGTATTTCCAGCTTTTAAGGTTCATTGTCTGTACTTTGTCCTTTGGCATGCTTTTTATGATGAATGGTTAAAGGAAAACGGGCTGGGAAGTATCAGAGAAGTGAATATAGCAGGGACTTTAAAGAAAAAGATCCATGCCTTAAGGTCACATCGTTCCCAGACTTTAGCGGTTCCTGAATTGTGGGGGAAACAAATTCCAAGCTTGCCTTTTTTAAAGGAATCCGAGTATTTTATCAAAGGGAATTCGCTTCCTAATATAGATGAAACCGATTTTTTTCAAACGATTGAAAGGATGGGATGATATTTAGTTTATCTGGAAAGGGGGAAGGATTGTATGGAATTAGAAAAATATGAGCCATTGGAAGAAACACCTCAGGTGCAGCAGAACCCACTTCAAAATAAGGTGCTTTTGTGGCTGAGCGGTATCGCTTTCACCTTTTTCATTGCCCTCTTAGGCTTGGGGCTGTCGAAGATTTCAGGATTCGATCGAATCGGTCCACTTGCATGCTCGATCATCATTGCCGTGATTTATCGTCAAATTGCGGGATATCCAGAAAAGTTCCGGACTGGAATCGAATTTTCCGCAAAAAAACTTTTGCGTTTTGCCATTATTTTATACGGGTTGAAATTAAATATCGATGTGATTTTCAATCAGGGACTGCCATTATTGGTACGTGACATAGGGACAGTAACATTCGCCATAGTCGTGATGGTCCTGATTGCAAAGTGGATTAAGGCGGATGCTTCCATTTCCCTTCTTCTTGCTGTAGGAACCGGGATATGCGGTGCAGCAGCCATCGCGGCAATATCTCCAATCGTGAAAGCGAAGGAAGAGGATACAGCCATAGGCGTCGGGATAATCGCTTTAATGGGAACACTTTTCTCCATTGTTTATACACTTTTACGTCCGCTCCTTCCGCTA
Organism: Bacillus sp. ISL-78; assembly: GCF_018613455.1. Taxonomy (NCBI): domain Bacteria; kingdom Bacillati; phylum Bacillota; class Bacilli; order Caryophanales; family Bacillaceae; genus Bacillus; species Bacillus sp. ISL-78. The sequence goes on from NZ_JAGGQC010000008.1 coordinate 128,373, forward strand.
TCTGCTTTGGATTATGGAATCTGGTCTGGGATCAGTCTTCATGAAATCGCCCATGTTGCTTTGGCAGGAGCACCGGCTGGTGAAGATGCGCTAGCGATTGCACTCCTCGCCAAATTGGGACGTGTCTTTTTACTCATTCCTTTATGTTTCATTTTTATGTATTGGATGAAAAAGCGAACATCCGGGAAAATGGGCCATGATGCCAAAATTGATTTTCCGTGGTTCCTCGTTGGTTTTATAATCATGAGCCTAATAGGAAGTTATGTGTTTGGAAGTTATATTACGGTTTCACCTCTCGTAATGGATGGCATTTCCAAAGCGACTACATTTATATTGACTATGGCCATGATCGGTCTTGGACTGAATGTTAGCCTGCAGGCACTGCGAACAAAAGCCATGCGTCCTCTTTTAGCCATGACCATTACCTCTTTGCTGCTTTCCATTATTTCGTACTTTATCATTTAATATATAAGCTTTCGTATATGCATGAAATGTGATGAAGGTTGCATATAGGATAAGCCCTGAATACATAGAGCTATTCAGGTTTTTTTATTTACTCGAAGAAAAACGGTATATGAACGCTGGAAACTCAACAAAACCTAATTTAAGGGAAAAATTGAACGGTGGCATGTTTGAATATTATAACTATTTGGTTTACAATATAAGAACTGATACGAACATTACGATGTCTTTTTCTGTTTGGAGGAAATTTTATGGAGCTAGACTTTAAAAATCCAATCCCTTTACATGCTCAATTGAAAACCATATTGGAAAATCAGATTTTGGAAGGTTATTATAAAGACAAAATCCCGAGTGAAAGGGAACTGATGGATATGTATTCTGTCAGCAGGAGCACTGTACGGGAAGCAGTTTCCATCCTGGTTCGTGAGGGAATATTGGAAAAGAGGCATGGGAAGGGAACGTTCGTCTCCCTTAAACCTGTGCAAGAATGGCTTAAGATGATAAGTTTTACGGAGACCACTAAAAGCATGGGGATTAAACTGCTAGATCATGGCCGTGTAATGACACCTGAAAATATAGCTGATGCAAATGGGTTTGAGGATGAATCTTACCATATTAAAAGGCTGCGGTTACAGGGGGATGTCCCAATTGCCATTGAATTGCATTATTATTCTTTGGACCTAGGAAAAAAATTGACGAAATTCGATTTAAGTACAACCGTATTGTACGATGCACTCGAAGGTGAATTAAACATTGACTTTTGTGAAGCGGAACAAATCATAACCTGCGGCTTTCCAACAAAAGAAGATGCAAAGCATTTGGGTATAGCCGAAACGATGTGCTTACTGATTACAGAACGAATGATTTTTGATTCTGATGGTAACTTAGTAGAATATTATAAAGGGTTATTCCGATCGGATATGTATTCATTCGCAATGAAAATGTCCCGGAAGAATTGAATTCTACATAAAATGACCTAGGCCTATCTAAGAGAGTTGAGAGGCCTAGGTCATTTTCAAATCTACCGGGATATCCAATGATACGATTTTTGGTGGAGAGTATGCCGATGTTAATAACATAGGCATGTTTTAAAATGACCTATTGTTATATTCAAATTATGTACTTACCTCAAGAGCTAAAAGACCAAGGCTTGCCCACCGTTTTCAGCCGATCGGTTTTGAGGGCTTGCCATCCTCCAATTTAGCCGAAATAAGCCCAAGTGCAACTCCCAGCAATGCACCTGCTCCCACTTCCACAGGCTGATGTCCGAGCAGTTCATTCAGTTCCTTCTCACGCTCAACATACTCAAAGCTCGGAAACTCTCCGGAAAATTTGGCCATATTATCTTCAAGATCATTCACGAGCTTAGCGATTTCCCCTGTATGGCGGCGAATCCCCTGGGCATCATACATCACAATCACGCCAAACACTGTCGCAAGCGATGTTTCCGTATGCAGCCATCCTTTATTCGCTGCCACATACGATGCCAGGGCGGCCACTCCCGCAGAATGCGAACTAGGCATGCCACCAGTTGTGAAAGCCTGCTTCAAGTCCCACTTTCCCGTCAGCTTATAATGCGTTAAAATTTTCAGCCCTTGTGCAAGGCCAATCGCCGACAGCGCCGTTAAAATTCCCCGATTCATCTTTTCCATGAGCAACTCCTCCACTCCACTCCAGACCAGTCCAACCCAATCCGGGAAATTATCTTCCCTATTTTGATACCCCAAAAATATTTTTTATATGCAGCAGTTCCATGATTATCGGCATTTAATAAGAGTCTCTGAATGAATCATGATATCACTTTTTGCCGCGTCCGAGTTCAGCTGAATCATCGATCCGAGGTGGAGTCAGGCTTGTTTTTTTACGGAAAAGGTCACTATTTCATAATAATATTTATAGGATGGGAACCTTAAGGAAAATATATAACGGAACACATAATTAACATGGTGTTAAGGTGGCAAAGGAATGAACAAGATCAAGGATATGAATCCGGAAGAGTTAAAAAAGATCATGATGGTAACCGATAGAATGTCTTTCACAAAAAACTTCAGGTCTGCTACTGCTGAAGAATGGTTCGTTTTCATTCCTGGCTTCAATGACCCAGGTACAGGTGGAGCTGCTGGAAAGGCTATAGTTCACTACAACCTATATGGAAACAAAGATATGTTCATTAACACCACGGTCATACTGGATGACCCTGTTCTATTTGAGGAAGAAAATTTTCAGCTGGTTTACTCTATTTGTGATGAACTTATTAATCGTCTAGTGGGATACGCTGATACTTTACTGTCCGTACACGCAGGTTCCAATTCTTATAATGCCGAGTACAAACGATAATGTTCGTAAGATATCAAGGGGGAAAAACGGTGAAACATAATCTTGTTCAGTCAATAGTCGAACAATCAGTCATGCTTACTAATGAAGAAGATTGGGATAAGCTCATTCAACAAGTTAATAATGCAAAATTTGTTTTGCTTGGTGAGGCATCACATGGGACATCCGAGTTTTACACGGCTCGAGTTGAAATAACAAAAAAGCTGATTCAAGAAAAAAGGTTCACCTTTGTAGCTGTTGAAGGCGATTGGCCCGCTTGCCAGGCAATAAATAGGTATGTTAAAGGCTATGACTTAGTGACTAAATCCGCAAAAGATGTGCTAAAAAGTTTTGACCGCTGGCCGACCTGGATGTGGGCAAACGAGGAAATGATTGACCTGATTGAATGGATGAAAGAATACAATGAGTCTGGACAAAATCAAACGAAAGTTGGATTTTATGGGATAGATATCTACAGTCTTTGGGAATCCATGGATGAAGTTATCCGTTACTTAAAACAAATTGATTCAACTGACCTCGAAGCTGCCAGACAGGCGTTCACTTGTTTTGAGCCATTCAATCGGAATAACGAGGAGTACGCAGTTTCTGCAGGCATTTTTTCGGAAGACTGTATAGACGAAGTAGCCAAATTACTGACGACTATTCAACGAAAAAAAGAAAAATACCCTCATCACGAAGAATTGAATTTGAATCTTCAAGTGAATGCGTTGGTAACATACAATGCCGAAAATTATTACAGGACCATGGTCGTCCATGATGATAGATCATGGAATATTCGAGATATGCATATGGTTGATGCACTTAATGAAATTATGGATTTTTACGGCTCTGAAGGCAAGGCGATTGTATGGGAACATAATACCCATGTTGGTGACGCCAGCGCTACTGATATGAAAGATTCAGGGATGATTAATGTCGGCCAGGTCATTCGAGAGCAAAACCCGACTGAAGATGTATTTATCACAGGTTTCGGAACCTACAGAGGAACTGTCATAGCAGCAGAGGAGTGGGGCATGGATTTTGAAATAAAAACAGTACCCCCGGCTATGAATGGAAGTTGGGAGGAGGCGATGCACCTTTCGGGGGCTTATGATAAGTTGCTCATTTTCACCGATGAAAATCGTCAGCTATTCCAAGGCAGGATTGGTCACCGGGCGATTGGGGTTGTATACAGACCGGAATATGAACAATATGGTAACTATGTACCTTCTGTAATGTCAGATAGATACGATGCTTTTATTTATATTGATGAAACCCAGGCCCTTCACCCGCTCGTTCAAGAAAAAGCACCCGTTCTGTAATAAAAAGACGAAGCCGTTTATGTTATAAACAGCTTCGTCTTTTTGTTCGCGTATATCTCTCATAAAATGCATAATATGGTCGCGTGGATTTTGGGGTTAAATATAAATCTGAAACTTGTAAACCAAACTTTCCTTTTATTTAGAAGGGTCGGAAAGTGTGGGATGAGGGTCACTTTTTATGTGTTTCCCTTATCCGAAGTATAATTCACAATACAAAGTTAATAGATTAATCATTCTGTTCTTTGACCTTTTAAATCAAAGGTTATTTTTTGTTTTACTCACATTTAACACTTATTCCTTAACCAATTCCTTTATCATTAATAGATGTGGACCCCCATCTTCCATAAAGACATCGGATGAAGTCCGATAGCCAAGTTTTTTATAAAAGCCCTCTGCCTGTGTTTGCCCATGTAATTTAACCTGAGTAACACCTTGTTCCTTTGCAATTTCTTCCAACGTTTTAAGTATTATTTTCCCGAGACCAAATTTACGGTAAGGCTCCAAGATGCAAATTCTCTCCAATTTACCTAACCCATCAACAACTCTCAATCTTCCAGTTCCGACTGGCTTTTCATTATAATAGACTAATATGTGTTCAGATAAAGCATTAAGTGTATCAAATTCATCAAATTCAAATTCTAATGGGAAACCTTGTTCCTCGACAAATACTTCTTTTCTGATATGAAAGGCTATTTTTAAATCATTTTCAGTAGTTATTCTTTTTGAATCCAATGTTCTTCATCCCTTTTCTAGATTTATATAAAAAGACAAGCCATAATAAATGTATATCCTATTTTAGTATAAATGAAATTATTTTTGTTGTAAATACAACAAAAAAAGCCAAGGTCTTTTTGAATGAAGGAAATACTCCGTAAAATTGGAATGATAGCAAGGGCATTGGACTTTATAAGTAATATCGAATTTAAAGAATTTGACCTTACAAAAGGGCAGTATTTGGAATATGTGAAAACCCAGGTATCATTCAGGAAAAGTTAGCAGAAATGATAAAGGTTGACCGAACGACAGCAGCTCGTGCCATTAAAAAACTTGAAATACAAGGGTTAATCGAGAAGAAAAGTGATGAGGAAAACAAAAAAATAAAAAGCTATATGCAAACGATATAGGTGAAAAGGTCTATCCTCTTTGAAAAAAGAAGGGGAGTATACTGACAAGGTTGCGTTATCTGGATTTTCTCTGGACGAAGCGGAAACGATTCTTCATCTTCTTCAAAGAGTCAGAAAAAATATTGAGGTAGATTGGGAATTTGTGAAAAAGGGAAATAAAAGGGGGGAGTGATACATTATAAGAAAGAGGCTCGATTTCGTTTCAGAATCGAGCCTCTTTCTAATTATCCAGCCACATTTTCAGTGAACTGACTATTGTATAGCTCTGCGTAGAAACCATTCTCCCTTAAAAGGTCTGAATGCGTTCCTTTCTCTTTCACTTTTCCTTGTTCCATAACAAGAATCAAATCTGCATCCTTAATCGTTGAGAGACGATGGGCAATGACAAAGCTGGTTCGTCCTTCCATCAGTCGGTTCATGGCCTTTTGGATAAAGACTTCTGTCCGAGTGTCCACACTAGACGTCGCTTCATCCAAAATCATGATTGGCGGATCTGCTAGAACAGCCCGGGCGATTGTCAAAAGCTGCTTTTGGCCTTGTGAGATGTTCGAAGCTTCTTCGTTTAAGATTGTCTCATAACCATCTGGCAGTGTCCGAATGAAATGGTCGGCATGTGCCGTCCGAGCAGCTGCAAAAATTTCTTCATCAGTTGCTCCATTTTTGCCATAAGCGATATTTTCTTTAATCGTACCATTAAAGAGCCAGGTATCTTGAAGTACCATACCAAAATTCTTTCGAAGATCATTACGTGACATATTCCGTGTATCAAGACCATCAATCGTAATCTTTCCGCCATTGAGTTCATAAAATCTCATCAAGAGATTTATCATGGTCGTTTTTCCAGCACCAGTCGGTCCAACAATTGCGACCGTCTGTCCAGGCAAGACATCGATGTTCATATCTTCAATTAACATTTCTTCCCCATATCCAAAGTCCACATGTTCAAAAGAGACAGCACCATTTGCCCTTTTTATATTAACTGTGGTTTGTTCTTTCATTTCCTCTTCTTCATCAAGTAGTTCAAAAACACGTTCAGCGGCTGCAACCGTCGACTGAATAATGTTAGCGATGTTAGCCGTTTGTGTGATTGGCTGGGTGAACTGCTTCGAATATGTGATGAATGCTTGAATGTCACCAATTGAAATCGAACGTTGCGTCACCAATATTCCGCCGACAACGCTGATGAGGACATAGCTCAAATTTCCGATAAAGAACATTACCGGCATGATGATACCCGATATAAACTGGGCTTTGCTTCCCGCTTTATACAATTCTTCATTAACTTCAGTAAACTGGGCACTCGCCTTTTTTTCATATCCGAATGCTTTAACGACTTGATGGCCGGTATATATTTCTTCAATGTGACCATTTAATTGTCCGAGTTTACGCTGTTGATCGGCAAAATGTTTTTGGGATCTTTTTAAAATGGGCCGGATTGCAAATATTGACAAAGGTAAGCTGATTATCGAGATTAATGTCAATAATGGGCTTATCGAAAGCATCATGATGATAATCCCCACAATCGTTACGATTGATGTGATGAATTGCGTTAAGCTTTGCTGAAGGGTGCTCCCGATTGTATCAATATCATTTGTCATTCGGCTAAGTGTTTCACCGTTTGGACGTCCTTCAAAATATTTGAGTGGAAGTTTCTCGAGCTTTTTGTTCACATCTTCTCGAAGATCATATACCGTGTCTTGTGCAACACTTGACATAATGTATTGTTGTACATAGCTGAAAAGGCTGCTTAAAGCATAAAGTCCGGCAAGGAGTAGAAGAATCTGGCCAATTTTATCAAAGTTAATAGCTGCTCCTGGTATTCCCTGGAATTTTCCGTAAGCTCCTTCGAATAATTCTGTAATTGCATTTCCCATGATCTTCGGTCCTACAATCATAAAAATCGTACTCATGATTGCAGCTAAGAACACGGAAATCAATCTGTTGCGCCTCGGTTTTAAATAGGTCAATAGACGTTTTAGTGTTCCTTTAAAATCTTTAGCTTTTTGCCCCATCAGCATCATGTTACCGCCACCAGGGCCATGCCCGACCTGACCGCCGCCTTGAGGTTTCTTTTGATTACTCATGCAATTTCCTCCTCTGTGAGCTGTGATAAGGCAATTTCACGGTAAATGTCGTTTGTGCTAAGCAACTCATGGTGTGTTCCAATGCCTACAATGTGGCCTTCGTCTAACACAATGATTCGGTCAGCGTCAACGACGGTACTGACACGCTGTGCAACTAGTAGTACCGTCGAATTTTTCGTTTCATTTTTTAGGGCTGCGCGAAGGTTGGCATCCGTCTTGTAGTCCAGTGCCGAAAAACTATCATCGAATATATAAATATCCGGTTTTCGAATGAGTGCCCTTGCAATCGAAAGCCGTTGTTTTTGCCCTCCTGATAGGTTTGAACCGCCTTGATCGACTTCTGCCTCATAGCCGCCTTTCATATTGCTGATAAAATCCTCCGCTTGTGCGATCCGAGCCGCATGCTCAACTTCATCTTGTGTAGCTGTTTGTTTTCCAAAGCGAATGTTTTCAGAGATAGTACCTGTAAAGAGGGAGGCCTTTTGTGGTACAAAGCCAATTTTTGAACGGACTTCATCTTGAGATGACTTACGAATATCAACACCATTGACGCGAATCGTTCCGCTTGAAATATCATAGAAGCGAGGGATCAAATTGACAAGAGTCGTTTTCCCGGAACCTGTTCCACCGATTATTGCTGTGATTTCACCAGGATTTGCTGAAAAACTAATATCCGATAATGCAGGTTCTTCTGCTCCTGGGTAACTGAACGTAACATGTTCAAATTCAAGGGTACCATGTACACGATCTGCCTTTTCTGTCCCCTCATCCAGGAATGAAGGTTTCATGTCAAGGACTTCGTTTATCCTTGTTGCCGACACGGCAGCTCGTGGAACCATAACGAACATCATGGAAGCCATAACGAGAGCGAACATAATTTGCATAACATATTGGATAAATGCCATTAAGTCCCCGATCTGCATACCGCCGTTATCAATACGGACTCCACCAAACCAAATGATACCAACAACCGTCAAGTTCATGACAAGCATCATTACAGGCATCATGAAGGCCATGATTTTATTGACTTTGATTGAGACATCCGTTAATTCTTTATTCGCATTCTTTAGACGTTCTTTCTCTTGTGTTTCACGATTGAAGGCACGAATGACGCGAATGCCAGTTAAATTTTCTCGTAATACAAGGTTCAACCGTTCTAATCGTTTTTGCACCGTTTGAAAGAGCGGCACACCTTTATATAGAATAAGCAAGATTGACCCAATCAAAAAAGGCATTGTGACAACAATGACAAGTGATAATTTTGCATCCATGGATACAGCCATGATTACTCCGCCGATTAACATGATAGGTGCACTGATAACCATACGAAGCATCATGATAACCACTTGCTGGACTTGTGTTATATCATTGGTCGTACGTGTAATCAATGACGCCGTACCGACTTCGTCAAATTCTTGTAACGAAAATTTTTCAACGTGATTAAAGACCTTCAGGCGGAGATCGCGTCCCATTCCCATTGCCGCTTTGGACGAATAGTAACTTGCGATTATGGATGCACAAGCGCCAAGTGCGGAAACCAAAAGCATAAAACCGCCGATTTTCCAAATATAAGAAGTGTCTCCTTTAACAACGCCTTTGTCAATAATATCAGCCATTAGTGTAGGCAAAAAGAGGTCTGACATGGACTGAATAAACACCAGACCGATAACTGCTAAAATAATCCACTTATAAACGGATAAATTTTTCAGTATTTTTATCATTTTGTACACGCTCCCTGTTCGGTTGCTTGTGCTTCTAAAAAGTTTGTAATTTGAAGATGTGTTTTTAGCAACTCTTCAAACTGTTCTTCGGAAAGCATTTCAATGGCCGTTTGAAAGACTTGGTGAATGCTTCCTTCGTGAAAATGAATCGATTTTAATAAATTTTCGCCCTTATCGGTGATTGACAATTGAATCTCACGCCGGTTGCCCTCCATATGCTCACGATGGAGCAAACCTCCGCGAACCAGACCATCGATAGCTTGGCTCAAGGTGCTTTTTGGAAGAAATGTTTTCTCCCCGACATTTTTTTGGGAGGTCTCTTTGTAAAGGGTAATGGTCATCAAAATGGAATATTGAGGAACTGTTAATCCATTTTCTGCGGCTGTCTTTTGAACGAACCGCATGATATTTTTCTGTACGTTCCAAAATGAACGCAATAGTTGTACGGAACGCATTAATTGTTTTTCATTCTCCACTCAACATCACCATTCTTTCTGTATTGAACTGTTCCATTTCGAACATTTAATTTTATGAACCATTTTAATTTACAGCTATTCTTCCGCTTAGTCAACAAATAAATAACTTCAGCACCCCGGCTTTTATCTAGTCTTGGATGCGTATATGGAAATGAGTTAAAGTCAGGTCAGGCTAAAACTGATAAACCCATTGTGTTTTTGTTATAGAAAGGTTTTCTCGTGAAAATAACGATACAAAGTGAAATTAACTTGAAAATGTGAGATGAAAAGTGGTAGGATAATATTGCATTGAGTTAGTACCAGGTAATAATAGTAGATGATAACGCATTTGAGGGTGTTAAATGGCAAGCATGCATACATATAAGAGCTTTCCCTTCCTTAGATACATAACAGGAAATAAGTTTGCGAGACAAACAAACAGCTAAAAGAAAGGTTAGTAATTTGTGATATAAAGACCCATATTTATAATGGGTGACAGCGTGAGGAGAACATTCTGGTTTTAACAGAAAACCGTTTTAATTATTAGGAGGGATGATGACATATGGTTGAAAACCGCCATCTACAGGCAGGTCTGAGTGATGAGCAGGTGCTAGAGATGTATAGAATTATGTTGTTGGCAAGAAGAGTGGATGAACGGATGTGGCTGTTGAACAGATCTGGGAAAATTCCATTTGTCGTTTCTTGTCAAGGGCAAGAAGCAGCTCAAGTGGGTGCAGCATTTGCGTTGAATCGTGAAAATGATTATGTCCTTCCTTATTATAGGGATCTAGGAGTGGTGCTCGCGTTTGGGATGACCGCCAGGGATTTAATGTTATCCAGTTTTGCCAAGGCAGAAGATCCAAATTCAGGCGGACGTCAAATGCCTGGGCATTTTGGGCAAAAAAAGAATCGAATCGTGACGGGATCTTCGCCAGTTACGACTCAAGTGCCACATGCAGTGGGGATTGCTCTCGCTGCAAAAATGGAAGGAAAAGATATTGTTTCATTCGTTACATTCGGTGAGGGTTCATCAAATCAAGGAGATTTTCATGAAGGAGCGAATTTCGCAGGTGTACATAAACTTCCGGTCATCTTGATGTGCGAAAATAATCAGTATGCCATTTCCGTCCCTATTGAAAAGCAATTGGCTTGCGGGAAAGTGTCCGACCGGGCCATTGGTTACGGCATGCCAGGGGTGACGGTTGATGGGAATGATCCGATCGAAGTATACCGGGTGGTGAAAGAAGCTGCTGAGAGAGGAAGGCGCGGTGAGGGTCCAAGCTTAATCGAAACGGTTTCATACAGGCTTACACCACATTCAAGCGATGATGATGATAGTCAATACAGGTCGCCTGATGAAGTATCGGAGGCAAAAAAAATAGATTCAATCATTACTTTTGGTGCCTATTTAAAAGCAGTGGGAATCATGGATGATCAAATGGAGAAACAATTGAACGAGGAAATAATGGAAGTTGTGAACGAAGCGACGGATTATGCGGAGAATGCTCCATTTGCACATGAAGACACGCTCTCAAAATACGTTTACGCAGAAAGGTAAGGAGGAAAGAAGATGGCAGTGATATCTTATATAGATGCCGTGATAATGGCGATGCGGGAAGAAATGGAACGTGATTCCCGTGTATTTGTATTAGGTGAAGACGTAGGGGTAAAGGGCGGCGTGTTTAAAGCGACCTCAGGGTTATACGAGCAATTCGGTGAACAGCGTGTCATTGATACACCGCTTGCTGAATCCGCAATCGCAGGAGTCGGCATCGGCGCGGCCATGTATGGAATGAGGCCGATTGCGGAAATGCAATTCGCTGATTTCATCATGCCAGCCATCAACCAAATCATTTCGGAAGCTGCAAAAATCCGTTATCGCTCCAATAATGACTGGCATTGTCCTATTGTCATCAGAGCTCCATACGGCGGAGGTGTACATGGGGCGTTATACCATTCACAATCCGTTGAAGCCATTTTTGCGAATCAACCGGGACTTAAAATTGTCATGCCCTCTACACCCTATGACGTGAAAGGATTATTGAAAGCTGCCATTCGCGATGATGACCCGGTCCTTTTCTTTGAACATAAAAGAGCCTATCGCCTAATTAAAGAAGAAGTGCCGGATGATGATTATGTTTTACCGATTGGTAAAGCGGATGTAAAACGTGAAGGCGAGGACGTTACAGTGATCACTTATGGCCTTTGTGTTCATTTTGCGCTTCAGGCAGCTGAAAGGCTGGCCAGTGATGGCATATCCGTTCATATACTTGATTTACGTACCGTTTATCCATTAGATCAAGAAGCCATAATGGAAGCTGCATCTAAAACAGGAAAAGTCCTATTGATTACTGAAGATAATAAGGAAGGAAGCATCATTAGTGAAGTATCGGCGATCATTGCAGAAAACTGCCTCTTCGATCTTGATGCCCCAATCATGAGACTCGCTGGCCCGGATGTTCCTGCAATGCCATATTCACCATCATTAGAGAAATCATTCATGGTGAATCCTGAAAAAGTGGAAAAGGCGCTGCGGGACCTGGTTGCCTATTAAATGGTCTGCATGGAGGAACGAACTCTTCTTATCCGTATAAATTGTTGTTTATATTTGGATTGATCTTAAAAATGAACTTAAGTCTAGCAACTATAAAATAGGTTGCCAGACTTTTTTTTTGCGCTGAATAAATCATCTATAGTTAAAATATAATCCGTTTGATTACGCTAGAGGGAGCATATAAAACCAGAGATTTTTTTTTTGGATTTTCACTACATGAATATATACTATTGAAAAGAATTCTTGATAAAGAAGAACGAATGATAAATACTGGACAATTATCAAATAATAAACTATTGGTATGGTGTTTGAAAGTACATATTATGGAATTGTAATTGTTAATAGTCACGCAAAATTCAATATATATTAGCGATAAATATTGGGTATTTTTAAATGTTGAAAGCAGTACAGTGAGTGGTGAACATTGAAACTAGCAAGGGACTATTATCTTTTAGAAATCTACGGGCGCAGGCAATTTCGTATAAAAAATTCATCATGAAGTATTATATGAAGATAATATCTATTTTGAAGGAGGAGAAAATTGAGCGATCATATTAAAAGCGAATTATCATTATTCACGGAGTACCTTGTATCATTATTATTCACAGCTTGCCTTGCGGTTTTTCTCACAAAGTTCACTGATTCATTTCCATGGCTTTCCTTTATTGGTGTTTCAATTGGTCTTGCCCTCATGATTTCCTGTTGGGAACAAAAGAAAAACCAATGGTCTCTTTTTATTACAGGCTTATTATTAAACACAGCTGTTTGGTCAATTGTTTTGAATTGGTCCTCATTTTTTTAAATATATTTATTCCTGAAAATTACAAAACAGCCTGATCCATATTATTGGATTTGGCTGTTTTATTTTACGTTTAAATAAGGGCATTGGTATAGTTGAAAAATTGCCTCTTCACTTTTTCTGTGATAACCACTCTGCCACGATTGCAACTTCTTCATTTGAAATAACGCCTGCTGGCATTCCATTTTTACCATTATTAATAATATTCTCTATATCATTTTGTGTATATTTTGCACCAATTTTATTTAAAGCTGGACCAGCTCCTCCTTGTAAATTTTCCCCATGACAAGATATACAACTATTACTTACAATTTCTTCAGGATTACCAGCTGAAGTATCCTGTGTTCCCCCATTTGAATTAGGGGAGGGTGAGGGTTGATGGCCTCTGTAAAAAAACAGTAAAAATATTAAACAACCAGCAAGAACGATACTTGCTCCAGAAGTAAACCAAATTTTTTTCATAAATACCTCCGTATTTAATGTAGCGTGGAGTGAAAATCTTTTTGATAAAAGAACAAAGAACGTTTCTAATATATCTTCTGCTTAATAATAGAATCCGTGGAAAATACATAAACCGCTAAGGTCTTATTTTACTCATCCAAAGTATTTAAGCATTATTATTAATTTATATCTTTCCCCAAAGTTTATTTTTGCATGAATACATTTTTAATAAAAGGTAAGATTCTTTTACTCTAATCTCGGGTACCAAAAATTCCTTAATAACATTTCCAACTTTCTGCATGGTTATTTAATAAAAGTTATACATATAGTCGAATTACTGAAAAACTAATATGAACTATTTAGAAGATGAGGAATTTGAACATTGGACTGTAATCAAAACAGGCATGTCTAAATATAAGCTAGGTATAAAATTGAACATTTTTGTGAATATATGTAAAAGGAATAAAAAAGGCACTTAAACATCCTTTAGTGTGTGAATAATAACGTTTACTGTAAGGTTACAAACGGTTTTTAGTAAATGTAACTGTTGTTTTTTATGGAGGATTGACGTGATGTTTCAGAATATTGGGATTCCAGGCTTGGTCGTAATTCTTATCATTGCGCTTGTAATTTTCGGTCCGAAAAAACTACCTGAAATTGGTCGAGCATTTGGACGGACATTAACGGAATTCAAGGGTGCAACAAATGGATTAATTTCTGATGAAGATAAACAGGAAGAGAAAAAACATGAGTTATCGACTGCTGAAAAGAAGATGCTGGATAAACAGTAGAGTCCATAGTGGTATGCAGGTGGGCATTTTTCATATAACTGGAGGTGGCCACCTTGCAAAACAAAGATTCACATCTCATTGAACATCTTGATGAACTTCGGCAACGAATGATTTCGTTGGTGCGTTAGTTTTTGTTGAAGACATATATAGTCGGATGTTTTTTGCCATTGCGGCTACGATTCCTGCAGTTGCCTATCAGACTTGGGAATTTATAGCACCTGCCCTTTCAAAAGAAGAACGCAAAGTGACTCAAACGTTTATCCCAGGTTTATTCATTTTGTTTATTGTCGGAATCTCTTTTGGATACTTTCTGTTATTTTCCATAGTGCTGGAATTTTTAACAAATATATCAGCAGTGATTAGGAGTTCTCAATCCAGTAAGGTTGGCAAAAGCGTGGAGAGTATCCTATTTCTTTCTGGTAATCGTATCAATTATGATTACTCCTCCGGATTTCATATCGGATATACCCGTCATTATTTCTGGTTCTTTACGAATTAAGTGTCACCATAATTGCTTATAAGAAAAAGGTGTAAGCGATGCATCAATGTGATAAGAAAATTCACACCTTGATTATGAAATAGGAGGTTTTTTTTTGTCGGACAAAGAGAAAAGTCAAATGGAAAAACAAGGTAGTACGAGACGTACCTTTTTAAAGAATTCCGGTTTAGCTGTTGGAGGGCTTATTTTAGGTGGAGCAGTTGGAAGCATGTTTGATAGAAATTCGGAAAGTGGTGTGAAAACAGAACAGAAGAGTCAAACTCAAGCTAATAATCCGAATGAAGCCCTAATGTTTTTTTATCCAGAAGAATATCAGACGACAGCGGCAGCTGCAGAACGTATTTTCCCAAAGGACGATCTTGGGCCAGGTGCTATGGAATTAAATGCAGCGATATATATTGACCATCAACTCAACAGTGGGTGGGGCGTAAATGAAAAGGATTATAAACTTGGACCCTATTATAAGCCAGAGCCAACACAAGGTGAACAGAATAAACTTTACCGAAAAGATTTGTTCCGGCTAGGCTTAAAAGAATTGAATACATATAGCAACAAAAACTATAAAAAGAAATTTACAGAATTAGAGGCTAATGAACAGGATGAAGTGTTAGCTGCGTTCGAGAAAGGTAAAGCAAGTTCGCTTTCTGGTGCATCTTCATCGGCATTTTTCCAATTGTTAAGAACTTTGACCATTGAAGGTGTTTATGCAGATCCATTGTACGGAGGAAATAAGGAAATGCTAGGCTGGCAGATGCGAAAGTATCCTGGTTCTCGAATGAGTTATACAAAAGAAATCCAAAGTAAAGAATTTTTAAAGTTAGATCCAAATAGCCTTCAAAGTCATATGAAACATTCATGATAGAAAGGGATGAAAAACATGGCAAAAAAACTACCTAAGGTACCCGTCGTTGTAGTCGGGATGGGCTGGGCTGGAGGTATTATTGCCTCGGAATTAACAAAAGCAGGAATCAAAGTCGTTGGACTAGAGCGCGGGAAAGAACGGGATATGAGTGATTATTTAATGGTGCATGACGAACTGCGTTTCCAACATCGTGAAGAGTTAATGCAAGATTTATCAAAAGAAACTATTACTCATCGTAATAACCAAAAAATGAGAGCACTGCCTATGCGTAATTATGGTACTTTTATCGTAGGTGAAGGTCTTGGAGGGGCTGGTAGTCACTGGAATGGACAGACCTACCGTTTTCTTCCTTATGATTTTGAAATTAAATCACTAACTGAAAAAAGGTATGGTAAAAATAAAATTAAATCAGACTATCCGATTCAAGACTGGGGCATTACATATGACCAAATCGAACCATATTATGATACTTTTGAAAAAATGGCAGGAATATCTGGTGAAACTGTTAAGTTATATGGAAAACGCTCCAATCCTTATCCAACAGGACCGATGATAAAAACACCTGTATTAGCGGAATTCGAACAAGCAGCCAAGAAGCTTGGCTACAAACCATATATGATCCCATCTGCAAATCTATCAGAGAATTACGAAAACCCTGATGGCATTTCACGTTCAGCCTGTCAATATTGTGCATTTTGTGAAAACTTCGGTTGTGAGTATGGAGCAAAAGCAGATCCAGTTGTTACGGTCATTCCTGTTGCAAAAAAAACTGGTAACCTTGACCTGCGGACATACTCAAACGTCACCCGTATTTTAAATGATGGTACGAAAGCGACAGGTGTTATTTATGTAGACACCTTCACGGGTGAAGAATTCGAACAACCGGCAGAAGTAGTGGTCTTAGCGAGTTATGTATTTAATAATGTTAGACTTTTACTTAATTCAAATCTTGGAATACCCTATGATCCAAAAACCAGAAATGGTGTAATTGGTAAAAACTATTGTTACCAAGTGAGTTCAGGATATTCAAGCCTTTATTATAATGACCGTGAGTTCAATATTTATGGAGGTGCAGGTGCATTAGGCATTGAGATTGCAGAATTTACAGGTGATAATTTCGACCATTCGGATGTAAACTTCCTTCACGGAGCAGGAATTCGTACAACCCAGTATGGGAATAGACCTATAGCAAATAATAATTCACCAATCGGAACACCTTCATGGGGTGCGGAATTTAAAAAGCAATCAATTAAATATGCCAATAGCATCCTGCAAGTCAAATCGCAGGGTGCAAGTATGCCACACATACAAAACTACCTTGATCTGGACCCTACTTATAAAGATGTATACGGTATGCCTTTATTACGGATGACATATGATTATACTGCCCAAGACCGTGAGTTAGTAAAATACATGGCGAAAGTAACAAGATCGATTGCTAAAAAAATGGGTCCTGACCATATTGATACGGTCGCTGAACAAGCAAATTTTAACGTAAACACAGATACGAATACGCATAACACAGGCGGCGTCATCATGGGGGCTGATCCAAAAAATTCAGCGGTTAACACTTACCTGCAAATGTGGGACGCTGAAAATGTATTTGTTGCGGGTTCATCAGCATTTCCTCATAACAGTTCGTTTAACCCAACTGGTACTTTAGGTGCCTTTTCATATAGAGCAGCAGAAGGGATTGTAAAGTACCTTAAAAAAGGTGGTTCCCTCGTATAAGACAGCTATTCCTTTGACCTAAAAAATAACATGACCTGTTCCCACAATAATTGGGGGCAGTTTTTTTATTTTAGGATACTAAAAAAACAAACATGGATGGGCTCCATTTAAGACTAAGGGTATCGTTTAAGGTACATATTAAAATTAATACCAAAAACTTAAGATAAGGGGGGTTATAAAATGAAAGGCAAATGGAAAATCACTATTTTATCCGCATTACTTTCGGTAAGTTTTCTGTCAGCATGTAACGCTGGTAATAACGATTTTAATGATCAAGAGGAAGTAGATTATCGTCCTGTTCGAAATGACACGGACACGAATCCAAATAATAATGATGATGATAATCGATCATTCAAGCACGATGAAAACCCTGATCAAACGGATAAACAAATGGAAAAAGGCAATAACCTTGAATTTAATAAATCGAGAGGCGATTTATAGAACCTCTAATAAGAAGACAATATTATATTTGGGATACCATTGGAAAAACGCCCAAAATCCGATTTTCCTCCCGTTTGACTTTACTTCTTATTCTTGCATAAATGTATTCCATGGAGTTGACATGATAAAATGAAATTTAACAAGAAAAAAATCAACGTTGTAGATATTCAAAAAGCGAAGAAAAGCGTGTTTGCTACAGGGGTAGGAAATGCTATGGAGTGGTTTGATTTTGGCTTATATTCCTATTTGGCTGTTATCATTAGTCAAAATTTTTTTAGTGCTGTTGAGAATGATGAACTAAAATTAGTGTTCACCTTTGCAACGTTTGCGATTGCCTTTTTAATGCGCCCAGTAGGGGGTATCATATTTGGTAAAATCGGTGATAAATTAGGAAGAAAAGTCGTTTTGACAACAACGATTATTTTGATGGCTTTTTCAACATTACTAATCGGTTTATTACCTACATATGATCAAATCGGTATATGGGCACCTATACTCTTATTAATAGCTAGAATTATTCAGGGTTTTTCAACAGGTGGCGAATACGCTGGTGCAATGGTCTATATTGCAGAATCTTCTCCAGACAATAAACGCAATATGCTTGGAAGTGGATTAGAAATTGGTACGCTAATTGGTTATATATTAGCTTCATTACTTGCCAGTACACTCTTTATTACTCTTTCCGATCAACAGATGGCCTCATGGGGTTGGAGAATACCGTTTTTACTCGGCTTACCTTTAGGGCTTATTGGATTGTACTTAAGAAAAAGTTTAGAAGAATCACCGATTTTTGAAAATGAACTTTCTGATGATGAAGCCCCAAATGAAAGCTTTCTATCTATTTTCAAAAATCACAAAAAGGATATTCTTGTATGTTTTGTAGCTGTTGCATTCTTTAATATTACAAGCTATATGCTATTATCATACATGCCTTCTTATTTAGATGAGATTATTGGATTATCCAGTACAGTAGGAACCCTATTAATTACGATTCTAATGATTATTATGGTGCCTCTTACTTTAATATTTGGAAAGCTCAGTGATAAAATTGGAAATAAGACTGTTTTCTTAATCGGTTTAGGCGGTTTAAGCCTATTATCTGCCCTTGCTTTTTATTTAATAAACCTGAATGCTTTAGTATTTATTTCGTTAGGTGTTCTAATTCTAGGTGTTCTGCTTTCAATTTATGAAGGCACAATGCCTGGATCGTTACCAGCCATGTTCTATACTGATATTCGATATCGAACATTATCAGTGACCTTTAATGTCTCAGTTTCAATATTTGGTGGAACTACCCCTTTAGTTTCCACATGGTTAGTTCACCAAACGGGGAATAACTTAGCACCTGGTTTCTATTTAACAGCCGTGAATATTATCGGGTTTTTAGTGATATTATTCTTGTTCAATAGTACTTCAGGAAAATCGCTAAAAGGATCTTACCCAACAGTTGCTTCAAAATCTGAATTTCAAGAAGCTGTTGAAAATCCAAAAGATTCCCTATGGTGGAAAACGGAACAAAGAGAAAAATAAAAAAACACAATGGGAGGACTACTCGAAATACTGTCACTCAATCTTGAGCGTCTGTATTTCGGGTTTTGTGGTATTCACGAATAATAAAGTTGTTTAAAAGTAGAAAGAGTAATTTAACGAAAGCGATAGAGTTATTTAAAGAAATGGGTAACGAATAAGTTCTCTTTTCTCCTAGGGAACTGCTGGACAATTTACCCACTTATCCACCTGGGGCACATTGATGCAAATAAGGTAGAAGAGGTATCGGGATTTTAACAGCTCCTATTATGCTTTTGATGATGGATCAAAAGGAATATTTACGAGATGTTCGGTTTGTTCGCTTTGATTTAAAGGAAGAACAGATTTACGAGATGTATACTCGATAAACCCATAATTTATGAAAAGAGGTGAATTCAAATGGATATTATGAAAATTAGGGAATGATTAATAGTGACAGCCTTAAAACAACGGTTGCTATATCTTAAGCTTATTGGTACGGAACTAAAAATAATAGATATACAAAATACTGTCTTTGTCGCTATTTATAGCTATAGACAGTAACCCATATACAGAATGGTCTTTATTTTAAGTGAAATTGACTGTGTGTTTTTTTTTTTGCCCTGTAATTATTTCGATACTGAGATATATTGATTTGAGGTAATGTTGTTGACAGTGGATGGTATTCATGATAAATTATCTTTAAGTAAAGATATATTAATTCAAGATAATAAGAAACACTTTATCAAACCCCTTTAATGAATAGCCACTCTTTTTTGAAGGAAAAATATAGGGGATTAAGGAAAACGCTGAATATCCAAAAATTGAATCGTTTTAATGGGAGGAATAATGTATGAATGGATTAAAAGGTATACACCACGTAACGGCCATAACGAGTAGTGCTGAAAAAAACTATGAATTTTTCACAAATATATTGGGCATGCGTTTAGTCAAGAAAACTGTTAACCAAGATGATATCCAAACCTATCACCTGTTTTTTGCCGACGATGTTGGCGGTGCGGGTACTGACATGACATTCTTCGATTTTCCTGGAATTCCTAAAGGAGAGCATGGGACTAATGAGATTTCCAAAACATCCTTCCGTGTACCGACTGATGCGGCATTGGAGTATTGGGTTAAACGCTTTGACCGTTTAGAGGTAAAGAATACAGGAATCCAAGAACAGTTTGGCAAAAAGAACATTTCATTTGTGGATTTTGATGATCAGCAATATCAATTGATCTCAGATGAAAATAATGAAGGGGTTGCATCCGGGATTCCTTGGCAAAAAGGACCGATTCCTCTGGAATACGCTATTACGGGATTAGGTCCAATTTTCATTCGTATCGCCAACTTTGATTACTTTAAAGAAATGATGGAAAAAGTCCTATTATTCAAAGAAATAGCCAACGAAGGGTCATTTCACCTATTTGAAGTAGGGGAAGGCGGGAATGGTGCACAAGTGATCGTCGAGCATAATTCGATCCTTCCTCAGGCTCGGCAGGGATTTGGGACTGTTCACCATACAGCCTTCCGTGTTGAAGACCGTTCCGTTCTGGAAGAATGGATCAAACGAATGGAAAGCTTCCAATTTCATACGTCCGGTTATGTCGATCGTCACTTTTTTGAGTCGCTTTACGTACGGGTGGCACCGCAAATTTTATTCGAGTTTGCCACGGATGGTCCTGGATTCATGGGGGATGAGCCGTATGAAACGCTTGGGGAAAAGTTATCTTTACCACCGTTCTTGGAACCGAAACGGGATCAAATCGAAAAGTTGGTCCGTCCAATTGATACAGTAAGAAGCACCAAGGAATTCATTAAAGAATAATTGCGAATGATATATTGGTTTATGCCCATACTAAAATAGGTAGAAATAAAAAATGGAATAATCATTTGAAATAGAAAAAATGCTCTGGAGGAATGACTTATGACAAAAGATTTTTACACGGCCATTAAAGAAAGACGTTCATATTATGGAATCAATAAAGAGGTCGGAGTATCCGATGAGAAAATTAAAGAAATAGTAGAATTTGCGGTAAAACATACGCCATCGGCTTTTAATTCCCAATCCTCACGCCTTGTTGTTTTGACAGGATCGGCACATGATAAATTATGGGATATTACGACGCAGGCATTAAAGAAAGCTGTTGGAGAGGGAGATTTCTCTGGCACTCAACAAAAAATGGATTCATTTAAAGCGGGATATGGTTCAATATTATTCTTTGAAGATGAATCTGTTGTAAAATCACTTCAAGAACAATTTGCAACGTATGCCGATAACTTCCCAATCTGGTCACAACAAACATCAGGCATGCATCAATTAGTTGTTTGGACGGCACTTGAAGCAGAAGGATTGGGAGCAACTTTACAGCATTATAATCCTCTAATTGATGATGAAGTGAAAAAAGAATGGAATGTTCCAAGCAATTGGAAATTGATTGCGCAAATGCCATTTGGAAATCCAACAGCTCAACCGGGTGATAAAGAATTCAAACCACTTGAGGATCGTATCAAATTTTATAAATAAAGTGTAAACTTTTTTAGTGCAAATCCTATAATTGCTTAAGACTGTAGGCAAAAGGAGTTGTATCCAAATTATTAAGCATAGTTGATTGGAGCGGGTGTGTGAGACTCCTGCGAGAGTAGCGAGTCCAAGAGACCCTCAGGCGCAAGCACGCCGACGGCGGACCGCCCGCGGAAAGCGAATGCCCTACGTTCCAATCAACTTGTACAAGTAAAAAAAATGTAGACAAACTCGAAGGAAAGCGAGTTTGTCTACAGTCTGAGAGCTAATTCTATTTAGCTCTTTTTTGGCTGAGCTCATTTACATAGGCTATTTCAGAATGACAAATGTTAATGTCTGTAACTAATGTTTTCCGATGTATCAGAAAAAATATTTTACTGCTTTTCTTGTTTAATAACCTCATGTAAAAGCTTTATACGTAATAGTTTTGCTTGTTATTCAATTCTTTAAAAATGAGAGCTATTCCGTGGTCAAGTTTTTGTATATTTGTATTGGACACGTTTAATTTTAATATTTTTTCCTGGGGAAAGCCATCTAAAAAATTTTGACCCATCGTCTCTACCAGTACTTGTTGATTCTGTAAGTTATTGATGAGGTAAGTACTATTTATACGATGAGGCAGTATGATATGAGCGTTCATGCATATGGATGCTGGGCGATAAAAACCTGAAGCAGAGTGCTTTTCTAGAGCATCATAAAGCAAGTTTGCACGCAATGAATAGGAAAGGCGCACTTTGTTTCTATGGTGTTTAAACATACCGCTTTTTATGTAGATTTCCAATGCTGCTTGTGAAATCATGGAACTATCAATATCAGCCGTTCTCTTATATAGTTGGAAGCTGTCCGTTAATGGTTTAGGCAAGACGGCAACACCTATGCGTAATCCTGGAAACATTATTTTTGAGAAGCTTTTTAAATAAATGACCATGTTATGGGTATCCTTGGAAAAAATAGGGTCTACCTTCATATTTTCTTCGAAATCTGCTAAATAATCATCTTCTACAATATAGACACCATACTTTACAGCAAGTTTTAGTATCTCCTCTTTTTCCATTTTAGAATAAGAAGTCCCTAACGGATTATGAAAACGAGGCATCGTATAAAAGAATTTAATTTCCTGATCACTAAAGATCCGTTCTAACTCCCCTAAATCAATACCTTCTGCTGTTCGTTCGATTCCTAGCACGGAAATCTTGTACGCTTTCAATTGCTCCACAAATAGATGATAACTAGGCTGCTCAACAAGTATATGGGTACGTTCATTTGGAAAGGGGATTAACGTTAATAAGGAAAGTGCTTGCTGCACGCCAGAAGTAATGAAAATCTGTTCTTCTTTTGCGAAAACCTGATACTGCTCTAATTGTTTTTGTATCACTTTAATTAAAGAGGGCAGTCCTTTTGGAGTGCCATAGATAAACAAATCTTGCTGATAGGTATCGATGGCTTTATTAATGCAATGTTGAAAGTCATGATACGGAAATTGATGCCAAGCGGGAGCAGAGGTAACAAAGTCGATGTCCGTTGTAGGTTCGCTTTTATCATGAAACTCTTTTTGAACGACATAATATCCACTTTTAGGAACCGCAAAGATTAAATGCCTCTTTTCCAATTCTTGCAGGGCTTTCAAGACTGTACTTTTACTATATTGATGTTGATCGCTTAATTGACGGATAGACGGGAGTTTAGAGCCCGCTTTGAGCCGTCCATTCTGGATGAGAGATGCAAATTCATTAAACAAAGCTACGTATTTTAGCATGAATACCTCCTAAAACTGTACCGTTACAGATGCTTCATATTTGTATTGTATCGTAGTGGAACTTTTAATACGATACTAACAACCGGCCGGGTGTTGAAAAGGAGGATTACTCAATATGCCAGAAAATAAAAAAGCCTATCTTGCGGCGATACTTTATGCCATTATTATTGGATTTTCATTTTTCTTTACAAAAATATCATTAATGGAAGCTAGTCCGCTAGATACATTGGCACATCGATTTACGATGGCTTTCTTGATCGCCATAATTATTAAGCTATTAAGGGGGACATCAGTGAAAATGAGTGCGAAGGATTCTGTGAAAATTCTTCCGCTGGTGTTCCTTTATCCAATTTTATTCTTTATTTTTCAAGTGTTTGGTCTCATTTATACCTCATCTTCAGAAGCGGGTATTATCCAAGCGACCATACCAATTTTCACGTTATTATCAGCTTCATTATTTTTGAAAGAATACGCAGGTAGAGCTCAGAAATTTTTTCTGTGTTTATCTGTTATGGGGGTTGTCTTTATCTTTGTCATGAATGACTTGCAACATGCGGCTTACAGTTTGAAAGGAACGATCCTGATCTTATTATCTTCGATTGCTTCCGCTCTCTATAATGTGGTAGCGAGGAAGGTAACAAAGCAATATTCACTATTTACGTTAACGTATGTGATGACATTCTTTGGTTTTGTGACTTTTAATAGTATGGCCGTCATTAACCATATAATTAACCAATCTATCAGCAGCTTTTTATTACCCTTCACAAGTAGTGCATTCCTCATTTCAATCGTATATCTTGGGGTATTATCGTCACTGCTTACTGCTTTTTTATCAAACTATTCATTATCTATATTACCAGCATCTAAAATGAGCGTTTTTAGTAATTTAGCGACATTGATTACGATAATGGCAGGGGTGATTTTCTTACATGAATCGATTCATTATTATCATGTAATAGGTGCAATGATCATTCTTGCTGGGGTAATCGGCACGAATTATTTTGGTCGAAATCATTCCAAGCATAATAGTAAGACTTTTGCCGACCCATTGCTGAAAAGGGAGGTAAAGGAATGAATAAATATGTATTGTTACTCTTGATTAGTGGTATATGGGGATCTCAATTCTTCTTTATTGCATTAGTCATAGAAAATGTTGGGGTCATTACATTGTCAGCCATTAAAGCATTCATCGGCGGTATCTGTTTACTCTTTTTGGGATTGTTTTTATCAAAAGAAGAGCGAAAAGTACCCAGGAGTTATTATAAATGGTATATTATCATTGCTTTTTTCGAGGTTGTACTACCATTCGTTTTTATTGCACAAGGCCAGAAATCTGTGCCTAGCAGTATCGCAGCGGTGCTGATTGGTATGGTCCCCATCTTTACCATCCTTTTTTTACCAGTATTTTTCAAGATAAAAAGCACAAGGCTGCAGATTACAAGTATCCTATTCGGATTTGCAGGTATTGTCTTCCTTTCCTGGCCGACACAGGGAATCCAAGAGCTTTCTAACAGTATTCAGGGGAACATCCTCATGATATTGGCTGCTATGAGTTTTGGATTATCATTGATTTTCATGGAGAAATTGAACGAGGGATCTTCCGTCATTCATATGAGAAATGTATTACTGATTGCCAGTGCATTGCTCATCCCCATGTCCCTTTTGTTTGAGCAATCTTTCAAATTGGATATAGCACAATCTCAATCCATCTACTTAGCGATTTTAGGCATTTTCCATGCAGGTGTTGTTTATGCATTATTTAACAGTCTGATTCGGCAAGAAGGCGCATTATTTACTTCATATAGTAATTATATAGTACCTGTCATCGGAATGATTTTAGGCTATTTCTTTTTACAAGAAGAGTTGTCTATTCATCAATTGATTGGAATGGGTATAATAATGATGTCATTAGTTTTTTTAGACAAAAAAATAATTATCAAATTGAAAAGAATGTAGTATTTTATTATATGGCTAATGTCCGTTATCTTTAATTGTACTAATATAATCGTATATATAACGAAACCATATTGAAAAATGGGCAGAAGGATTAAAACTTTTTTGTAAGATCATTTTTAGTTTTTTGATCAACAAATGATTATATAGTAAAAGAAGCATCTGCTGAGGTTAGCAGATGCTTCTTTTAAAAGGGGTAACTGATTTATTGGCTCTTACCATAATAAATGCTTATATTTTTAGTTTTTGTGTATGAGATTGTGATGTATTTTTCTCCATCTTCATTATAATAAACCCACTCCATGCAAACATAAGGGAGGCTATGTAAAAGATGCTGCCGATCGTTAAAAAGTCGACTAAATATCCGGTTGCAATCACCGCAGCTGCAGCACCGACGGATGTCCAAACATGGTAGTTCCCGATTTCCGCACCCGCGGTTTTCTTCGTTACATATCTTGCCAGTACCGTTTTTTCAGTGTTTCTTTGTACTGCCCCAAGTACTCCCATAATGATTTGCAGGAGATAGACATGCCAAATTTCATATGCGAGAGGAAAGGCAAGCAGGATAAGTGCCATCCCCCATGAATAGATAAGGAGAAATGCTTTGTCACCTGTTTTGTCAGTGAATTTTCCGATTAAAGGATAGCTGAGCGCTGCAGTCAAGGAGAATATTCCATATGCCCACCCGAATTGCGAATAACTGGTGCCCACATTTTTGATTAGCAAAATATAAAAGGGGAAAATCATGCTGGCAGCCATTCCAACAGTGCCTTGGTAAAAAACAAAACGTTTATAATTCATGGATGATACCCCTCATAGAAAAGATTCATGAAGCGATTATCAGGATCATATTTCATCTTTAATCGAAAGAATTCCTCAGTATGCGGATACGCTTCAAATAATTGTGTCTTGGTTGGATACCCATAATAGGGCAGATAGTAGCTGCCGTTATGGTCAAGCGTCACATCGATCATGTTACGGATGACCCTCCCTGTATTATCCTTGCTTTCGTCATCTTTCCCTTGATTGATGAGCATCACTAAAGCGAACATATCATCCTTGGCATAGGACATGAGTGATTCATCATTATGTTCCACATAACGAATTGTGATATTTAATAAATTAAAATCTTTCTCAATAGATAAGGTTCTTCTTAAGTCATCGATATAATCAGCAAATTGATCAATCGGAACGAAGTATTCTTGCAGCACTTCAGTTTTTTTGGGATTGCTGTAATCCATGAATGCTGAATCCGACCGCATCACATTATTCCTCGAAACCAAGTTGCCATCAATATTGGCCGTGTAGGCTTTTTGAGTTTCCCAAAACCTTTTTTTACCCCAGTCATTATAACGTGAGAGGCCAAGAAAGAATTTAGGCACGGCAATGATCGTTTCCCGTTTGAGAGTATCGTAGTCAGATAGCCTTGTTTGGTCATTTGCCCTATAATAATCCGTTACATACATTTCATCCAAATAGGAGTCTGGAGCAACAGATATTCTTGCAAGATGCATTTTAACATCAGCGTTTTTAAGAACTTCTTTTTTAAAGTACGACGTATATTGATCATAATGAAGTGATTTAGTTTTAATGTTATAAAGTTCGTCATCAGTAAGGTGGAGTGTTACATCGAGTATGACTCCAAACAATCCGTACCCGCCAATAACCGTATGGAAGAGCTCCGAATTTTCTTCGCGGCTCACTGTTAGGGTTTGTCCTTTTGCGTCAAGCAATCTAAATGATTCCACGGTTTCTATCAAGGCATGATGACGGATATCCCGGCCATGGACATTAACGCTCAAAGACCCGCCAATGGTAAAAATGTTTTGAGATTGACTGACCTTCAGTGCAAGTCCATATGGGTTGATGTATTCCTGAAGAGCAGCCCAGGTTGCTCCGCTTTGGACCGTGATGCGTTTTTCTTTTACATCCAAATCAAGTATTTTATCATATTTCTTCATATCGAGGAGGATCCCGTTTGGATATAATGTCTGCCCTCCTTGGCTATGCTGCATTCCGGCAATGGAAATGGGATCATCGTTTTTTTCGGCATCCAAAACGACCTTTTTGATTTCTTCTTCACTATCTTCTGCCTTTATCACTTTCATTTTAACTGGCATCAGACGGCTTATATCTTTGGCAATAGGATGGTCAAGCTTGAAATTAAAAGCCTGCAGCGATAATCCAAATAATAGTGCATATAGGGTGATAAATAAAAATCGTTTCATGATCTGGCATTCTACTCCTCGTTTACTTTGGTTGACACTTAATTGAAATAAAGAAAATGTATGAACCTGATATATTAATGGAGTTTCCCTGACCAAGCAATGAGAATGGGGTTAATATTGAATTAAATGTCAGAAATTTAGAAATGAATCTTTTGATTTATGTATTAGTTCTTAGTTTTCAGCCCATTAATGATTGTTTTGGTTAGCGGTATGGATAGTGATTCCAAGCTTTGTTCTGAGTTGTTTAATCCCCAATGATAGATGATTCCCATCAGGCTTTGGAAGATAAGTTGTGAAATTTCGTTAACTGATTGGTCAGTGCCAATGTCGTTTTGTTCTTTCGCCTCTTCAATTAATGAACGAATGATTTTGAAGAGTGAGCGGTTTGAATTTAAAAAGTAAGTATGTTCCTTCGAATCTAAAGCGGAACTGTAAATCACTTTCATTAAATCTTTGCCCATTTCTACTTCCAGAAAACGCATCAATTTGCGAATGAAAATAAACAATTTCTCGGTAGCGTCCATATCGACTGGGAACGAACGGAAGACTTCGCGATAGTAATCATCGACTTCTATGAATCTCACTAAAAAAATGTCCGATTTCGCTGAAAAGTGTTGGTAAAATGACCCTTTTGATGTGCCGCTTTTTTTCACGATTTCGTCAACGGTAACTTTATCGTAACCTTTTTCGCTAAATAACTTTAGAGATATTTGTAAAATTTTTTCACGAGTCTTTTCTCCCCTAAGTTGTTTCTTTCTGGGTTCAATCATAAAAAAACCTCCAAATGAAAATTGACAGAATATTCCTATATAGTTTAATATCAGACTACAGTCTAGTTAAATGATTGCTGGTCTATTTAATCTAACGTAGATCATGAATAATCACAACGCTATTTTAAATGGTTTTCGCACATTAAGTAAGCGTTTACGAGGCTTTGGGATCAAGTATGGGGAAGGTTAATTCAGTTTAAATGGGAGGTTTTTCAAGGATTCCTATACAATCGGTTACTGTCTTGAAGAAAAGGCTTATTCCTCTTTAGCCCTGAGTATATGGATTGTATTTATAATATTGTTGGATTCAGTAAATGTAAAATGGAGGGTGGTGGTTTTCAGGATAAATTTAGAGCTAGGAATTAACCAGAATGTCGGGAAGCTGGAGAATAGTTGTACGGTTTTGGAAATAGTAGCATGAAAAGGGAGGAAATAATCTTGAATCATTCCAGTGGTGAAATAGAGAAACGAACGATCAGTAAGACGATGAAACGCATTCTTCCATTTATCTTGCTCCTTTATATCATTGCATACTTGGACCGGGTTAATTTAGGCTATGCTGCTTTACAAATGAATGCGGAATTAGCCTTATCCGCTGAAGTTTTTGGATTGCTTTCCGGTATTTTCTTCATCGGCTATTTCTTTTTTGAAGTCCCAAGCAATATGATCATGCATAAAGTGGGAGCTCGAATATGGATTGCCCGAATTATGATTTCGTGGGGACTTGTGGTAATATTAACTGGTTTTGCCCAAACAACGATGCATTTATATATTCTCCGTTTTTTATTAGGTGTTGCCGAAGCTGGTTTTTTTCCTGGTATAATTTTGTATTTAACTTATTGGTTCAGGGCTCGCGAAAGAGGAAGGGCAACAGCGGTTTTGCTTTTGGCCCTACCGATTGGCGGATTGATCGGTGCGCCTGTGTCGACATGGATTCTTGACAATATCTCCTGGTTTGGTATGGCAGGGTGGAGATGGATGTTCATTCTTGAAGGCATTCCGGCCATTATTATAGGAATTGTTGTTGTTTTCTATTTAACTAATAGACCGTCTAACGCTAAATGGTTATCAAAGGAAGAAAGTGATTGGTTAGAAGGCGAATTGAGTGCGGAAAGAAAAGTTAGCTCGAAAATAAATAAAGTCACGAAGATTGATATGCTGAAAGATTCGAAAATCTGGAAGTTGGCCCTTTTTTATTTTGCAGGATACACATCCATCTATGGATTGTCATTCTGGATGCCAACCATCATAAAATCTTTATCGGAAAACGCAACGACCAATCTAGAAATAGGCTGGTTAGCGATGATTCCATCGTTAGTCGGTATACCTGCCGTCATGTTTGTAGGCTGGAATTCAGATCGGACCAATGAACATAAAACACA
Source organism: Bacillus sp. ISL-78 (assembly GCF_018613455.1). Classification (NCBI taxonomy): domain Bacteria; kingdom Bacillati; phylum Bacillota; class Bacilli; order Caryophanales; family Bacillaceae; genus Bacillus; species Bacillus sp. ISL-78. Next base: position 158,094 of record NZ_JAGGQC010000008.1, read on the forward strand.
TTTGCTCGTTTGCCTCATGATAGCGGTTGTCGGATTTATCGGGTGCGGCTTTTCAAATAGTGTTTTTATGATGGTGCTTATGTTAACGATTACATCTTTCGGGTTATACGGGTTCAGTGGATGTTTCTTTGCCTATATGACATTTTTCTTCACTGAGTCCACTGCCCCAGTCGGAATAGCCATAGTCAATTCATTTGCGGCTTTAGGCGGTTTTGTAGGACCGATGATTCTCGGAACTGTTGCCTTTACTCAAGGGATGTTTATTTTATCTGGATTACTTATAATAGGTGTCATCACCTTATTATCATTAAAATTGACGGAAGCTTCAGATGAAAACATAGGTAAAGAAGTTGATGTCAATATTAATCGTTTATAAAGGTTCTAAATTATTGAAGATTAAAATGATAAAAAAAGAAACATCATTGGAAATCACAGTGTTTCCACGATGTTTCTTTTTTTATTTAAGCATATTTCTATGGTGTGAAAATACCAATTGAGCATGTAAAAATTTAATCTAAAATCGTAGGTTCTGCCTAATAAGACTTGTTTGTAGTTTTCAGCGGGATTAGAATGGAGATGAGATGAAAGGGCTTTCGAAAAGATCAGGGATCCCTTTTCTATTCATATTTATTCATTAGGTGAATAACAGCAGAAATGAGGTGATGATGTGGAAATTCACTTGGTGGCAAAAGATGAGATTGAGGCTCAAGGAATTCGTTGGATAGTAGAGTCCCACCTAACGGGAGTTAGACTGATCTTATGGAGAACGATTGAAGAATTCGAAAAGGGCATACGCAATCAGCAACCTGAATTCGTTATTTTGGATATGGATATTTGGACGGATGAAAGTGAGGCGATGGGTGTTTCGTTAAAGCGGAGGGGAATTCGATGGTTAGGGATTTCATCTGAGCGAATCTTTCAAACGGCTTATCGAGCCTTACGTTTTCGTGCTGAAGATGTTTTATTCCGTCCTTTTTCTTCGGCGGATTTGGTAAAACATATCCAACAATTACGTTTTCAATTAAGAAATGGTCCAGGTGTTATCTCGTCAAACACCATGGATGATGAGAATGCTCTGGATATTGGGTATCCAGATTTCTTCTTGACAGACCGGAAGCATGAAAGTCGAATAACCATGGTCGCTTTTTTGACACCTGATAACAAGACCCTTCCATTGGTTTATGATGAACTGCAACGATATTCTTTTACTGGGAAGAATCAAATCTTCGCTTTATCGGATTTTATTTTATGTGTCCAGGAAACGAAGGAAATGGAGATATATAAGGAAGAGTATCAGGCTTTCCTTGCCCATTGGAAAGAAAGAATGGATGAGCCCCTTGCCATTATAATAAAGGCGGCAACTTCAGATGAGTCTTTAAAAAGGATGTATCAGCAAACTCGTGAATTTACGAGACAAATCTTTTTTGATGGATATGATATCATCTTAGCCGAAAGTCAACAGACTTCGCCTCAAGAGATGGATCCCTTCCTCACTCCTCTTGAACAAAGACTATGGATAGAAATGTTAGAACGACGGGATGCGAAGGCCATCAGGAACTGGATTGAACGTGAATTCCTTACCTTCGAACGACCATACCCCGACCCGGAAATCGTTCGTATCCGCCTTACAAGCGTACTCGCACAGATTCGCAGGCATATGAAATCATACAACTTGCAAAATGCTTCCCTGGAAGCCATATACTATGATGTATTTCAGCAAATTGTACATAAACCTGTCATTCATCAAATAGTGAAAGAGCTGCATGCGTTCACCACCCATATGCTTATGCAGGATCATGGACAATTACAAGAAGGGGCACGCACAATCAGCGAAAAGGCAAGGGAGCTGATCGAGTCCAACTATTGGGACGCCCAGTGGAATCTAGCGAGTTGTGCCGATACTCTGCGGATCAATAAAAGCACACTCAGCCGTCGTTTTGCCGCTGAATCCGGCGAGTCTTTTCGAAATACGCTCCATCAAGTTCGAATTAGGGAAGCTAAACGTTTATTAAAGGAAACGGATTTATCATTAGAGGAAATCTCACAATTGGCCGGCTATTCACATCAAACCTATTTCAATGCAAAATTCAAATTGCTTGAAGATTGTACACCATCAGCATATAGGTCTGGCTTATAAAAAGGACGATTCAATAAATGAATCGTCCTTTTTTATTTATTTCATAACAATGTAATTAATGAGATTATTCATAAAATAATAAAGTTAACTACAAAATGTTGAAATAAATTATAAAATAATCATTAAAATATAATTAATTATTCTGAATTTTTCTTATAGAATGAATATATAACAAAAACAAGGGGGAAATGAAAATGAACACGATTACAAATAAGGTTATCCGTTATACTGGAACAGAATTGCATACTAAAGGATGGCAACAAGAAGCAGTGCTTAGAATGCTTATGAATAATTTGGATCCTGAAGTTGCTGAACGTCCAGAAGATTTGGTGGTATACGGAGGGATAGGGAAAGCAGCTCGTAACTGGGAATGCTTTGATGCAATCGTCAAATCACTAAAAGAGCTAGAAGAAGATGAAACTTTACTTGTCCAATCAGGGAAACCGGTGGCCATTTTTAAAACGCATTCGGATGCACCACGTGTCCTGCTTGCCAATTCAAATATCGTCCCTGCATACGCGAACTGGGAAACATTCCATGAACTTGATAAAAAGGGATTGATGATGTATGGGCAGATGACAGCAGGCAGCTGGATATATATCGGATCTCAAGGGATCGTTCAAGGTACATACGAGACCTTTGCCGAGCTTGCAAAACAACATTTCAATAACTCGTTAAAAGGCACCATCACTCTTACGGCAGGTTTAGGCGGAATGGGAGGGGCACAGCCGCTGGCAGTTACGATGAACGGTGGGGTCTGTATCGGGATCGATGTAGATGAGACAAGAATTGACAGGAGGATCGAGACTCGTTATACCGATGTGAAAACGGATTCATTGGATGAAGCCATTCGTTTAGCGAATGAAGCTAAACTTGCAGGGAAAGCATTATCGATTGGTTTGATTGGGAATGCTTCAGATATTCTTCCGGAAATGATCGCAAGGAACTTCATTCCTGATGTCTTGACGGATCAAACTTCGGCCCATGATCCGCTAAATGGATATACTCCTTCAGGCCTGTCAATGGTGGAGGCTGCAGAATTACGGAATGCAAATCCAGAAGAGTATATTAAACTCTCTAAAGCTTCAATGGCCAAACATGTAAGGGCGATGCTTGAAATGATGGAAAAAGGAGCTGTGACGTTTGATTATGGCAACAATATCCGTCAAGTTGCGAAAGATGAAGGGGTAGAGAATGCTTTTGACTTCCCGGGCTTCGTTCCAGCTTATATCCGTCCACAATTCTGTGAAGGGAAAGGTCCATTCCGTTGGGTCGCTTTATCTGGGGATCCAGAAGATATTTATAAAACAGACCAAGCCATTTTACGTGAATTCGCTGATAATGAACATCTATGTAACTGGATTAGAATGGCTCAAGACAAAATCCAGTTCCAAGGTCTTCCTTCCCGTATTTGCTGGCTTGGTTATGGGGAGCGCGCCCGTTTTGGTAAAATCCTCAATGATATGGTTGCAAGCGGTGAATTGAAGGCACCGATCGTAATTGGGCGTGACCATTTGGATTCAGGCTCTGTCGCTTCGCCGAATCGTGAAACGGAAGCCATGAAGGATGGTTCCGATGTAGTGGCTGACTGGCCGATCTTAAATGCAATGGTGAATGCTGTGGGCGGTGCAACCTGGGTTTCCGTACATCATGGTGGCGGCGTAGGAATGGGTTACTCCATGCATGCAGGCGTTGTAATTGTGGCAGATGGCACAAAAGAAGCAGCAGCCAGGATTGAGCGAGTGCTGACAACGGACCCTGGGATGGGTGTAGTGCGCCATGTTGACGCAGGATATGAACTTGCAGAGGAAACAGCACGTGAAAGAGGTATTAATATCCCGATGCTTGGTAAAGGAATTGATAAAAAATGACAAAGCCAATTTGGATAAAACATGCCACTCAACTTGCCACCCTTACCTCTGAAAGGAAAGGTCCGCGTTCCAAAGAGGCAATGTCGGAGCTTGGTTTGATAGAGGATGGAAGTATATGGATGGAGTCAGGGGTGATCCAAGCTGTCGGGACAACCAAGGAATTGGAAAAACTCTATGCTGATAGAATGCATGAAGCTGAAATCTTTGATGCAACTGGCCATTTGGTGACACCTGGGTTAGTTGATCCACATACGCATGTTGTGTATGGCGGGAGCCGTGAGCGTGAATTTGAAATGCGACTTGAAGGCGCAACATATATGGACATCATGAACGCAGGTGGGGGCATTCATGCTACCACCCGCATGACAAGGGAAGCAAGTGAAGAAGAATTGATGGAGCAAACCACGCGACGACTTGATTCGTTTCTCGCTCATGGAGTGACTACAGTAGAAGGTAAAAGCGGCTATGGAATGAATTTGGAAACCGAATTAAAGCAATTGCGGGTGATGAAGAAGCTACAGGAAGAGCATCCGATTGATCTGGTTCCTACTTTTATGGGAGCCCATGCGGTTCCAAAGGATTATAAAGGCCGCGAGGATGAATTTGTCGATCATCTGATTAATGATATGCTTCCAATCGTCTCTGAAGAAAAGCTTGCAGAATTCAATGATGTCTTTTGTGAAAAGGGGGTTTTTACCCCTGAACAATCAGAGCGGATCTTAAAGGCCGGGAAAAAGTACGGCTTGATCCCTAAAATTCATGCTGATGAAATTGAGCCATACGGTGGAGCTGAATTAGCTGCCAAGATAGGAGCCATTTCGGCTGAGCATTTGTTAAAAGCTTCCGATGAGGGGATTACTGCTATGGCGAAGTCAGGTACGATTGCTTGCTTGCTTCCAGCCACCGCCTTGTATTTACGGGAAGAAGCGGCCCCTGGACGACGAATGGTTGATGAAGGTGTGGCTGTTGCCATTTCGACTGATTGCAATCCCGGATCTTCACCGACGACATCCATGCCGCTTGTCATGAATCTGGCATGCATTTCGATGAGGCTTACCCCTGCAGAAGCTCTTACGGCAGCGACATACAATGCTGCTTGTGCAATCAACAGGCAAGAAAGGGTCGGTTCCCTTGAAGTCGGTAAACAAGCGGATGTCGTATTATGGAATGTTGAAAACTATCAGGAGTTGCAATATTTATTTGGGGTCAATCACGTTAAGTCTGTATGGAAAAATGGTGTGCAAGTAGTGAATGATAAAGTGAAGACGGATACAAAAAGCCTGACTGGTCTATAAAATTCACTAATAGAAGAGAGTCTGTACCCATCGAACCATAATTAGGTTGACCGGATCTCTCATGAAACGCCCATTTAATGAACTTTAATCTATGTATCAGGAGCCTCTTTATATCCGTTGGAATTTTGGCGGATGTAAAAAGGCTTTGATACGTACAACATGATCTAACAGTATTACGATTGTCAAAGCAAGAGATGGATCTGGTATTTCAGCTGCACTGGTATACATGCTTCTACCCATGGTGGAATACCTGCTATAAGGGTTTTTTTAATATTTTACTAGAATTTGGCCAGTATCCGATTGTCATGCAAATTGATTTTTTCTGTCTTGATTCGAGCTTCTCTATGGGGGGGCGAAACAGTCAAGACCAGGGCATTCATGGCTGCAATTTATTACAGGCTGCATAATGCAGACTAAATTCAGGGTTTTAAGATTACTGTTTTTTTATGTTTAAAATCAGTCAGTATTGCTGCTCTCTAACAAACATCAAGGAGTGATTACATGTTGAGAAATAACTATCGTTATTTTATCATTTTTATGATTATTGTTATTACAATCATAAATTATATTGATAGAGGTGCACTTTCATATGCCCAAGCTGAAATAATCAAGGAGTTCAATTTAGATCCAGTAAGTTGGGGAGCGATCCTGGGGTATTTTGGATATGGTTATATATTCGGTGCACTATTTGGTGGTGCTTTAGCAGATAAGAAAGGTCCCAAATTCATGTGGATCATTGCCGGAACTACATGGTCTTTTTTTGAAATTGGGACAATCTTCGCAGGTCACATAGGTGCAGCATTATTTGGAGGCTCTGCCTTGGCAGGATTTGCGGTGTTTCGTGTTTTATTTGGTTTAGCTGAAGGACCTACCTTATCAACGATGAACCGAACGATGGCAAACTGGGTATCTCCTAAAGAAAAAGGGTTTGCTGTAGCACTTGGATTAGTTGGAACGCCAATTGGAGCATTAATTACTGCACCCATCGTAGTAGGCCTTCTAACATTCACTAACTGGAAAGTAACATTTGTTATTCTCGGAATATTAGGCTTTATTTGGGTAGCAATCTGGAACAAAGTATTTACAAACTTACCTGAAGATCATCCAAGAGTCTCGAAAACCGAACTTGAAGAAATTCGAAGAGCAGATATTTTAATAAAAGGTGAGACGAAATTAGACGAACAAATAAATGTACCATGGTACCATTTCTTTAAAAACCCTACGTTAGTATTTAATGCAATTGGATACTTTGCCTTTTTATATGTAAATATTTTATTACTTACATGGACCCCAAAATATCTGCAAGATGAATTTAATTATTCACTTTCTTCACTTTCATATATTGGTATGATTCCCTGGGTAGGAGCTATTATCACTGGATTATTAGGTGGTAAAATCTCGGATATATTACGCAGGAAAACAGGGAATTTACGTATTGCCAGATCTTGGTTCACAGTAGTCTCCTTATTTTGTACTGCTGTATGTTTTATGTTGATTCCGACTGTCGAGAGTGCGGCGGCCGTACTTGCTTTAATGTGTATAGGAAATGCCTTTAATTATTTACCTAACTCCATTTATTGGATAGTGGTTCTGGATACAGAACCGAATAAAGCTGGAACATTTGGCGGGGTAACTCATTTCATTGCCAATCTGGCTACCATTATTGCCCCTACCTTAACTGGAAGTCTTGTCGCCATATATGGATATAATGCCATGTTTATTGCAGCATCAATAGCCGTCACGATTGGCATGATAGCCATGGTTTTCGTGAAGCCTGGCAAACAAGGTAACTCATCGGAAACCACCAATAATATGGTTAGCTAAGATAAGGCATAAATGGATGTATATTGATTACGGATTATGTATTTCACTTTCAGAAGAAGTTTACAAGAGGAGCATCCGATTGATCTAGTTCCTACTTTTATGAGAGCCCATGCGGTTCCAAAGGATAATAATGGGCGTGAGCAAGAATTTGTCGAGTAAAAACCCTCTTTAACGCCATTTTTGAAGAGTGATTCTAAAAACTGGCCTTTAAGAATCACTAAAAAAGATCAGGCCTTGACCTTCAGTCAATATCTACCCATTTCAGCAGATGAATTGGGCTTTTACAAGTATTTATCCATATGTAATGGTGTTGAATAGTAGGATGGTGGTTTATCATCCTACCCATTGGCAGCCTTAAAAACTTTACTGCTTTACAGTGAAATTAGATGAAAGTGTATTAAGGGAAATGTGGAAATGAATCTCCATATGGAGGGAATTTTATGTGGGTAATCACTATCCATTCGAAAAATGGCATAAAAATGTTTGAGTTTAGCAAGAAAAGGAAGCAAGGGATAAATTTGAGGTAATGGAAGGCTGTAAAATCCTTAGTCAAGTCATTTATTTCAATGATAAACAATTGATTGAATCTTAAACTATATTTTCATATATTAGATAGAAATTGAAAGGCAGAATGATTTGATATAGTTTATAAAAAGAGTATATTTCATAATATTCTTTGCTCAATTTTTTTATAGTATTAAGCTTAATCGTTCCAGTCAATTTCTTCGCCACTCACGGCGTGTTACAGTTCTAGTGTTTTTTTGAATCAATATATCTGATAAATCAAAAAATGGAGGAGATTCTTTGAACGAACAAAAATTCACGATTGACGATGCCCCATTTAATAGGTTTCATTTTCGAATTGCAGGACTCACATTCGGTTCCAGCTTTTGTGATGGCTATTCTCTAGGGATCATTGCGATGGCCCTGACAGTATTCGGGCCTCAGATGAATATGAATTCATTGTGGACAGGGCTGATCGGCAGCTCTGCTTTAATCGGCCTGTTTGCGGGATCTTTAATACTTGGAAGACTTTCTGACCGTGTAGGCAGACAGAAAATCTTTCTCGTAAACTTTTTACTCATCACGGTTGCTACCATTTTACAATTTTTTGTTAGCAGCCCGGAAGAGCTTTTTATTTTACGGTTGCTGATTGGTTTTGGACTTGGAGGGGATTACGCTGTAGGTACGACTTTGCTTGCCGAGTTTTCTCCCAAAAAGTATCGCTCCTCGCTCCTCGCGTCTATAAACGTGGTGTGGACGCTTGGATATGTTGCATCCAACTTTGTTGGTCATTACTTGGGCCAAGTTGGTTCAGACTCATGGCGTTGGATGCTTGTCAGCGCAGCCATTCCGGCAATTGTGGTTTTAATCTTAAGAATAGGGACGCCTGAATCACCAAGGTGGCTTGTCAGCATGGGGCGTGTCGAAGAAGCTCGCCAGATCGTAAAAAAACACCTTGGATCGAACGTTGAAATGGGAGAAACGACGACTGGCACGGAAAATCAAAAGACACTGGGATTTCGTGGGCTTTTCAGTAAAAGGCTCCGTAAGCGTTTGGCTTTTGGGGGAATATTCAAATTGACTCTTGTTATTCCATACTTTGCCATTTACACTTTCCTTCCTTCCATACTTGGTACAATGGGTTTTGAACAGAACTTTTTTGCCGATACCATGTTAAATCTATTCTTGCTTGTTGGGGCAATTGCGGGCCTATGGCTGCTTGCAAAATTTTCTCGTAGAGGATTTACCATCGGGGCTTTCACGATCCTTACCGTTTCATTGTTTTCACTCAGCTTCTTGCACAATGGTTCTCAATTCTTAATGTTGTTAGCCTTCTTGATCTTTACTTTTTTCATGTCAGCAGCATCGAACCTTACACTAGTATACCCAGCAGAGCTTTTTCCAACTGAAATCCGCGGCTCGGGAATAGGGATGGTTACGGCAATTAGTCGGATTGGTTCTGCGATTGGAACATTTCTGCTGCCTGTATCTTTAAGTTCATTCGGATTAAGTGCCTCAATGGCAGGAATGGCAGCCATTCTGCTGGTGGGCCTGATCGTATCGATCGCCTGGGCTCCTGAAACGAAGAATCTTTCATTACATGAAGCAAGTGACCCATTGTTAGAAACGGAGAATTCTCCGAAGGTAACCGAAATTCCCTTTACAGAAAATGAAAAAATAACATAAGATTAACTTCCAGCAATTAAATGAGAAGGACCAAAACTTTTTTCTCCTTCTAGATAATTCATAGGAGAGGAGCTGTATAAGGATGACAACTGCCGATTGTTTACAACCGAAGGATATCAAAGAGGTTGTACTAGGTGATGGTGAAATCTCAATCGAAGAGGTAATTGCGGTTGCAAGATATGGGGCGATGGTTTCCTTTACACAAACATATTGTGATAGGGTGAATAAATCACGTAGCTTAATAGACAAGTTTTTAGATGAAAATCGATTGATTTATGGTGTAACTACGGGTTTTGGCAGTAATATGACCGAGGTGATTTCTCCAAAGGACGCCGAAACCCTTCAACGGAATATTGTTCGTTCACATGCCGTTTCTGTTGGGGAAACTCTTGAAAAAGAAGTCGTAAGGGCCATTCAATTGATGATACTAGTGAATTTAGGCCAAGGGTATTCAGGAGTTCGTTTACAGGTATTAAATCTAATTGCTTCACTATTAAATCACGATATCATTCCGTTTGTTCCAGGTGATGGGTCAGTGGGTTATCTTTCTCCTGAAGCCCACATGGCCTTAGTGGTGATGGGTGAGGGGAAGGCATGGTATGAAGATGAGCTCATGCCTGGCATGGAAGCTTTGGGGAAAGCGGGATTAGCACCTGTTACGTTGGGTGCTAAAGAAGGTTTGGCACTTACAAGCGGGACTACTTCCGTCACCGCCATGGCTGTCCTTGCTTTATACAATAGCATGCAGGCGGCGAAAACCGCTGACATTACGGGAGCTATGTCCTTAGAAGTGCTGAAAGGTACTATAAAAGCATTTGATCCCCGTCCCCACTCATTGAAAAAACATGAGGAACAGGCCAAGACAGCCAGAAATGTATCAAGGGTTCTTGAAGGCAGCCAAATCATTGATACATACAAGGAACACAGATTACAAGATGCACTTAACTTACGATGCATTCCACAAGTCCATGGAGCCATAAAAAAAGTATTGAAAGACGCTGCTGTATCAATCGAGAATGAAATGAACTCCGTAAGTGACAATCCTCTGATTTTTCCGGAAGAGGAAGATGGAATTGGCATGATGGCTGGGAATTTTGATGGTTCATTTGTTGGGATTTATGCGGATGCGATATCCATAGCGTTAGCAAACTTAGCAAAAATAACAGAACGCAGAATAGATCGCCTTGTAAACCATCACCTTAGTGAATTACCTAATTTCTTAGTGGTCAATCCAGGTTTGAATAGTGGCTACATGATTCCGCAATATACAGCTGCCGGGCTATTGAATGAAATCAGGGTGCTCTCGCATCCAGCCACTATAGATAATATCCCAACATGTGCAAATCAAGAAGACGTAATAAGTTTTGCCTATTTTGCTTCGAGGAAAGCCTATCGGATTTCGAAGAAACTTGAATATATATTAGCCATTGAACTGATGACGGCAACGCAAGCAATGGATTTTCATCTGCCTTTGAAACCGTCACCGGTTACGGAGGGGGTATATCATTTAGTTCGGAGCGAAGTCCCTATGGTAGAAAAAGACCGCTTTTTCCATCCTGACATTGAGGCGATATATAGGCAAATTCATGAAGGGGAAATAGTGAAGTTCGTTGAAACGGCGATCGGGGAAATAGAGTTCTAAAACCATGTGGAAGCTGTTTTACTTTATTTTATAAGTAAAATGGCTTCCTTTTTTTAAAATGAAGGACCATATTTAAAGGAGGAGGGATGAAACATGCATTATGATGTAATTGTAATTGGAGCTGGATCCATGGGAATGTCTTCAGGTTATTATCTATCAAAAAATGGACAAAAAGTATTATTATTGGATTCCTTTGCCCCTCCTCATAATAAGGGCAGCCATCATGGGGAAACAAGAATTATTAGGCATGCTTATGGTGAAGGCAGGGAGTATGTTTCTTTGGCACTTAAATCACAAAAGCTTTGGGGTGAATTGGAAAGAATTTCGGGTCAACAAGTATTTCTTCCAACGGGTGTCCTGAATGCTGGAAGCCAAAATTCCAATTTCATTAAGCAAGTGATAGCGGGTTCAAACGAATATGGGTTACCTATGGAAATCTTGGATTACCATGAAATTCATGATAGATGGCCTGGAATAACACTGCCGGAAGACTACATTGGATGCTATGAATCGACTTCGGGCGTGTTGAAAAGTGAAGAGTGCTTAAGGGCGTATCAACAACTTGCGAAATCCCATGGTGCGGACTTCATTGTAAACAGTGAAGTAAGGAAGATAGTTGCTCATAGTAACGGGGTCACGGTTATAACGGATGAACAGACATTCCACTCGGAATCTTTAGTGGTTGCAGTTGGGGCGTGGGCACCGAAAATATTGGCGATGTTGGATTTGAATCTCCCGCTGGAACCCATCAGAAAAACATTTGCTTGGTTTCATGCAAATGAAAAATTATATAATCATAATGATTTTCCGGCTTTCACTTTTGATACTTCAGTTGGTACATACTATGGCTTTCCTAGTATAAATGGTTCTGGACTGAAAATAGGGAGACATGATGGAGGAAAGAGGATCAATCCTGATGGCTGTATCAAAGGTTTTGGTGAAATGGATGAGGATGAGGGTGATTTGATGAGGTTTTTAGGGCAATATATGCCTGCTGATCAAAAAATGAAATATGGGAAAACTTGCATCTACACCATGACCCCTGATGAGCATTTTATAGTGGATAAACATCCTTATTATCCACATATTGCTATAGCGGCAGGTTTCTCTGGACACGGTTTTAAATTCAGCAGTGTCATGGGAGAAATTTTGAGTGACTTGATTATCTCCGGTACGACCAAGGAAGATATTTCATTGTTTTCGATTAACCGGTTTTGAATTAATACTCTAAACTTAAAAGCTGTAATCATGGCCGTTGCTCCCTTTCATAGGAAACAACGGCTTTTTTTAACAAACTGCAATGTTAGGTTTTCTAACAAAATATTGTCGAAATAATTAAAATATGCTAGAATTAGAATATTCCGAAATATGAAACCGAGGTTCCGAATTTCGGAATTATGCATTTGGATGATTGAAAGAGTACTTACATATTTTTATAGGTTTACTAAAATTTCCGTAATTTAAGGAGAGGGTAGTATGAACACGGTTGATTTGAATTGTGATTTAGGAGAAAGTTTTGGCGCTTACCGGATGGGTAATGATCAAGAAATTTTAGATTATGTAACATCTGTCAATGTAGCATGTGGATTCCACGCTGGTGATCCGACAGTCATGAGAAAAACGGTTCAGCTTGCTTTAGGGAAAAATATCAAAATCGGAGCCCACCCAGGTTTACAGGATTTAATAGGATTTGGCAGACGCAATATGAATATTTCACCACAGGAAGCTTATGATATTGTCGTCTATCAAATTGGAGCATTAAATGGCTTCCTGCAATCCGAAGGCGGAAGTATGCAGCATGTGAAACCACATGGGGCATTGTACAATATGGCCGCAAAGAACAAGGAGTTATCCATGGCCATTGCCGAAGCGGTGTATAAAGTGAATCCCGAGCTTATCTTATTTGGTTTGTCGGGCAGTGAATTAATACGCGCCGGACAGGCTATCGGATTGCAAACAGGGAGTGAAGTATTTGCCGATCGTACCTACCAACATGATGGTTCTTTGACTTCCCGATTGAAAAAGGACGCACTGATTGAAAACGATGATGTTGCCGTTGCCCAAGTCATTCGCATGGTGAAGGAAGGGAAGGTACTGTCCCAGCAAGGCACAGATGTGGCATTAAAAGCAGATACCATTTGTATTCACGGGGACGGGGCACATGCTTTATCCTTTGCACGGCATGTTAGGGAATCTTTGCAATTATCTGAAATAACAGTCAAGTCCTTTTCTTGAAAAAAACTAAACAATCAGGAGGAAGATTCCATTGAAGCCAATCAAAAATACAACAGCACAGAAACAGAATTTGACTAAGCCAAAAACGAACCGCACTTTATTGTTAGGTGCAGCATTCCTAATGGCAACATCGGCAATAGGACCAGGTTTTTTAATGCAAACGACCGTTTATACCCAAAGCCTTGCAGCAAGTTTCGGTTTTGTTATCCTTATTTCGGTCATTCTTGATATATTTGCCCAAACAAATGTATGGCGGATTATTGCTGTATCCGAAAAGCGGGGTCAAGAGATTGCAAACATGGTCCTTCCTGGACTGGGTTATGTACTGGCAGCATTGATCGTCATGGGCGGGCTGGCATTTAATATTGGAAATATCGCAGGAGCCGGTTTAGGTCTAAATGCGATGACGGGAATATCACCAACTACGGGGGCGGCAATAAGCGCAGTCATCGCCGTATTGATTTTTGTAGTGAAAGAAGCAGGAAAAGCGATGGACCGCTTTACGCAAATCGCCGGATTTTTTATGATTTGTTTGATGATTTACGTTGCTTGGACAACCTCTCCTCCTGTAGGGGAAGCGGTAGTGAAGACCTTTGCCCCTGATAAAATCGATATCATCGCGATCGTTACATTAGTGGGCGGATCTGTTGGCGGCTATATTACTTTTGCAGGAGGCCATCGTCTATTGGATGCAGGCGTGAAAGGCGTAGACTCATTGCCACAGGTCACGAAGAGTTCGGTAATGGGGATCCTGATAACGACGGTCATGCGCGTTGCCTTATTTCTGGCGGTACTTGGTGTTGTATCGAAAGGTTTACAAATTAATCCGGATAACCCTGCAGCATCCGTTTTTCAACTCGCTGCAGGTGATATAGGATATAAAATCTTCGGTGTCGTCATGTGGGCTGCCGCGATCACGTCTGTTGTTGGTGCGGCATATACTTCGGTTTCATTTATCAGAACTTTCAGCGAAAAGATAAATAATAAGGCAAACTGGATAATCATTGGCTTTATAGCCTTATCAACCATTTGCTTTCTATTGATTGGTCAACCGGTTAAAGTACTGCTTGTAGTTGGGGCCATTAACGGACTGATTTTACCGATTGCTCTTGGTACATTGCTAATTGCCGCATATAGGAAAAACATCGTGGGTGAATATAAGCATCCGTTATGGTTAACGATTTCCGGTGTATTCGTGGTAGTCATCATGGCGTTAATGGGTGTATATACATTAATGAAACAACTGCCCGCACTTTTTTAATGATTAATGAAAATCCAATAAATAAAGGTGGAAGTGGCGTGCCAGTTTATCAATGGCTGCCAGTTTGCAATAGGAGATGAATACGAATGATCGACCTTTCTCAAGCTACCCCGGCTGAGTTGCGTTCAATGATCCGAAACAACGAATTGATAAAGCCGACAGCCGGCATGGCTAACGGTTATGCACAAGCGAACTTAGCCATCTTAAAAAAAGAGCATGCTTTTGATTTCTTATTATTCTGTCAGCGTAACCCTAAATCCTGTCCATTGCTGGACGTTACGGAAATTGGTTCACCCATTCCCGTGTTTGCGGCAAAGTCTGGGGATATTCGCACTGATATTCCTAAATATAGGGTCTATAAATATGGAGAATTAATGGAAGAAGTAACGGATATCTCAAACTACTGGGAAGATGATATGGTTGGATTTCTAATCGGGTGCAGCTTTACATTCGAACACGCCCTTTTAAATAATGATATATCGATTCGTCATATTGAAGAGGGATCCAATGTACCAATGTATAAAACCAATATCCCTTGTATTGAAGCAGGGATTTTTCATGGGAAAATGGTGGCTAGCATGAGGCCGATTCCACAAAAGGATGTGGTGAGGGCAGCTCAAGTGACATCGCGGTTTCCGGCCGTTCATGGCGCTCCAATCCATATTGGCGACCCTGAAGCGATCGGTGTTTACAGCATTCAGCATCCGGATTTTGGTGATCCAGTAACGATTCGTGAAGGGGAAGTCCCAGTATTTTGGGCATGTGGTGTAACACCTCAATCCATTGCTATGGAAACTAAACCGGAGATCATGATCACGCATGCACCTGGACATATGTTCATAACGGACATTCGTGATGAAAAATTAGGAGTTTTATAACTGACAGAAAGAGATGATTCCTATGCCGGAAAAGCTTTTGAAAAAAACTGCATGTACACTTTCTCCATTAGGCGATTCCGCAATCGTGATAACATTCGGGAATGGAATGGAATACAGCGTTCACAAAAAAATAAAATTGTTAAAGGATTTGCTGGAAGATGAACCTTTTGCAGGGTTTATAGAATGTGTACCGGCTTATACCAATTTGACGGTTTTTTATGATCCACTCGTTATTTATAAGGAACAAAATAAAAGTAATGGTAATGAAACCATATCTCCCTTTGAAGTGGTCCGTTCCATCTTGGAAATGAAATTACAGGATTTAAAAGAAGATAAAAATCTGGTACATCGAACGGTTACCATTCCCGTGTGCTATGGGAATGGATATGGACCCGATTTGGAATATGTTGCACGCTATAATGATTTGACTACTGATGAAGTCATTCATATTCATTCAACCGGTGAATATTTAGCTTATATGATTGGGTTCGCACCGGGTTTCCCGTTTCTTGGCGGACTTTCAGAGAACATCGCGACACCTAGGCGTTCCTCTCCCCGAATGACCATTCCGGCAGGGGCAGTAGGGATTGCGGGTATGCAAACGGGAGTATATCCCATATCAACGCCTGGTGGATGGCAATTGATCGGACAAACGCCAACCAAACTATTTTTACCAAATGTAAATCCTCCAAGTCTATTACAAGCAGGGGACATTGTGAAGTTCCATCCGATTACGGATCAAGAATATAAAGAAATGATTCTTAAGGAGGGGGTACAGTGAGCCTGCGCGTAATCAAACCGGGATTATTGACCAGTATACAGGATCTTGGAAGAAAAGGATTCAAGCAACATGGGGTGATTGTAAGCGGGGCGATGGATGCACATTCTTTACGAATTGCCAATATGTTGGTTGGCAATGAAGAAGGAGAAGCGGCCTTGGAAATTACATTAATGGGCCCGACCATTAAAGTAGAGAAAAATTGCCTGATTTCGATAACAGGTGGGAATTTATCACCTACACTTGATAATAAGGTGGTACCGATGTGGAAGCCGATTCTTGTGAAAAATGGATCGATTCTTCGGTTTGAAGGGTGTAAATCAGGTTGCAGGGCGTACTTAACTGTAGCGGGAGGCTTTGCTATTCCTGAAATTATGGAGAGTAAAAGCACATATCTAAGGGCTGGGATCGGCGGCTATATGGGGAGGGCATTAAAGGCTGACGATGTCTTGGAGTTTAATGAACCTTCGAAGAATCTTGATGATCGAACGTTCAAAGGTTCATTTTCCTTCCCAAAGTGGTTTGTCAATGAGAAGGAGTTCATGCCAGGAGGAAAACCTCTCATCCGTTTCATCGATGGAAGCCAATATGAATATTTCACAGATTCAAGTAAAGATAGTTTTGTAGAGGGAGTATTTAAAGTATCCAATCAATCCGACCGCATGGGATATAGAATATCGGGCCCTTCACTGAAATTAAAGGAAAATGGGGAGTTATTATCCGAAGCGGTCACAAATGGGTCCGTTCAGGTTCCGCCAGATGGAAATCCGATCATCCTCCTTTCAGATAGCCAAACAACGGGCGGATATCCTAAGATAGCTCAGGTGATTACGGCGGATTTACCAATTATCGCTCAGGTTAAACCAGGGGAATCGATTCAGTTCTCACGAGTGAACTTAAATGAGGCTGAACAGCTGTTCCTTCAAAAAGAACGGCAATTGAGGGAATTGAAAGTTTCGATTTCATTGGCCCTGAACAAATGGCTGGATATATAATCGCTTATTAAAAGAACGCAAACGATGAGAAAGTACTCTTAAAGAGTGCTTTCTTTTTTTTTTCGCGCTAAAATATATATTTTATTGAAGGCATTATATCCTTTCATCCATATTTTATAATAGAATGATAGTTAAGGAAAACATGTATCATGAAAGGAGACATAGTATGCAGGCACATAACAAAACGGTCGTGAAATCCATGCAAATCCTAACCCTTTTCATAAATCATCCAAAACTGACCTTTAATGAAATGATGGAACTTTCCAATTTGCCGAAAACGTCGTTACACCGTATGGTGGGATCTTTGGAGGAAATGGGGTTTCTAACAAAGGACAATGATGGGCACTATTCACTTGGATTGATATTCCTGCAGTTTGGTCAACTGGTAGGGGAGCGTTTGGATATCAGGTCAATCTCCTATCCGATCATGAAAGACCTACGGGATGATGTTGAAGAAGCAGTGAATTTAATTGTGAGGGATAAGGATGAAGCGATGTATATTGAAAAGGTGGACACCCTGCAACCTGTTCGACTTTATACATCCATTGGAAGGCGTTCGCCATTGTACGCTGGCGATTCTCGAATCATCCTAGCATTTTTGCCTCAAGAAGAGCGTGAAAATTATTTGGAAAACATCCAATTAAAACCAATCGCCATGGGAACGATTACGGATAAAACTATACTCCGTCATGCAATGGATGAAGCGAGATCGAATGGTTACACGATAACTTCATCAGAACTTGAGGATTATACAAAAGCGGTGAGTGCACCGATACTCAATGGTAAAGGTGAAATAGTGGCTGGTATTAGTGTCGCTGGGATTGAAGCAAGATTTCAGGATGATCGCTTGCCTGTATTGATTGACAAAGTAACGAAAGCTGCAAAAGCCATTTCCGTGAAACTTGGTCCTTAAACATATTAATGAAAATAGAAAAATCATTTCATTTTCGGAATATATTTTTCTGAAATAAGATAACTTACATAAGATAGTGGATTCCTGCATACTACAAATAGGAAGTAAAGCCACCTCTTATGGTGGTTTTTTTGTCATGTTGGCATGCCCAGCTGAACCAAAACGAAAGGGTGAACCATTAGGGGTTCACCTTTTCCTATATCGTAATACTTTATCGCAAGTTTGTTAGTCAGCCATTAAATACGCACATAGTGTGATTGATTTATATTTCTAGGCACCCCAATATCAGCCATTGTAAGTAAACCTGGTTTACGGAGTGCATCAATTTGCTTAGCGGTATTGATGATCATTGCTGCGGTTGCAGTATCTCCAAAAATGCCGTTTGGAACAATCAGCCTTTGAGTTTCGTTCCCCTCAATAACGATTTCATCTTCCTGTTTAATATCTGCAGACATCGTTAAATCCAAGGAAATTTCCTTTCCAGCCACAGTCTTGCCTGTGGAAATTTGATGAAGCCCCATAACATCCCCTCGTTTTAAGGTAGTTAGCGGAACGGTCATATTTTCGCTTGCAATCGTTGGTTCAATGGTATTGACAACACTTGAAAGTTTCCAATTCAGCCCATAAGCGATTAACCTTACAGACTCCTCAAGACCTACATGCCCAATTTCATTCCGTTGGGCTAAAAATTCAAACTCTTCTCTGGTCATCCCTATTCCGACCTTTTTTTGTAAAGGGAGGCGCCTTTTCGAAACATCAACTTTACGAATGACCTTAATTTGGTTAACTGTGGTCAATACTGTTGTAAAAGAAATGGCCATAGTATCCATGATGTACCCTGGATTGATTCCGGTCCCGATGACACTAAGTCCTTTTGCTTTAGCATAATCATCTATTTCCTTTGAAAGTAAAGGGTAGCGATGCCAAGGGAAGGAAAGCTGTTCACAGGTGGAAACCACTGAAAAACCGTGATCTATCAGCTCTTTGATTTGGGGCCATACTTGTTGTGCATTGGAACCGGTTGCATGTAGGGCGATAGGGTGGTCAGCTTCAGTATTTACTTCCTGGATATGAGGAACTACACACTTGTTCGTTTCCTTTTCATTGATGAGGAAGCCAATATCCATCCCTACCTTTTCGGGATCAATATCGACAACACCGATAATCGATTGAGGATTCGTTTGATAAGCACTGCGAAGAATTTCAATTCCGATGGGACCGAGCCCGAATACTGCGAATTCAGAGTATTGGATAGTCATTCATCTCTCATCCTTTCAAATAACGTATAACAAAATGCTAACATTGAGTGAAAAATAATAAAAATAGTTAATTTTTATATATTTATAAAGAATCGTTATAAAAGGGACGACGGCAACCGAATGATCATTCTTCAATGTTGAGTTTACCTGTCTAAGGAATAGTTGGTTGGCGGTTCATGAATTGTATGCCTCATTCACCTCAAGCGGCAGCATAAGTTGGGGTGATGGACAGAAAACCCCATACTATTCCAGGTTAAAACTCTTTACTTGAACGGAAATAGACTTAGTAGCGCTTCAGTCCCATGATGGACATTTTATTGTTGCAGATAATGAAGTTTCAAATAATTATGGAGTTGCATTACCTTAGGTACTAGGATTTGCAGAAACGTTATTTGGTTTTAGGTGATCGATGGGTAAGGTATTGTTTCAGGTTGTTTTCATCGAAACAATCCCTTATTTAGTTTTGTATATAAAACTAGTTTTTCTGTGGAAAATATTATTCTGAATATTATTGACTATTAAGAAAATTCAATATAACATTAAATATCGGTAACAATGTTTTTTATACGAAACGATAGTTACTGCTATCTTTTGAAAGAGGGAGTTGGTGAAGTTTGATAGCATGATAGCCATTTTGTATCGAAAATCATGAAAGCGCATTCAAATGAGCCTGTTATAAGGGGGAAATAACATGTTACAAGGTCAAAAAAGATGGTTGTACATTGCGATTCCTATTTTTTTCTTCTGGTTTTTCGGTCAGATTGATAAAGTAGGTATCTCTGTTATCCAAACCGATCCGGGATTTTTAAGTGATCTTGGTCTGACTGGCCCCGATAAAAATGCGAAAATTGGCTTGATCTCCTTTATATTCATGATTTCATACTCCTGTTCCAACATTTTTTGGGGTGTTATTATCGACAAGTTAGGGGCGCGGAAAACAGCGGTTTTAGGTTTACTGGTATGGACTGCGACAATGGTCATGGGAGGGCTGTCCACTTCATACGAAATGTTTTTAATTAGTAGGGTCATCCTCGGAATCGGGGAAGGCATGATGATCCCGATATCGGGTAAATTCATATCGAATTGGTTTAATAAACTAGAGCTTGGCAGGGCACAGTCATTTTGGATTACTGGAAACTACCTTGGCCCGGCAGTAGGTACCGTTATGCTCATCCTCATTATTTCAACATTTCATTGGCAGGCCGCGTTCTTTGCTCTCGCTGCCTTTAACTTGTTTATAAATATTCCAATGTTCCTGTATTTGGCTCGTAATACGCCAGAAGAACATCCACGCATGAGTAAAGAGGAAGTCTCTTATATTCGCCAAAAGGACGAAGCGCATGATGTGCAGTTGAAGCAATTCTTCGCAAAGGATTATCGTTATTGGATTGTCTGGTTTGGCAATTTGATGTCGTCCTTTCTTTTCTTTGGAATCAGTATTTGGCTTCCTACCTATCTCGTGGAGGCCAAAGGCTTTGAAAGAGATGCAATGACTGGGATTACCTCATTATCATGGCTATTCGCGCTTGGATTTGTCCTGGCTGGCGGATTTCTGGCGGACAAAACGAAACGCCCGAGTTTGCTTGCGACGATTCTTTTCATACTAACAGCTGTATTTTTGACAATCGCCGTTCTTGCACCTAGTCCTATTATGGCCGGGGTTTCAATGGGGCTCGCCATGGGAACTCAGGGTGGAATGTTTCATCTAACCAATTTCTTCATCATCAAATTTTCAACACCTGAAACAGCGGGACGTGCGGCCGGTTTAATGGGATTCACGAATATTATGGGTGGATTTTCAAGTTATATCATGGGGTGGAGCCGCGATATGTCGGGCGGTGATTTTGGTCCCTCCATTGCGATGCTTATTGTAGCAGCCACTCTGGGGTTTGTCGCGTACTTGTTTATGATTAAACAAGAAGTTGCCGAATATCACCTAAGTAATACGACAGGAAACAAAGTAACTTTATAGAGAGCGAAAAAAAGTAATATCATACGTTTTTTAAAAGGGTATCTCAGTAAGAAGGGACGCTAGATTCTTACTGAGAACCACAATAAATCTTGAATACTCAGTGACGTGTACACAGGAATAAGGATGACCATAGCTTGATATAGACAAGGCACGTATTCCCGAACGATGGTTTCAGTTTTTACAGCTTACATTGACAATGAAGCGATTACATTTTAGAATTGTTTATAAAGAGAAACATTGTTTTATATATGAAACGTTTATGAGGATTATGTGCTCGCTACAAGAAAGTAAACTTGAATGGAACCGATCTTTGGATAACCGTTCATCACGTTTAAAAGATATCAGAAGGGGTGGAGACAATGGGCATGGCTTTAAAAGATAAAGTCGTTTTGATTACAGGGGGCGCTTCTGGAATAGGTGAAGCGGTCACACGCCGTTTTATACAAGAAGGAGCAAAAGTGAGCATTATCGGCCGCTCTAAAGACACATTAGCGAAAATGAAAGGAGAATTTGGTGAAAATATCCTGACTTATCAGGGAGATGTAAGCAAATACGAAGACAATGAGCAAGCGGTCCAAGCTACTGTTGAGCAATTCGGAAAGTTAGATGTCTTCGTTGCGAATGCAGGCGTGTTCGATGGATTTGCCAAATTTGCCGATGTGACTCCCGAGGCGCTTTCCGAAGCGTATGATTTCCTATTCAATATTAACGTAAAGGGCTCGTTTTTCGGAGCTAAAGCTGCTCTTGAAGAACTGAAAAAAAACAAACGGCAATATTATTTTTACCGTGTCCGGTGCAAGTTTTTACCCAGATGGCGGCGGTGTTTGGTACACAGCGAGCAAACACGCCCAAATTGGATTGATGCGCCAGCTTGCATTCGAACTATCTCCTTCCATCCGGGTAAATGCGGTAGCTCCAGGGGGGACATTGACAGCACTCACGGTGATTCCGCCGCTGCGTCCATTTGTGAAAGTCGTCGATAATGATACGAAAGCAAGCAACATTAAAAAACGGAATATTCTTCAACTTGCCCAGATGCCGGAAGATCACGTTGCGGCGTATGTACTGTTAGCTTCTGACGAATCACGCGCAATCACCGGTGAAGTCATTTCCAGCGACGGCGGATTGTCCGTGCGGGGCCTTGGCTAAGCTAGAGAGGTATTTGAATATGTTAGCTGGTAAGACGGGAAGGTAAGGCAATTTTTCCTGCCTGTCTTCAAGAAAGGAAGCACTTTCTTTATAGGGGTCTCAAGCATAAAAAATAGTAAATCATTCTCTAATTTAAGAAAGTTATTTCAAGTTTGGGTGCTTTAAGAGTTAGAGACTTACCTTTAGAAGGGGACTGATCGTATGCCATTCGTAAAAGTAGAAGATTTAAGTATTCATTATGAAATAGAAGGTAATGGAGAACCTTTAGTATTATTGCATGGTATGAGCAATAATTCACAGTCATGGAAGGAACAAATCCAGGAATTAAAGGAGCATTATACAGTAATCGCATGGGATGCGCCGGGTTATGGGAAAAGTTCAGATCCAGCAGAAGAATATAGAAATTTTAAAGAGTTCGCACGTATTCTGAACGGCATGCTAGATCAGCTAAAGCTGGAAAAAATCCATCTGCTCGGCCATTCAATGGGAGCTGCAATTGCGATAGAGTTCTGTAGCCTGTACCCTAATAAGGTTAATAAACTTATATTAGCAGATTCGACGAGGGGGGCTGCTGCTCTATCCCCAGAAGAGAACGAGACGAAATTGAAAAATCGATTATTTTCAATTGAAAACCTTTCTACTGAGGAGATAGCGGAAAAGAGAATACAAGCACTGCTATCCCCCCATGCTTCAGAAAATGTCCATACACGAGTCAAAGAGATTATGACACAGATAAGACCGGCAGGATACCGTTCGGTAGCATATTCACTTTATCATCTAAATCAAATGAGTATGTTATCTCATATAGTTGTTCCTGTTCTTGTGGTTTGTGGTGAGTTGGATACTGTAACTCCTATTAAGGAATCAGAAGCCATTCATGAAAAGCTAATAAACTCCCGGCTAGTGATTATTCCAGATGGCGGACATTTGTGTTACCAGGAAAATCCAAGGAAGTTTAATTCGAGCATTTTGGAATTTTTGAACGGTAATGAGTAAGGAAAAGACAGGCTGAGATTTAAGAGGGGAAGGAACAGGAAAAATGGCTAATTATACAATCGTGGATAAAGAAACGTGTATTGCTTGCGGAGCTTGTGGTGCTTCTGCTCCGGATATTTATGATTATGATGAAGAAGGGATTGCGTTCGTTTTATTGGATAATAATGTTGGGGCAGCGATTATACCTGAAGAACTTGAGGAAGATATGATAGATGCTTCAGAAGGATGTCCAACCGATTCTATAAAAGTGGCTCAAGCAGCATTTGATGGTAACCCTAATAAATTTGAATAAGATTTATAGATTCTATGGGGGTATTTGTAACTGATTTATGGATTTTAAAACTAAGGAAACTGACGTCACTAGTTAGTTTTTTTGAAAGGATGGATATTCACAGATCTTATCATTTTTAGAACCGGAAAAATTGGAATGACGAGTGGAAACATTATAAGTTTATCCCTTACAGCCAGTAATTCACGTTAAGTATGAACAACCAACCTAGAAGAACAAGGAGTGATTGCATTGACAGAAGAAAAGAAGGTCTATGACATAACCATTATTGGTGGCGGCCCAGTTGGCTTGTTTACTGCGTTCTATGGCGGAATGAGGCAAGCGAAGGTGAAAATCCTTGAAAGTCTTCCTCAATTGGGTGGACAGCTTTCGGCTCTTTACCCCGAAAAATTCATTTATGATATAGCTGGTTTTCCAAAAGTAAGGGCGCAGGAATTGATAGAGAATTTAAAAGAACAAATGAAAGTATTCGAACCAACCATTTGTCTTGAAGAAGCAGTTGAACAAATGGAAAAGCAAGCAGACGGAACATTTAAGATCACCACAAACCTCGATACTCATTTCTCTAAATCAGTGATCATTACTGCTGGAAATGGAGCCTTTCAGCCTCGTAAACTAGAATTGGAAGATTCAACACAGTTCGAAAATAAGAATTTGCATTATTTCGTGAATGATATGAACCGATTTAAAGGAAGAAAAGTGGTGATTCTAGGCGGTGGGGATTCTGCTGTTGATTGGGCCCTTATGTTAGAGCCGATTGCCGAAAAGGTAACATTGATACACAGAAGAGATAAATTCCGTGCCCATGAGCATAGTGTAGAAAAATTAGTGAATTCCGCTGTTGAGGTCAAAACACCTTATATACCCTCCGAATTGGTAGGAACAGATCACATTACTCAAATAGTTTTAGAACACGCAAAGACTCAACAAAAAGAAGTGGTTGACGTAGATGATTTAATTATAAATTACGGCTTTGTCTCTTCTCTTGGAGCGATTAAAGAATGGGGTCTAAACATCAATAAAAATGCAATTATCGTTAATTCCAAACAAGAAACAAATATTTCAGGCATATACGCAGCTGGGGATATTTGTACGTATGATGGAAAGGTTAAATTAATTGCTTCCGGATTTGGTGAAGGTCCTACGGCAGTTAACAATGCCAAAGCCTATATTGATCCTTTGGCGAAAGTTCAGCCGCTTCATAGTACTTCATTATTTGGATGACCTCTTTCTAACAACAAGACTTTTCTTAAGAAAAAGAATCTTAAATACATAGGCTGGGTCCCTTATGTAAAAAGTGATGGATAGGGGTTCTCGATTGTCCGGTTTAAATCGAAAAAAAGGAAAGTTGATATATTTTGAAGCTATACATGTTTTGATGCTTAACAAGGGAACAGGTTAATATGACTTTTTAGATTGGTTTAAGTAACGCCCCTATAGAGATTTTACATAATATTAATCTTTATAAAAGTTACAGGTAATACGGATCAAAAATAAGCACACGGTTTCTTATAAGGTTTTCATAAGTTATATAAGGGGGAACACCCCGTCGCCAATAAGTAGTTTAAAAGGTGAAATTATCCAATATTAACAGCCCCGTTTCTCAGTGTCATAAAAAGAGAAATGGGGCTTTTTAACTCCGATAAGTATCATTCATTTTACTATAATTACCTCGCTTCGCAGCAATTACCCAACCAAGAATCTTATATTTTGCTAAAATCATCATCATTCTCTAACGTTTTCAAAATATGCTTAGCCAGAATTGAGGCATCCGTGTTTTTCCAAACTGCCGATATCGAACTGGTTAATTCCAAGTTTTCGATGTTCAAGGCTTTGATTTGGCTTATTCCCAACAAACTCACCATATCTTTCGGCATGAGGGCTACGCCTAAGTTATTTGATATTAGATTGGCAATCGTCAGTAATTCAGAGCCTTTGCATAATTCTTTAGGTGAAAATCCAGCCGTCAGACAAGCCTTTTCCAAAAGGAATTGAAGGGAGTGTGCTTGAACGGCATCATAATGGATAAAAGGTTCGTCTTTTGCTTCGTATAAATTTATGGCCTCTTTTTGGGCCAGTGGATGATCAATGGAGACGACTAATTGTAAAGGGAACCTCATGAATTCAATCATGCTTAATCCTTCATTGGCGATGATGTCACCGTGAATGGGCGTTCGGATGAAACCGATGTGATAATTTTGTTGGTTTACGAGTTTTACTGCTCTTGAAGATGTTGTTTCATGCACGTAAAACTCTGTTTCCGGGTATTGCTCCACGATCTTTTTCAATAACTTTGGGATATATATACTAGCTGCGGAGGGTACGGTAGCAATCTTAAGTTTAGGCTTGGGGATGGTTTTGTTTTCAACTATGTAATTCACTGTTTTCTCGATATCTTCAAAGGAAGGCGCAAGCTTTTTATAGATGTATTCTCCTTCTTCCGTTAATGTAATTTTTCTTGTCGTTCGATTCAATAGTTTAAAGCCTAATTGTTTTTCGAGGGATGAAATCTGTTGGCTAAGTCCGGGCTGGGATATATGCAGGGTTTTGGAAGCCTCACTGAAACTAAGATGGTTGGAAACCTCTATGAAATAGCGGAGGGATAGGTAATTCAAACAATCACCCACTTCAGTCGGATTTGAAAATACAAGGTTAAGAAAGGGGAGACTTTTAATTTCCTCCCAAACAAAATCTGTAATTTTATAACATCTACTTATAAGTTTATAACAATAATATATTTCTAAAATGGAAGAGTCAATATTATCCTTAAAGAAAGGAATAATAAGTAATAAACGGTAAAATATTACTATTGGATAGCGGATTTCCCTTGTTTTTAATAGGTTTTTGTACACATTTAAGCTTGGTGTTTTAATTTCTATAAAACTTATTAAAGTATTACTAGTTCTTATGGATGATGTGTCTAATTTTGTAAAAAAAGGGAAAGTGAGTCGGTCGGTAGAATAATAACATTATCATCTTTTGCAGATGATGAATATACATGAGGGGGGATTTTTATGAAAACATTTCATAAGTGCTTTTTATTGGTCATGATTTTGACGGTCACCGGTATTATCACGGCTTGTAAAGACAGTAATGAAGGTGCCTCAGGAAGCGGTAACAAAAACTTGAGCCTGTTGAC
This sequence comes from Bacillus sp. ISL-78, assembly GCF_018613455.1. Lineage (NCBI taxonomy): Bacteria > Bacillati > Bacillota > Bacilli > Caryophanales > Bacillaceae > Bacillus > Bacillus sp. ISL-78. The sequence continues at coordinate 184,917 of NZ_JAGGQC010000008.1, forward strand.
TGGTGGAACGGGAGGTACATACTATCCTCTTGGAGGACAAATTGGAAAAATCATTTCCGATAAAACAAAAGCGAATATAACACCTCAGACATCTGGCGCCTCAGCCGAAAACATGGAAACATTAAGGGTTGGAGAGGCTGAAATCGCCTTTTCGCAAACGGATATCGCGGCATATGCAATTGAAGGAACAGAAATGTTCGATGGGAAACCCATTGACAATATAATGGCGATCAGCTCCTTATATCCTGAAACTGTTCAAATTGTAACGACTGCGAAAAGCGGAATTAAATCAATCGAGGATTTAAAGGGTAAAAAGGTATCGGTAGGTGCTCCGGGTTCTGGTGCATACATTAATGCCATGCAAATCCTGGAGATTCATGGTTTGTCTGAAAAAGATATTAAAGGTCAAAATCTATCTTTTGATGAGTCGACTGAAGGAATCCAAGCAGGCAATATTGACGCAGCTTTCATCACGGCAGGCACGCCTACTGGTGCAGTCGAGGCGCTGTCCGTCCAGAATGATATCATGGTCCTGCCTATTGCAGAGGACAAAATTCAAGCATTGGTTAAAAAGTATCCATACTATGCTGAAGATACCATTCCAAGTGGAACGTACAAAATCAATTCCGAGGTTAAAACAGTTGCAGTTAAAGCGATGTTAGTGGTTACAAAGGATCTTGATAAAGATTTAGTTTATGAAATGACTAAAGCTATATATGAAAACACAGATCAAATCACACATGCAAAAGGCAAGTTCCTTACAGCAGAAACTGCACTTGAAGGATTAGGGGATATGGAAGTGCATCCTGGGGCAGCAAAATACTTTAAAGAAAAAGGTGTTTCCAAGTAATGCAATTGGGTCGGTAGCTCGCTTTATGTGGCCTATCGGCTTCATTTTTTTCTAAATGGGACACTTGTTGTGAAAGGGGTGCCTATGATATTCAAGAAATTCATGGCTTTTCTTATACCTCTGCTCATCGCTTTTTTATTCTTTTTTCCTTATAAGCATGTAATAGCCTTTTCCTTCGAGGACCAAGGGGAATTAGTCGCATACTTTCCTTTGAAAAAAGAAAAAGAATTCAAGATTAAATATACACACTCCATCCACCTCACAGATGTTTTGGAATCATATCGGTTATCGGATAAGCAAATCGAACAAACCGAACTTGCCTATGATGATTTTGCGGTCGGTATGCCTTCCAATGCAGAGGGTGAGGAAGTGTTTGAAGTAAAAGACGGTACCTACTTCATAAAAAATATGCAACGCACTTTCACCTATATAGATTTACGGGTAGGACAAGTTAAAGCCAATCATCGATTAATATATGATGAAAAAACATACACATTGGCAGACTTTATGGAACCAGGGACATGGGTCAGGATTTCATCGGAAAGAATTTCATTGTGGGAACAGTTGAAGGGAGTGAAGATTAGTGGCTGATAATGAAAAAATCAAATATTTAACCGAAGCAGAGCAGCAGGAGTTATTGGAAAAATATGATCCAGAAGCCGGGACAAGGAAATTAACTGGTGTCTTGGGCCACATTGCGTTTTTTGGACTCCTGGCTTTTTCGCTATTCCAATTATATACTGCCATATTTGGCGTTTTTACAGCACAAATCCAACGGACGATACATTTAGGGTTTGCACTCTCCTTGGTATTTTTACTATTTCCCGCAAACCGGAAGAAGCGTGAAAAAGGAAAGTTTCAAATTGCCTGGTACGATATCATTTTAGCGATCCTTAGTATTGGGGTAGGTGCATATTGGCCCTTATTTTTCGAAGATATCGTCATGAATGTAGGGCGTTTGGGCGTATTGGATTTTGCGGTCGGTTTTATGGCCATTCTGCTGGTTTTGGAAGCAACCAGGCGTGCAGTTGGTCTTCCTATCATGGTCATTGCTATATTATTCATTTTCTATGGTATTTTTGGACAGTATATGCCAGGATTCCTTGCTCATCGCGGTTTGACTCTGGAGCGTCTGGTGCAAACGATGTTCTTCTCGACAGAGGGAATTTTGGGTACTCCGTTAGCGGTGTCATCGACATTCATCTTCCTATTTTTACTGTTTGGATCATTTCTGGTCCGAACAGGCGTCGGTCAATACTTTAATGATCTTTCTACAGCCATTGCCGGCAGAAGGATAGGGGGACCTGCAAAGGTTGCGATTTTTTCCAGTGCTCTTCAAGGAACGATTAGCGGGAGCTCAGTGGCTAATGTTGTCACATCAGGAGCATTTACGATACCGATGATGAAAAATCTTGGATATAAGAAGGAATTTGCCGGGGCAGTGGAGGCGGCTGCTTCAACAGGCGGGCAATTGATGCCTCCGGTGATGGGGGCAGCGGCATTCTTGATGGTTGAGTTCATTGGGAATGGAATTACGTATTGGGATATAGCAAAGGCGGCAGCGATTCCAGCTATCCTTTATTTTTCAGGAATTTGGATCATGACCCATTTTGAAGCGAAACGACTTGGGCTGCGAGGGTTAACTCAAGAAGAGATGCCAAGTAAAAAGGAAGTGTTCGGCAAGTTTTATTTACTAATACCGATTCTTGCCATTATCATTTTGCTCATGATGAATATCACGGTAACACATGCAGCACTATATTCCATTGCCATCTCGGTTCTTGTAGGTTTCATTAACAAGGATGTCCGCATGAAATTCATCGATATCATTTATGCATTGGTGGATGGAGCCCGGACAGCACTTGCGGTTGCAGCTGCAACCGCAGCAGCGGGCATCATTGTCGGTATCGTCACGAAAACTGGGCTAGGACTTAAGCTGGCTAATGGGTTGATCGATTTATCTGGTGGATATTTGATTCCAACACTGATGCTCACTATGGTAGCGGCACTTATATTAGGTATGGGTTCACCTACGACTGCCAATTATGTAATCACCTCGACGATTGCAGCGCCTGCGATAATTTTGCTTGGTGTTCCTGATCTATCTGCACATTTATTCGTTTTCTATTTTGGCATTATAGCAGATATAACTCCTCCAGTTGCTTTAGCGGCATTTGCAGCGGCAGGGGTAGCGGGAGGTGAGCCGATAAAAACGGGGATTGAGTCATCGAAACTTGCCATCGCCGCATTCATCATTCCATATATTTTTGTTCTCTCCCCGCAAATGCTAATGATCGATACAACTTGGATGGAGGTTGCGTGGGTCGTTTTTACAGCAATGTCCGGCATGATTGCCATCGGTGCGGGGGTCATAGGTTACTGGATGAGGGGGATGCACTGGGTAGAAAGAGTCCTCGCCATAATCGTAGGTTTACTATTGATCTATCCTGAAACAATATCGGACATCATTGGGATATCCGCTTTTATTGTGTTACTGGCTTTACAATATCTTTGGAAGAGTGACAATCACGATAGCTCCAAAATCTTGGAAAATAACCAAAGCATTGAGAAAAATTGAGCCTCAATCCGGAAGTGAAGGGTACAGCTGTACCATTCAGGGGGTGATTTTTTGAAGTGAAACATCATTGAGAACGCAACGCCAAATGGGAATGTGCAGACTGTTTTTTATCGAGACAACCAGCATATTCCCACTAGAGAATTCTGCTCGTATCCACCAGCCTTATGATTAAACCCTAATTTGTTTTATTTTGAAAGGAGACTAATTCATGAAATTTTTAAAAAGTTTTATTTTAGTTACTTTCAGTTTCTTTTGTATGATCACACCGGCTTTTGCAAGTGTTCCTGGAGTGGATGGGTCAATGGGAAAGGGTTTTACAAATGGAATCGTATCAGTTTCTCATCCGTTAGCGGCTGAAGCGGGTATAGAGATACTAAAACAAGGTGGAAATGCAGTCGACGCAGCAGCTGCCATTCAATTATCATTAAATGTAGTTGAGCCAATGATGTCTGGAATCGGCGGCGGTGGTTTTATCATGATTTATAATAAAAAGGAAAATAAAATAACGATGATCGAAAATCGCGAAATGGCACCTCAAAATGTTACGCCTGAACTTTTTTTAGATGAAAAGGGAAAACCTATTCCTTTTAGTAAGCGGCACACATCAGGAAAAGCGGTTGCAGTTCCTGGGACACTGATGGGGGTGGAGACTTCTCTTGAGAAATATGGAACATTGAAATTATCACAAGTCACTGGCCCGGCCATTAAACAGGCTGAAGAAGGGATAAAAGTCAATTGGGCAACGGCACAATATATCGATGAAAATGTAACAAAGCTTAAAAATAACCAAGCGGCTGCAAAAGTTTTTGTACCAGACGGAAAGCCGTTGGAAGAGGGAGACACCCTCGTTCAGCCAGATCTGGCAAAGACTCTTAAGTTAATAAAAAAACAAGGTTCTGACGTTTTTTATAAAGGTGAAATCGGGGAGGCGCTTACCAAAGAAGTACAAAAGCGTGAAGGAACAATGACAACTGAGGATTTGGAAAACTATGAAGTGAAAGAGAGAGAGCCGATTAAATCGGAATATAGGGGATTTGAAGTGGTAGGGGCAGCTTCACCAAGCTCAGGCAGTTTGACTGTGCTGCAAATCCTGGAGCTTATGGAAGGATACGATGTGGAAAAGATGGGGGCGAACTCACCTGAGTATCTTCATCATCTAACCGAAGCCATGCATCTTGCTTTTGCCGATCGCGCTGCCTATATGGCGGATGAAGATTTTTATGATGTACCAACAGAAGGACTACTAGATGAAGATTATATTAAAGAAAGAAGAAAACTCATCAATCCAAATAGATCAACAGCTGATGTCAAAGCAGGCGATCTATGGAAGTATGAGGGCAAAGAACCCACTGCAATGAAGATGGTAAATGAAGAGAAAACCCCAATCGGACAAACGACTCACTTTTCTGTAATGGATAAGTGGGGAAATATGGTTGCTTATACGACTACAATCGAGCAAGTATTCGGCTCAGGTATCATGGTACCGGATTATGGTTTCATGCTAAATAATGAAATGACGGATTTTGATGCCACACCGGGTGGAGTTAACCAGGTGGAACCAGGAAAAAGACCAAGAAGCAGTATGTCCCCGACTTTCGTTTTAAAAGATGGAAATCCCTTCATGGCCATTGGTTCTCCAGGAGGAGCGACGATAATCGCATCGGTATCAGAAACGATCATGAACGTGCTTGATCATAAAATGCTCATTCAAGATGCCATATATAAGCCACGTATTTATTCAGCTGGTTATCCGACAGTTAGGTGGGAACCGGGAATTGAACAAAATACAAGGCTGGAGTTAATGGCAAAAGGCCATGTTTATGAAGAAAAACCGCAACATATCGGAAATGTGCAAGCTGTTATTTATGATTATGAAAAGGGAAAAATGTATGGAGGAGCCGATAATACGAGAGAAGGAACTGTTCAAGGTGTGTATAATGTTTCCCATAAATCGAAAAAGCCAAAAGAAATAAAAGAAGAAAAAAAGGGACCGTTTACCTTAAAAGTGAATGGAGCCGTTTATCCTTATACAGCTGATCAAATGAAATTGATCGAGGAAAAACCCTATATCCAATCAGATAAATTGCTACTAGGTTTGGGTGTAATCCAAACAGGGGATTTAGAATCATTTAAACCAGATAAAAAATCTTATCTACCTGTGTTAAGAGTAGCGAAATCATTAGGGTATAAAACAAAATGGAACGAAAAAGACAAAGAGGCACTATTGGAAAAAGATCAGGCGGATATTGAAGATCCGGACGAAGATGGCAGTGTCACGAATTGATTGTTTTTCTAAGTCTGCTCGGGAACTTGAATACTAAGTGAACCTAAACTTGACAACACCAGAAATCTCTATGTATAGAGAGGTCTGGTGTTGTTTTTTAGTCATATGAAATGGTAGAGAGATAATCAGCCCGTTGAACGAAGGTTCCTGAAAAGCCCTCCTGAACCATTTCCTGCGACTCCTCGTAAGTTTTGATTTTCTCCCGGTTGGGGATACAGGTGCCCTAATCACCGAAGTATTGTTTTACCTCCATGCTCGGTGAATGTAAAAGTATTGAGAGTTTCCAATGGCCAGTTGTCGTTAAAAGGAGCACGTACGATGTTACCCATTTCATCAGAAAAGAAAGAGGTGTAAACGAGTTTATCCGGGGCATTCACTTCATGATAAACAAATTTGACCCACATTACATAAACATCAGGGGATGTCTGGCTGTAATGGAAGACACCTTCCTTTAGAAGCTCAAACTTAGAAATATCAAAAGACTATCCTTTTGGGCCCCACCAGTTCTGCAGATGTTCTGATTCGGTAAAAGCCTTAAATACAAGCTCAGGAGGAGCATTGAAACTGTGGGTGATTTCGGTTTTTGAAATCATTTTATGTCGAGTCTTTCTTACCGTATTTCACAATACTGTTCAAACCAAATGTTTAATGCTAAAGGGCTCTGGACGAAGCTTGTAAATTCGACGAATTGCTTCCGCATAAATTCCACTACTCCCGATTTGTGAAGCCCGCTTATATATTTGGATGCCGATGGGTCCCGAATCTGAAGTCGTTCTGCATATTCTCCCGCGGTGAAAGGGCCGTTTCCATGGAGTTCACCATGCCCACTCGAAGAGTAATTAATAAGGTAGTATTCATCTTTACCCCACGATTTATTAGAATTATAGTCCTTTGGGTGAGATATAAACAAACAGGAATATTCCCGTCAAATAATATAGAAGAAATGTATTGTTGTCCTACATGAGGCGGTACCAAAAATATCCTTCCCCTAAAATGAAAAATGAGCGCTGATCCTTGTTCAGGGATAGTGCCGCATTGTGGATATCATTATAGGTTTTGTTGATGAAATCACGTTCTATATTTGGAAACCGTTTACCATGCTGTACGTCGAGAATATAACAATGCCATTTTTGTGCATAATGATATAGGTTTAAGTTTTATTTTAAAAAAGAACGATCAGAAGTTTTTATTTGGAAACAGAACTAATGTTCGTGTATGCTTGTAACGATGATAATCTTGGTACCGGTTATTATTAAGGAATCCAATCTTGATTCAAAGGAGAATGAAAATGATTAAACCATATTTAATGTTTAACAGAGAATGTGAAGAGGCTTTCAAACTGTATATTGAGGCATTTGGCGGGGAACTTATTGCTATGCAAAAATATAGTGAAATCCCATCAAGCCCAGACTTTCCTGTTGAAGAGAGTGATAAAGACCTTGTTCTTTACTCACAATTAAGGTTAACAGAAGATGGAATTATAATGGGTTCTGATTCAAACCGTAAATTGAATGATAGTGACAAAGTGGTTGTAAGTGTGGAGCTTAACTCGGAGGAACAAGCTAGAAAGGCATGGAACATATTAAAAGAAGAGGGATCCGTACAAATGGATCTTCATGAAACATTCTTTGCGAAACTTCACGGTTCGTTGAAGGATAAATTTGATGTTTCATGGATGTTTACTGTCAATTAAAACTATTCTTGAATCTAAACCAGAAGACATCCTTCTTTGTAAAGTCTTTACTATTATTTGGGAAGGTGTAAATTTCAATAATCTCCATTACTGCTCGGACGCTTTAATGGAGTATCTAAAAAAGCCCGATTTCTTAATGCTAAGAAACCGGACTTTTTACTATTGGAGTTTATTAAGGTTGTACATCCGTATTTCCCCTTACGCAGCAATAAATGATTGGATATTTGGAAATCATTTTTGTGAGTTGTTTTGTAAACAGGGGTTTTCTGACTTTGCATTTACTACAATTGTGGTCATGGAAATACATTGAAAAATATGAGAAACTGTGATAGATTAATATAGATACGCTGATTTTATATTTTGTATAAATTATACCCTATTATAATTATACAGCATAAAATCCTTTTCTGTCAATCCCTTTTTAAAGGAGTGTTTGATATGAACATGGAACTTCGCTAGGACCAAGATCGATTGGACAGCGTGATTGCTTGATAACATGAATGATTTTTGTCATATGATTCAATGGGAGGGAAATAAATGAAACCATATGTACTGGATTTTCGGGAGATCGATAAAACGAAACAAATGGTGGTCGGTGGCAAAGGGATGAATTTGGGCGAATGCTCGAGGATTGATGGAATTCTTGTACCAGAAGGATTTTGTGTTACTACTGAGGCATTTAAAAGAGTCATTGGGGAAAATGATGAGCTTCATCAATTACTCGATCAGCTTGCAGTACAAAAAGTGGACGAACGAAAAAGAATAAGTGAAATTAGCAGGAAGATTCGTGATCTGATTGAGGGAATCGAGATCGACAAGGAGATCGAAGAAGATATCGACCGATGTCTCTTAACTTTTGGCTTCGAGCATGCATATGCTGTTCGTTCTAGCGCTACAGCCGAAGATCTTCCATTTGCCTCCTTTGCAGGTCAACAGGATACCTATCTAAACATCAAAGGAAAAGATGCAATTTTACAATATATTAGTAAGTGCTGGGCTTCACTATTTACTGATCGTGCTGTGATTTACCGAATGCAAAACGGATTTGACCATCGCAAGGTTTATCTGTCTGTTGTTATACAAAGGATGGTTTTTCCGCAAGCTTCCGGAATACTATTTACAGCTGATCCAGTTTCCTCAAACCGCAAGGTGCTTTCGATCGATGCTAGCTTTGGGCTGGGTGAGGCACTTGTCTCTGGCTTAGTGTCTGCGGACAATTATAAAGTGCAAGAAGGTAGGATTGTGGAGAAGAACATTTCTGCCAAAAAGTTGGCTATATATACACGAAAAGAAGGCGGAACGGTGGAAAAGGAAATTGAATCGGGGCAGCAGGTTTTATCGACCCTGTCAGATGAGCAGGTGTTGGGGCTTGAAAGGATCGGCAGAAAGCTTGAAGCGCATTTTGGCTGGCCGCAAGATATCGAATGGTGTTTGGTTGGTGATACATTTTATATTGTCCAGAGCCGTCCAATCACTACTTTATACCCCATCCCTGAAGCGAATGATCAAGAGAATCACGTCTATGTATCTGTCGGTCATCAACAAATGATGACTGACGCCATGAAACCATTGGGATTATCTTTTTGGCTGTTGACGACTCCTGCACCCATGCGCATAGCTGGCGGAAGGTTGTTTGTAGATGTCACACATATGGTGACTTCACCTGACAGCAGAAAAATGTTAGTAGAGGCCATGGGACAACACGATCCGCTCATGAAAGATGCACTCATTAACATAATAGAGCGAGGGGATTTCATAAAATCCGTACCAAATGATAAGCAAGAACAGAATTCCGGTAAAAGCAATAAAAGTGTGCCGTCTGGACATTCTAGTGCACAAATTGAAAACGACCCGACAATCGTTTCTGATTTGATTAACCGTAGTCAAACATCGATAGAAGAATTAAAACAAAACATCCAAACGAAATCAGGATCGGATTTATTTGATTTCATTCTGGAAGATATCCAGATATTAAAGAAGATTTTATTTGACCCACAAAGTTCAGCTGTGTTTATGGCTGCTATAGATGCATCATCATGGATCAATGAAAAAATGAATAAGTGGTTAGGTGAAAAAAACGCAGCCGACACGCTTTCTCAATCTGTACCAAACAATATTACTTCAGAAATGGGTCTGGCGCTAATGGATGTCGCAGATGTGATACGTCCTTATCCAGAAGTAATTGATTATCTACAACAAGTAAAAGATGATAATTTTCTGGATGAACTGGTTAAGTTTGATGGTGGTCAGGAAACCCAGGATGCCATCTATGATTATCTCGGCAAATACGGAATGCGATGTGCTGGAGAAATCGATATTACTAAAATTCGTTGGAGCGAAAAGCCAACTACACTTGTCCCTGTGATACTTAGTAATATGAAAAACTTTGAGCCTAATGCTAGCAATCGAAAATTTGAGCAAGGGCGACAGGAAGCTTTGAAAAAAGAACAAGAGCTATTAGAACGATTGAAAAAATTACCGGATGGTGAACAAAAAGCCAAAGAAACAAAACGAATGATCAGCCTAATCCGAAATTTCATCGGTTATCGGGAATATCCAAAATACGGAATGGTTAACCGCTACTTCGTTTATAAGCAGGCTTTACTGAAGGAAGCCGAACAACTCGTGCAAGCCAACGTTATTCATGAAAAAGAAGATATATATTATCTCACTTTTGAAGAACTTCACGAAGTCGTACGCACAAATAAACTAGATTACCAGATGATCAGCAAACGAAAAGACGAGTACAAATTATATGAAAAACTAACTCCACCACGTGTTATCACGTCTGATGGTGAAATCATTGTAGGGGAATATAAACGAGACAATCTCATGGCCGAAGCTATTGTAGGCCTATCGGTTTCTTCCGGAGTTATAGAGGGCAGAGCACGCGTCATCTTAAACATGGAAGATGCAGATCTAGAAGATGGAGATATACTGGTTACAACCTTCACCGATCCTAGCTGGACACCATTATTTGTATCCATAAAAGGACTCGTCACCGAAGTTGGCGGACTGATGACCCATGGAGCAGTCATCGCACGCGAATATGGCTTACCTGCCGTGGTCGGTGTGGTAAATGCCACCAAGCTGATAAAAGATGGGCAACGTATTCGAGTAAATGGAACAGAAGGTTATATAGAAATACTATAATTCATTATATTTCAATCATAAGGAAGATCATTCGAATTAGGAGAATCATTGAAATAATGATGCTTTGCGGATTTTGGCAAAATCCCCTGTCACTAGGTCATATAAGGGGCCAGTAACTGAAAATTGATATTAAAGTTTAGTAAGGACATTTTGAGATCGAGCCTTCTGTTAAAGGTCGCTTTTATATGATGCCAAAGCCCAATTTCTCGCTTGCAACACGGGGGAATTGGGCTTTTTGTGGATTTTATTTATAGGCAAAATCGATAATTCCTTGCTAAATCTAATGGCTTGAGCAGCAATGTCGGATACGAGGAAGATATTCTCCAACAGATATATCTGTCAATATCATAAATTACGCTGAAAACGGCTATACCTTCTATAAAAATATTAAATTTTTGTATTGGTAATTATACATTATCTCCATTATAATTTTTAAGAAAGATATTTCGGAATTTTTAAAATAAAGGAGAAATTATGTATACTAACCCGACTTCAAAATATTGGAATGGAAGAATTGATTCCCAAACTGACCTCGAAAGCTTTAGATACCACCAAAGAGTGCGCTTGGCACCGATTTCGGAATTAGCCACCTCTTCCAATGCATCACGAACTTTTGGACTGATTGGCTTTAAATGTGATGAAGGCGTCAAAAGGAATAAAGGCAGGGTTGGTGCTGCCGAGGGTCCTGATCATATTAGGCAGTCGTTGGCAAAATTACCTTGTCATTTACCTTCCCAAACCGAGCTGGTGGATGCTGGCGATGTAATATGTGAAAGTACAGAGATGGAAGCCGCCCAATCTCAACTGGGATCAGCTGTTGCCCGGATTTTGGAGAGTAAAGCGATTCCTATCATACTTGGGGGAGGTCACGAAACCCTGTATGGCCATTATCTTGGGATTAGGAAATCCATTGGACCAAAAGCTAGACTAGGGATTATTAATATTGACGCTCACTTTGATATGAGACCTTATGAAAATGAAACTTCATCTGGCACGATGTTTAAGCAGATTTTGGACGAAGATCAAAGTTGTTGCTATTTATGTGTCGGAATTCAGAAGCAGGGGAATACGAAGGCACTGTTTGAAACTGCCGAGAGGAGTAAGGTTGACTACATATTGGAAGAAGATTTGTCATTATACGAAATGGATGAAACGAAGCGGAGGATAAATGAATTCGCTAAGGAAAATGACTATATCATGCTTACATTATGTACGGATGTTATTGATTCAGCATACGCACCTGGGGTAAGTGCACCATCGCCGTTTGGACTGGATCCGAAATTGGTCCGTGCCATTATTAGGCATATCGTATCGAATGAAAAGATCCTCTCATTTGATATCTCTGAGGTGAACCCTTCATTGGACGAAAATAATAAGACCGTTACATTGGCAGGGCATTTAATAAATGAGGTTTTGCTGCATTTTAAATAATGGACATGGGATAGCGGCAACTCCATTTCGGTCCTTCAAGTCTTTTCGTATTGACTGTTGTGGCTTTCCTCAATGTTATCTTCTGTATTAAAGCGAAAAACCTTTGACAGCACCCAGACTGTCCATGGATCATTCATGGACAGTCTTTTTTGTGCTTCCTTAAAAGGATTCATGGTCCCATGCATTGCTGCGTTCGACCATCTCTTACAAGTATAATGGCATGTACCAATCTAGGTTGAGGAACCATGACTCTGCCAGAGTTCCATACTGATACTTGTGGGCTTTTGGTTTATAATAACAACCATCTAGTGTTTTTGAGGAGGGATTCCATGAATGAATATAAAGTAACGGTAAGGAATGGCAGTACCTTAATTTTGTCGGAAATCATTAAAGCTGAAGATGAAAGGGAAGTCCTTGGCACTCTTTTGATTTCCAGCGAATTATTTAATCAACCATTTACCGATATCAGGATTTTAGAACGCTGATTTGTGCCTGCCCGTTCCATTTGATACACTGTAATAAATCTTAATACGGTAGGCGATATTATGTGTGGACGTTTCACTCTTTTCACTGACATAGAAGAGATAAAAGAACGGTTTGATATTCAGGGATCATTTGATGGGGAATACCAATTCAGCTACAATATTGCTCCCTCCCAATCCGTGCTCTCCGTCATTAATGACGGGGTAAGGAACCGGCTTGGATATCTTCGGTGGGGACTTATTCCTTTCTGGGCAAAAGACGAAAAAGCGGGCTACAAAATGATCAATGCCAGAGCGGAAACCATTGCTGAGAAAGCAAGCTTCAGGAACGCGTATAAGAAGAAGAGGTGCTTGATAATCGCTGACTCTTTTTATGAATGGAAGAAGACACCAGAAAGAAAAATACCGATGCGAATAAAACTGAAGAATCATGCTCCATTTGGAATGGCCGGTCTTTGGGAATCCTGGAAATCTCCTGAAGGTATCGGCATCTATTCGTGCTCCGTTATAACAACTGTGCCTAATGAGCTAATGACCAGCATTCATGACCGCATGCCTGTCATCCTAAAACCAGAAGATGAAAAAGATTGGTTGAATCCTTCCATTAATGATCCTGCATATCTGCAAAAGTATTTAAAGTCATTCGATTCGGAACAAATGGAAGCATTTGAAGTATCGACTGATGTGAACTCGACAAAAAATAATTCACCTAACCTAATCCAACAAATTTGCTGAGAGGTCATTAGACCTTTCAGAATGTAGGCAACTCGAAGTTTGTCTGCATTTTTTTGGGTTTGTACAATATGAACGTTGCCTCCAGGCACTCGCTTTTCCCGCAGGAGTCTTGCACCTGCCGTTCCAATCAACTTAGTTCTCTTTATGAACAGTAGGAGTGCATGTGAAATTCTTTAAAATTAACCCTTGCGAAAATAGAAAAAATGCTGTACTGTTATATTTGCTTTTCAAAACGACTTTCGATGTCACGAACTCAGGCAAGTTTCCAGCGTGGTACTTTTCTGGCAGGCATCGTAATTTTTGATAAATTATATAATGTAATCTTCTTATCAAGAGAGACGGAGGGACTGGCCCGAAGATGTCTCGGCAGCGGACTTAAATGGAGTGCTGTGCCAAATCCAGCAGGCTGATTTTTGCCTGAAAGATAAGGAGGGTGTTTTTTATAAATTAAAAGACCTCTTCTTGTTGTTAAATAGAAGGGGTCTTTTTTATGCCAGTTTTATTTGCTACAGCTCCATGACTGGAAAATCAGGTAGGTTCAAATTGGAGTTATTTGCGAAAACTGTTAATAGAATAAGAGCTGTGACACATGTCGCGGGAAAAATAAAAAGAGGTGTACATCATGAGTGCAAACAATAAAGGGAATCCATGGGCATTGATTCCATTTGTCGTATTTTTAATTTTATTTATTGGGTCTGGAATCATCACTAAAGATTTTTATTCATTTCCGGTGATTGTAGCGATTTCCATTGCATCGGCAGCTGCATTGGCGATGAATAGGAAAGAGACATTCAATGAAAAGGTTGATATCTTCTGTAAAGGTGCCGGGGACGCCAATATCATGTTAATGGTAATCATTTTCCTTTTGGCCGGCGCTTTTGCCGAAGTTGCCAATGGCATGGGGGCGGTTGAATCAACAGTGAATCTTGCCTTAGCTGTTTTCCCCCAAAATCTATTAATGGTAGGGATTTTCATCATCGCTTGTTTTATTTCTCTATCAATGGGGACAAGCATGGGAACGATTGTTGCCCTCGCACCTATCGGGGTAGGGATTAGTGAACAAACTGATATTTCACTTGCCCTTTCAATGGCAGCCGTTATTGGTGGTGCGATGTTTGGGGATAACCTTTCATTCATTTCAGATACGACAATCGCTGCTGTCCGAACTCAGGGAACGAAAATGAAGGATAAGTTTAAAGTGAATTTTTTCATCGTTTTACCTGCAGCCATCATCACATGTGCCATCCTAGGAATTTTAACGATGGGTGAACAGGCTGACATTTCCCAACAGTCTTATGATTGGGTGAAGATTCTTCCGTATCTTTGTGTATTGGTCACTGCATTGGCAGGAGTCAATGTGTTCTTGGTCCTTTCCATCGGAATCGTATTTGCAGGAATCATCGGCTTGGCAGATGGTAGTTATCAACCGTTGGGTGTCATTCAAAAAGTTGGAGAAGGAATGGCGGGAATGTATGAAATCTCCTTCCTTGCCATTTTAATTGCAGGTATGGTAGCTGTAATCAAACATAATGGTGGCATCGATTATCTACTCCACTTAGTGACACGAAATAGCAAATCAAAAAAAGGGGCGGAATTCAGCATTGCGGGGCTTGTTGGTTTAACGAACCTTTCAACGGCAAATAACACGATTTCGATTATCATTGCCGGGCCACTTGCCAAAAATATTTCTGAAAAGTATGGGATTGATCCGCGGAAATCGGCGAGCGTCCTTGACATTTTTGCATGTTGTATCCAAGGGTTGATCCCATATGGAGCACAACTGCTGGTTGCAGCAGGGGTAGCAAAAATTTCTCCGTTAAGCATCTTGCCGTATTCATATTACCCAATCCTGATTGGACTTTGTGGCGTCATTGCCATCCTGATTGGTTTTCCACGGTTGCAGCCGGGAAATGATGAAATGAAGAAACGTACTTCTTGAAAAGAGAATATAATAATATTAAAACACCCTGAATCATTGGATTCTGGGTGTTTTCTGTATGGGTGAAATAATTAAATGTGAATTTTCAATGATGGTTGTGTGTGCGCCACCTGTCATGAATAGAGGACAACACCAACTAAACCGGAAAGGATAATTACATAGGCTGGGTGCCAGCGTAATTTCATTAGGGCAAATAACGATAAACCAAAAACGAGTAATAAGCTTATCGTACGCCATGAAAAGTTCACGGTTATCATATGATTGGAAAGTGCTAAACTGATCGCTGCAAAGATGATCAAACTAGTGACAATCGGTCTTAATCCATAAAACATGGATTGAACAACTGGATAATGATTCAATTTGCTGAAAAATGTGGCTATAACGGTTACGAATATAATAGCAGGAAGCAAGATTCCTAGAGCAGATGATATGGCTCCTGCAAACCCAGCAGTCGAATAGCCAACGAGAATGGCACTATTGGCGGTGACAGGTCCTGGGGACATCCCGGAAATGGCGATTATATCGGTGAATTCCTGCGTTGTCATCCATCCATGCTGTGAGACTTCCGATTCAATTACGGGAATCATGGCGTACCCGCCTCCGAAAGATACAAAGCCGATAATAAAGAAGGTGCTAAACAACTCCCACAATACCATCATTCCATCACATGCTTTCTTGAAAATTAGTTAGACCTTTTTTGATTTACCTATATGCCAGCACCCATGAAAGGTTCGAAATCATTTTCTCCTATTTTCCCCTCTTTTTTGTCCATCTTGACATCGTAACCTAATTTTCTCTTAGTGGAGATGGTCACAATACCCGCTAGAGCTCCTGCTAATATTACCATCACAGGGTGAAGAAAGAAGAGGACGGGAATTCCTGCTATTAAAATACAGAAAGTCGATTTGTCCACAACTGCCGTTTTTCCTATCTTGATAGCCGCATAGGCGATGATGGCTACTATGGAAGCTCTGATCGATATGAATGCAGATTCCACCTTCGGATTATCCTGAATGAAAAAATACACAATGCCCAGGAGCAGAACAATTAAAAAGGTAGGTAATGAAACACCGATCATGGCTGCCATTGCCCCCTTCATTCCGGCAATTCGATGGCCGATAAAGGTGGCGGAGTTAATGGCGACAGCTCCTGGTACGGACTGAGATAAAGCAAAAACATCCGTAACTTCTTTGCTTTTCATCCATTTTCTCTTTTCGACCACTTCATTTTCGATTAAAGGAATCATCGCAAACCCGCCTCCGAATGTGACAGGTGCTATTTTAAAAAAGGTCCAAAATAATTGGAATAGAGTTTTCCATTGTCCTTTCATTGACATCAGTCACTTCCTTTGCATGCTTTGTTTAATTCTTACCATTAACATAACAAAGAAAAAGGGCTGGGTAAATTGCAACAAAATCATCGGGTATAACAAAAAGTTATACCCAGAAGATTCATCCGTTTTATAAAGAATGCCGCCAATAATTGAATAGCCTTAGAATGCATCTCACTATTTTCATTTCACCATTTACCTAATGATGCTATCATTTTAATAACAATCTAAAAACATGGAGGTCGTTTTCTTGAAATTGGAAAATCTGAAAATGTTTTGTTTAGTGGTGGATGAAGGAAGTATAAGCCAGGCAGCGAGGTTAAGTTTCCTATCTCAGCCCGCTGTAACACGGCAGATCCATCAACTGGAAAATTATTATAACACTTTGTTATTCGACCGTGAGGAAGGAAGGCTGCGGGTTACAGAAGCAGGAAAGCTGTTATACCCTTTTGCTAAAGCCATAGTAAATGACTTCAACCATTCAAAAGAAGTGATTCAGCAATCGACGGGGAAGTACAATGCAAATCTCATAGTAGGGGCTTCCTTGACTATCGGCGAGTATTTATTGCCTAGCTTGCTTGGGAGATTCAAAAAACAACAGCCAGAAATAAAAGTGACATTGACGATAAAAAATACGCCCCGGGTTTTGGAGGATCTTTCAAACGATGTCATTGATTTGGCCTTGGTGGAAGGACTTGTGGAAAACACCGATTTTATTGTAGACAAGTTCGCCGAAGACGAATTGATATTGGTATGTCCATCCGACCACCCATGGAAAGACAGAAAAGAAATTCAGCTAGAGGAATTGGGAAATGAAAGGATGATTTGGCGTGAATCCATTTCCGGAACACGGCTTATCGTAGAAAATATGCTAAGGGAGCATGGGGTTTTAGATAAAATTGAAAGCTATATGGAGATTGGCAGTACACAAGCGATAAAAAGTGCGGTTGAAGCTGGACTTGGAATCAGCATTTTGCCAAGGTTGACAGTGGCAAGAGAATTGGAGCAAGGCTTTTTGCGGGAAGTGGATATATACAGAATAAATATGGCAAGAAATTTATGGCTAGTCAGGAAAAACAAGCGTTTTAATAAAATAGGGGTGTCTAAATTTGTTGGTTTTCTTCAATAAGGATGGGAGCTGCCTTTGTTCACTCTTAAGATTGGCAACGTTTTCAGTTTCGTGGAGCCCGGCAGCAAGCAAAAGTCATGGTAAATTGAATATACCGCATTGATTATAAAAGCTCTTTCTATCGGTAGGGGCATTTTGTATTTGGTTATTCGCCTTCGGTTAAACAAACAAAGGGATTAATGGGCATAATAAAAAATATAATGATGGTTCGGAGATGATATAGCGTGGAGTTAAAGGAAATAAAGAAGCTCGCCGAAGCATAAATGAAAGTGGTAAACAAACTTGTATAATTCTTGCAGTCTCGAACGAAACCGATGTCGGCTCCTATTCGTGCAAATGATGAAATCCAGGTACAAAAGCATAAAGCTAGTCTTGTCTGCCCACATTGCGACAGCCATTTTGTTGTGCGATTTGGTAAATACGTTATCAAAACAGGAGAGGTGAAACAGCAGCGTTACCCGCTGTAAAGCCTGCCATCAAACCTCAACTACCTCATAAACACGCCTCAACGCACTAGAAGACCACATAAATCTAAACGGGCAGTTTTTGTTGAACAAGTTGTAAATCGAACATTTTAAAGTAAGAGCATTTCTTTGTAATGAGAAGTGCTTTTTATTGTTGTTAAATTTAAAAAGATATTTCAACAACAATAATAATATAAATAAAAACAATATAAATTTACTGTTATACGATAAATAATGTGCTAAAATCAAGTTGTCATTAAATAGGTGAGGTGTTTTAAATGAATGTTAAACAAGGTTCAACCACTTTCTTAAAGGTAATTATTTTTCTGGCTGTAATTGCAGTGCTGGCTTTGTGTATCTTATTAACCTACATCGAAAAGAACAATGCTTTCTCTGAATTATCCCTTAAATCTTTGAAGATTATAAAGAAATGTGCTTTTACAGTCATTTTCCTCATTTTGTTAGGAATAGTAAGCTTAAGGGTGCTTGCTAAAGTTACAGGTAGTGATGATGCAGCGGGTCCTACATCATTATGTCTAATGTGTATTTTAGCAACAAGTATCATCGCAGCCATTGTGGACGCACTTCAAAAGCCATTAAAAAATGCCCCAGATTTAATGTCAAAAAAATGAATGATTAACGGATATGTAAGACTTTGGATTGTCAGCCAGGTAATTTTTGGAGAACAAAAGCGACGAAGAAAATCAAAAAAACAGACACAACTAATTTATTTAACTACGGGGACTCATAGCTCAATGAACCGCCTTTTCACCAAGGCGGTTTTCTTATGGTCAAATATCAACATTACAATTTAACATAGCCTTTATATAAATGAAATTGAAGTTACCATTAAAAATAGGAAATATACTTAAAGTCAAATTAATTATAAAATAAATTCATATTATTCTAAAAATTTCTAAAAAATGAGAAAGTTTACTGCTGAAAAATTCGGAATAGATACATGATATCTACTTAGAAAGGGGTATGAAATGTCCAAAGTATCTTTTATTAAAGGAATTGTAACCGTTCCAATTGTTTTTGTTTTACTGGCAGGGTCTTCTGTTACAAAGGCTGCGTCAGATGAGCCGATGCCTGCGACAGATGCAACAATTTCAGCTAATAAGGCTGTTTATGAACAGTTGAATTTTACAGACAAGGAAGATTTCAAGAATGCACATAAAGGCTTCATTGCGCCTTTGAATATGAATCCAATTAAGAATTCAAAAGGTAACGTAGTTTGGGATAGTAATCGATATTCATTCATCAAAGAAGATCAGCCGGCAAGTTTTACTGTAAATCCAAGCTTGTGGCGGCAGGCTCAATTACAAAATATAACAGGCTTATTTAAAGTAGTGGATGGCGTTTATCAAGTTCGGGGCCAGGATTTATCAGTGCTTACCATTGTGGAAGGAAAAACAGGATTAATAGTTTTGGATACACTTTCTACAATTGAAACGGCCAAAGCAGCCATGGAGCTTTATTTCGAACATCGGCCCAAAAACCCGGTAAGCGCAATTGTTATTAGTCACAGTCATGCGGATCACTTTGGTGGTATGAAAGGCATTGCTCAATACGCTGAAAATCCAGTTAAGGTGCCGATTATTGTCCCAGCAGGTTTTAACGATGAAGCGCTTAGTGAAAACATTCTTTTAGGCAATATAATGTCTCGCCGTGCAGGTTATATGTTTGGAAATCTCTTACCCGCAAGTGAAAGGGGATTTGTTACTTCTGGTATTGGCCCAGGATTAAGTAACGGAACTTTTAGCTATTTACCGCCAACAATGGAAGTGAAGGATGATATTCAAACGGTGGAAATAGATGGAATTACATTTAAATTTTTATTGACGCCGGATTCGGAAGCTCCATCTGAAATGCATTATTATATCAATGATTATAAAACTTTAGTGGTAGCCGAAAATACAGGACACACGTTACATAATATTTATACATTGAGGGGAGCTAAAACCAGAGATACCTTAAAATGGGTGAAAGCACTTGATGAAACAGTTGATTTGTTTGGAAACGAAGATATAGATGCAATGGTTACAGCCCACACATGGCCCATATGGGGAAGGGATAATGTTCTGGAGCAGTTGGAAAGCCAGCGTGATTTGTACAAATATATTCATGATCAAACCATACGATTAGCTAATTTAGGTCTTACACCTGATGAAATCGCGGAAGAGTTAAAGCTTCCTGAAAAGTTGGATAAAGTCTGGGCCAATCGGGGGTATTACGGAACATTGAAACACAACGTAAAAGCGGTGTACAACTTTTATTTAGGATATTTCAACGGTAATCCATCCGACTTGGATCCATTACCACAAGAGGAATCGGGCGCTAAATATGTACAGTATATGGGTGGGGAAAAGAAGGTCATTAAACGGGCAAAACTTGATTATAAAAGAGGGGAATACCGCTGGGTGGCTCAAGTCTTAAAGCATGTCGTCATGGCCAACCCGAAAAATACAGAAGCAAAAAATTTATTGGCTAAAGCTTATGAGCAATTAGGATACACAGCTGAATCTTCTGTGTGGCGGAATTTCTATCTTACCGGCGCAGACGAGTTAAGGAATGGTGTGGCAGACTCAAAGGGAAGTGGCGGAATGATGAATCTCGATACGCTGCTCAATATGCCAATGGATGATTTCCTGAAATTCTTGTCCATTAAATTAAACGGAATGAAAGCGGAAAATAAAAATATGACTTTCAATTTGACATTTACAGATTCGAAAACCAATTACACGATATATCTGAATAATTCTGTATTGAACTTCAAAAAAGGGAAAATGGCGTCTAACCCTGATGCAACATTAACATTAGATAAAATGACCTTCTATCAGATTGCTCTGGGACGTGAAGATTTATCCAAAATGGAAGCTTCCGGTAAAGTTGCCATTTCCGGTGATGAAGATCAGTTTGAAGATTTCCTGACTTTGCTGGATCAATTCCAAACAAAGGTTAATATCGTAACTCCGTGATCATCAACCACTATATTCTATAAACCAGGATGGATCGGTTACCCACGAGTCTACTTAGTAGTCTCGTGGGTTTGAATGTATTGATTAATCCTGTTAGACATCCTGTATCGTTTTTAATTTTTTATAAAACGCTCCTAATAGTTACAGAACAAAAGTCAAAAATCGTAAAAAGAAAATTTCAAGTGTTGTAATTCGAAAGGAATTGTAAGCGCTTCCTCCGCGGCTGAGTTTTTGTGAAAATATAAAAAAATGGAGTGATGGGAATGCAGTTATATGCAAGTAAGAAAGGAAAAATAATGATTAGCGGTCTTTTATTCGTTGGAATGATTTTAAGTTTTTTTGATCGCGTTGCCATAAATGTCGGGATTATCCCTATTGCAGATGAGTTTAATCTCAATACGTCCCAGACAGGTATTTTAATCAGTATATTTTTTGTTAGCTACTCACTTATGCAACCGCTTGGTGGATGGATGACCGATAAGTATGGCGCCAGGGTCATGGTTACTGTTTCTTTGTTTAGTTGGTCCTTGTTCACTGTAATGACTGGGTTTGCTTGGTCATTCATGTCTTTATTATTCATCCGTTTCCTGTTCGGTTTAGGTGAAGGGCCTTTCTATCCTGCCAGTATGTCCACTATTAGAGATAACTTTCCGGAAGAAGAACGGGGCCGGGCAAATTCGTTTTTCCTGTCTGCCCAAAATATTGGCGGGATATTAGGTACTGCACTTGCAGCTTCCATGGTGGTGGCATTCGGTTGGCGGGGCATGTTTACCATTTCCGGAATTCTAGGGATATTGGCTTCTTTCGGAATTTGGTTCATTCTAAAGCCTCAAGGAAATCAAGAGGTTAAAAAAGACAAACCGAAACAAAAAAAGGTTGCTCTGAAACTGTTATTTAAAATCGAAAATATTTGGAAACTCATAATATTCAAGTTTATATCAAATATTATCAACTATGGTCTGATCACTTGGATGCCCATATATTTGGTTAAAGAAAAAGGGGTGGATTTAATAGCCGCAGGAGGTTTATTGGCAATCCCTTATATTTTTGGTTTCTTGATGTTTAATGTAAGCGGGTGGCTTCTGGATAAGCATATGGCTAACCGGGAGAAGTATCTTGCCGCTGCAGGCGCTTTATTATCGGCTATTTTTCTGTTTCTAATGTCTAACGCCACGTCTATAGCACTTATCATCACTTATCTCACTCTCAACTCCGTAGCACTGTCTTTCTTTGGAACCGTTCTATATACGATCATCATAAAATACTCACCAAAGGAACTAACGGGCTCTGCCTCCGGACTCGTAACTTTCGCCGGTCAAATTGCAGGTGCGGTTTCTCCTTTAGCCCTCGGTTTGATTATCAGTTTGTTTAATGACTCCTATAATGCCGCTTTCCTGTTTTTAGTGATATTAGCGTTATTGGGAACGATTGTTGCCGTATCTATTAAAAATAATCAGGCACAACCCGCTAAAGAATATGAAAAAACAACTACCATTGTATAAAACTGGATTCTTCTTTTGAGGATACAGCTTGAAGTGTTCTGATTCCACTTCTCTAAAATTGAAAGGGCTTTCTGTTCGAGGTATGATATTAGTAATAGGCTAGAAGGAGAATGAACCATGAATATTGAACAATTGGAATATATCATTAAGGTAGCCGAGGTTAACTCGATTTCCACGGCATCAGAAAGCCTCCATATCTCTCAATCTGGGATCAGTATGGCCATTACGAGTTTGGAGAAGGAATTAGGTATAAAAATCTTCAAGAGGTCAAGATTAGGAACCATACCTACAGAAGACGGAAAGGAAATCATCCAGAAAGCTCTTGAAGTATTAAGCAAATTGGAAGAAATAAGAGACAGTGCCCAAATACATTCAGATACGATGGAGAAAGAGTTGCGCCTATCATCAACACAAGGTTTATTTCTAACGGTTTTGCCTAAATCCTTGGCCTTATTTAAGAAGAAGTATCCCGAGGTGAAAATTGTCATTGAAGAAAAAGGGGGACAAGAGATAACCGAAGAAGTACGGAATGGTAAGATAGACATCGGACTATTGAATATCCCAAAGGTTAAACCAAAAGAAATTGAGTTGGAATTCCAACCTTTGATGGAAGCTAAAGTGATTGTGATGGTCAGTAAGAACTCCCCTTTAGTGAACCGTAAAAGCATAACCCCAAAAGAGCTGATGGACCAAAATTTGGTCATTTACAATGGACCAAGAATGAAGTCGTTCATTAAAGGTTTTTTTGATCATTACGGTGAGATGAATATATTGTTTTTCACAAATAATACAGAGATCATCAAAAAAACCGTCGCTGAAGGATTAGCGATCGCCTTTTCCTATGATATTGGAGTGAACAGCGACCCCTATTTCCTAAGCGGGGAACTTGTGGCCATTCCTTTAGTGGAGCTGGAAAATAATACAATGGAATTCGGTTACGTTCGCTCTAAGAAGCAGTACTTTTCAAAAGCTGCCAGGGAGTTTATTAAATGTCTCGAATTCTACACCACTCTTAAATATTAGTTTCCTATGATGATAGGGAACTAATATTTTTTTATTTGCATCAATATTTTTTATATTTATATCATATATCCTTATTTTACTTAAATATTTTTTACATTTAAAATTAGATTTATAACATTTTAACTATTTAGAAAGTTTAACGAAAATAAAAAGCGAAAGGGGAAACTTATGGTTACGACCCAGGAAGAGAAATTAGAGGTACTTCAAACAAAGTTGCAGGATTTCATCCAAAATGAACTGCTTCCATATGAACAGGAGCATGGCTTGAACGCTGAAGAGGATATTCCGATGGAAGCCATAAAGTGGGCAAGGAAAAGATCCAGGGAATTGGGCTTTTACGGAATTAACCTCCCTGAAAAATATGGTGGACAAGATGTAAGCTTAAAAGGATTGTGCATGTTCAAGGAAGAATTGGCACGTTCCGGTGCGGTTCTATGGGGGCAGGTTATAGGGGAGATTGGCGGGCCGCTAAGAATTGGTCAGATGTTGGAAAGTTTTACACCTGAGCAAATAGAAAAATATGTGCTGCCCGTTGTGACGGGAGATGTGAGTTGCTGCTTTGCCCTTACAGAACCGAATGCCGGTTCGGATGCCTTTGCTATCGAAACAACAGCCGTTAAAGACGGCAAAGATTATATATTAAACGGAAAAAAACACTTTATCAGTGCTGCACCCTATGCTGATTTCGCCATCGTCATAGCGAAAGAAATCCGGAAAGGAGAAAAAGAAAGGATCACTGCTTTCCTAGTTGATAAAAAAACACCCCAACAGCCGGGGTTCGAACTAGGAGACATTCAAGTTCCCCTATCAGGAGAACGCATACATGCTGAATTGAATTTCAATCAATGTCGTGTGCCTGCCGCCAATATAATCGGTGAACCAGGAAAAGGGTTGCTGCTCGGATTAAAAAGAATAAACACAAATCGCGCATCCCATGCCGCCGGCTTCATCGGAATGGCTCAACACCTACTCGATTTATCTATTGAACATGCTAAAACGAGAGTCCAGCATGGCCGGCCCATCGGTGACTTCCAGGCAATTCAGCATATGCTCGCAGAAATGGCGACGGAAATCTATGCAGCAAAGTGCATGGTCTATGATGTGGTTGATAAAATTGATCAAGGTAAAGAGGATCGGGCCGGTACGTCCATGGCCAAGCTGTTTGCTTCAGAGGTAAATAGCCGTGTGGCTGACAAGGCCATTCAGATCTTTGGCTCCAAAGGCTTGGCAAAAGGGCATCCAGTAGAAAAAATGTACAGGAGTGCACGGATGTATCGGATTCTGAGCGGTACCTCAGAGATTCAAAAAAATACAATTGCCAAAGCACTATTAAAAGGGTGAAAACTTTTTTTGGGGAGGAAAAAATACATGCTGAATAAGTTGACATTTCAGTCACTGATGAATAAAGGTATGAAACGATTCGGCGACCTGCCAGCTATTACCTTGTTGCCAAACGGAGAAACGATAACCTACGACGAGTTATGGAGGAAAACGGAACTTATCACTTCTTATCTACTGCGTTTAGGTGCAGGAAGGGGCGTCCGCATAGCGACCATCATTCCAAATAGTTTGGAAAGTGTGATGTTTGGTTTGGCCGTCCAGCAATGCGGGGCTACCCTGGTGCCATTAAGTGAAAAACTCGGAAAACGAGAAATACAATTCATTTTAAAGGAAGCAAAACCAGAAGTGGTCATAATTGCTACACAGACACACTTTGACAGCTTCATTGAGTATTTAGAAGAAATGAGGAATGAAGATGTCCATGTCATTGGGCTCCCAGGCTTTAATAGTGTTTATCCGGAGGAGTTTGAGCGGTTTAAATGGCCTGGTGAAATAAATAATTTAGACTTGCCAATAGCTGAAGAAGATGACATTGCCCTTCTGTCCTATACAGGCGGGACGACGGGTACACCCAAAGGTGTCATGCATTCCCAGAAGGGACTCGGCGCCGCGATACTTTCTGCAGCTATCGAAGACCCGCTGGACGACCGTGATCGGGTATTGCTAAGTACGCCCATTGTGCATTCAGCTGGTTCATTACTTTGGAGATCCCTTGTTTCGGGCGTCCGTATCTATGTAATGGGCTCATTCGACGCTGCAGCATTCATACAGGCGATAAAGGAACACGAAATTACGACGACATTCATGGTACCGACCATGTTATACAGGCTTCTTGATCAGACCAAGAAGATGGAATATGATATGGGCTCCATGCGCAATATCTTCTACGGTGCGTCACCGATTTCACAGAAGCGCCTTAAAGAAGCTTTTGAAGTATTCGGGCCTATCTTGCGCCAGCAATACGGCATGACAGAATGTAATATTGTCATTTCAAGACTATCGAAGAGCGCTCATGTATGGGCTTATCATAATAATCCGGAAGTTTTGAAAAGCTGTGGAAAACCGTGCATTCTTACCGAAGTTCGACTGATTGATGAGAATGGAAATGATGTAAAACCAACCGAGCTTGGAGAAATCATCGTAAAGTCACCAGCCATGATGGTTGGCTATTATCAAAGACCGGATCTTACCCGTGAATACATCCGTGATGGCTGGTTCTACACTGGGGATATTGGTAAATGGGATGAAAGCGGTTACTTATATATTGTAGATAGGAAGAAAGATATGATCATTTCAGGCGGAATGAACGTATATTCATCAGAAGTGGAGCGGGTGGTCAACCAGCACCCTTCTGTTGCATTAAGTGCTTGCATAGGCGTTCCCCATCCGGATTGGGGAGAAGTAGTGTGTGTCGTGGTATCACTGCGAGAAGGATCGAACTGTACTAGTGAGGAATTAATTGATTTCTGCAAACAAAGGACCTCTAAGTATATGGTACCTAAAGTAGCCTATTTTCTTGATAAGTTCCCATTAACGCCGATTGGAAAAATAGATAAGAAAGAATTAAGAAAGCTGTTTGCACAAGGTATTCTAACCATGTAGGAGAGGCAGAACAAGTGTATCATCAAAGATCTGATTTCAAAATTATATCTACAGCAAACCAGAATATAAGATAGAGCAGATGAATGCAAGATAAATAAGCCTCGCACGTTACCTGGAATCAGGACGTGCGAGGCTTTTTTCATATGAGTGTAATTAACGTTGAAGTGAATGTTAAATGAAGGGAGGAGAAAGATAATTACCTAAAGTAAATGATACTGAAATATTATATTTTTCTATTGATTCCACCAATTCGTGAATGAAAAAAATTGTGTGTTAGGATATAATATATTATTGTATTGGAGATTCATTGTGAAATTTCCTTTTTTTTACAATCTTCTTTTGTTTATTTTCTCGATACACGGGGAAATAAATTATAGTTGTATATGTTTTTATAATAATAATTAGAGTGAAGTAGAGGGGTTTGGTTTAATGGAGATGTTAGA
Organism: Bacillus sp. ISL-78; assembly: GCF_018613455.1. Taxonomy (NCBI): domain Bacteria; kingdom Bacillati; phylum Bacillota; class Bacilli; order Caryophanales; family Bacillaceae; genus Bacillus; species Bacillus sp. ISL-78. Next base: position 211,877 of record NZ_JAGGQC010000008.1, read on the forward strand.
AAAGTTTATTAGTGGGACTAATGATGTGTTATGGTCTTCCATATTGATCATCCTGTTGGTTGGATTGGGTCTTTATTTTACAATCCGCACGAAGTTTGTCCAATTCAGAATGGTAGGGGAAATGTTCAGGCTGTTGGGAGAAGGGGCTGCTGCGGATAAAAAAGGTGTAACATCCTTTCAGGCATTTTGCATTAGTACGGCATCGCGGGTAGGAACGGGTAACCTTGCGGGTGTTGCCATCGCAATCACGACGGGCGGACCTGGAGCCGTTTTCTGGATGTGGTTAATAGCCCTGATCGGGTCTGCTTCCGCATTCATTGAAAGTACACTTGCTCAAATCTATAAAGTTAAGGATGGGGATGCATTCCGCGGCGGTCCAGCATATTATATGGAAAAGGCATTGAATGCCCGTTGGATGGGCATCACTTTCGCTGTGTTGATTTCGCTTACATTTGGACTGGCCTTCAATTCGGTACAAGCAAATACGATTACGAGCGCATTCAACGAATCGTTTGGGATTGAAAAGTGGGTTACGGCAATCATCTTGGCAATGGTCACGGCTGTCATCATTTTTGGCGGAATCAAAATGGTTGCAAAGGTATCTGAAGTCATCGTTCCGATCATGGCAGGAGCCTATGTGATAGTGGCGTTGATTATCATCATCATGAACATTACCGAGTTACCTGGTGTTTTTGCTATGATCTTTGAAAGTGCATTCGATGGAATAAAAGAAGTGGCTGGGGGAGTACTTGGAGCAGCCATGATGCAGGGAATCAAACGCGGCCTATTTTCAAATGAAGCCGGGATGGGTAGTGCACCAAATGCCGGTGCGACGGCTGATGTCAGTCATCCCGTCAAGCAAGGTCTCATTCAGTCTCTAGGGGTTTTTGTCGATACTCTCATCATTTGCAGCTCGACAGCCTTCATCATTTTGTTTTCCGGTCTTTATACATCGAAGGAAACGGATGGAATCGTCCTTACCCAAAATGCCCTCGGAACGGCATTGGGATCTTGGGCAGGTATTTTCCTTGCCATTATCGTCCTGTTATTCGCCTTTAGCTCAATTGTGGGCAACTATTATTATGGAGAGTCGAACATCGGCTTCATCAATGAAAATAAGGTTTGGCTGAATGTCTATCGCGTCGCAGTCGTAGGAATGGTGATATTCGGTTCGCTTGCCTCACTGGACTTTGTTTGGGGACTGGCTGATATGCTTATGGCCCTTATGGCCATTATCAACCTGATCGCGATAGCATTACTAGGGAAAATTGCTTTTGCTGCACTGGCGGATTATCAAAAGCAAAAGAAAAGTGGGAAAAATCCAGTTTTCCATGTGAACAATATTAAAGGTTTGAAGAATGTGGAATGTTGGGGTGACCCATCCGATAATGTGGATGTGAAGAAGGAAGCCTAAGTTCTAAATTAAGCTTACAAGTAAGTCCTTGAAAGGGGTTTTTACTTGTAAGCTTTTTTGTCTTTTCCCTCCTTTTTTCATCATTATTGAATATTGCTTCGTTTTTTACACAAAATACCTTTGTCTTTAATACTGTAATGATATTTTAAAAACTGGGAGTGATAAAAATGGATAGGAAGCAATCAAAAAATGAATCTTCAGAAGTTGCCGGGAAAATATATGATGTCAGCGATTATAAGCGGGAAGATCCTTTATCTTCTGGACTGGCTACAACCCACGAACAAGTCTCGGATACTTATGCGGAAGGCGAGATAAAGGCAGTCATTGATGATGTAAACGGAAGAGATATTGAGATTGCAAAAGAAAGGTCTGAGGAAGAAAAGTAATACTGAGGTTTTTAAGTTTTTTAGGAATAAGGATTATCGCCTGTTATTTTAAAGATATACGGTTAGATCCCCTAGCTTCTCGAAAGGTGAAACAGAAGCTAGGGGATACTTAATTAATAAATCCTTTCTGTCTCCAACTTTTGAAGCAATTCTTCCTTCGTTCTTGGGAAAAGGTCACTTTCTGCAAGATTCCTTGATTGAAGAAGGGCTTGAAACATTTCAAAAACCCACGGTTTCTCCAGATGTGCCTGCAGCAAAACGTCTTCATCATGGAAAACGGAAACAGGGTCCCCTTGGTATATGACCTTACCATCGTTCATGACCACGATTTCATCAGCCCATTGGTAAGCAAAATTAACATCATGAGTTGAGAGGATTATCGTTTTGTCAGGGTGGTGGATGCTGTCCAGCAGATTCATGATCTGTCTTGAGAAATAAGGATCCAATCCAGCGGTAGGCTCGTCCAGGAGCCAGACATCGGGCTCCATGGCAAGTACCCCTGCGATAGCGACCCTTTTTTTTTGCCCAAGGCTCAAAAAATGGGTAGGTCTATCTTTTAGTTCGGTTACTTCCGTTTCAGCCATTGCCCAATTTACTTTCTCCTTGACTGCATTTCTATCCCATCCTAAATTCATTGGTCCAAAAGATATATCCTGTTGTACATTAGCGGAAAAGAGCTGAGAGTCGGGATCTTGAAAAACGATGCCGACTTGCTTTCGTAATGATAATAATGCTTTCCGGTCATATTTCATTCTCTTGCCCTTGAATCTGATCTTTCCTGCAGTAGGTTGTAATAGACCATTTAAATGGAGGAATAAAGTTGATTTGCCAGCACCATTATTGCCTAATAATGCAATTTTTTTACCTTGTTGGATCGTTAGCGAAAGTCCTTTTAAAGCGAAGGTTCCATCCGCGAATTGATGGGTGAGTCCTTCTATATGAAAAATATGCTCGTCCATTGTTGGGTTGCCTCCAATTTACAAATATCCATTAATAAGGATTAAGCTTCCTAGAATTACAATCGCGATCAGCCAATTGCGTGAGGAATAGGTGTAAGTATCCTCGATATAGGAAAGGTTCTCCTGATAGCCTCTTGCGTTCATGGCCATCGTCAACTGTCCAGAGCGTTGCAATACTCCTAAAAATAATGATGAAATTAGTAATCCGAGAGATCGAATGCCTTTCCTTAATGAACCATACCCCATCCGTGAAGCTTGTGATTGGTGAATGGCCAAAGCCGTATCTAAAAAAATAAAGATGAAGCGATAGGTCAATTCTATTAAATCGACCAATAAGGAAGGTACTTTAAGTTTTCGCAGTACGGATAGGATGACGGTAATGGGTGTAGTTAAGGTAAGGAAATATAAACAGCTGATGCTGCCTAGTACGACAGTGATCAAATTGGCCACCGTACCAAAGCTGTCATCACTGATGAATATTTGCCAATTCCCGATCTTCCAGGACCACCATATATTTGAAATCGAAGTAATTTTACTTGAGAAAGAAAAAAGGATGGTAATGGTTCCTGATAGTATAAAAAATCCTGGTAATAGAAGTAATTTAAGATAATAAGAAAGCGGAATTTTTGCCGCAAAAATGATTAAAGCGCTCATCACCGTAAAAGTGATGAGCGAAACGGCCATATCCCTTACCGTTAACGAAAACAGCAAAAGGGAAAGTGCAAAAACCATCTTTTCCAACGGATGTACATCCTTTAGCCCATTGAAATAGGCATATTTATCAATGAGTAACATGCTTTGATTTTTCGGCCAATTCTTGTTTGGTTTGCCTATTCCTTTGTCTCATTACGCCAATGAAGTATCCAATGAAACCGGCTCCGATTGCAGCTTGCAGCGCAAATAATAAGCTTTCGGTTTCTGCACCTGGCGGCTCCCAAATACTGTTGAACCATGGCTTGTATTCCGGCTGGATTTTAGTGATGGCTTCTTCAGCTTCACCATCGGCACCGCCAAATTCCGTTCCTTGTTGGGTGATCAATGGTATGGTTGCAAGAATGACGACCAGGAAAAGCAGCAGTAAACTTTTTTTCATATTAACGGGCCTCCTTAGATAAAACTCGCAGCAATTTCAATTCGCCTAGATTGTATTTTTTCAAGAAATTCATCACGACGACTGTCAATAACCCTTCACTGATTGCCAAGGGAATTTGGGTCAGGGCAAAAATCCCTGCAAATTTACCGAAAGAGGCCATGAATCCTCCTACCTCGGAAGGGAAAGCAAGAGCAAGTTGAACGGAAGTTACCACATAGGTTCCTAAATCTCCAAAAGCAGCTGCCAAGAATACGGCAAGTGAAAAAGACCACCCCAATTTAGTTGCTCCCTTGAAGACAAAGTAAGCAATGAACGGTCCGCAAACGGCCATGGAAAATGCATTGGCCCCTAATGTCGTCAATCCTCCATGTGCCAGTAAAACCGCTTGAAATAACAAAACGATGGAGCCAACGACACTCATGGCCAAAGGTCCGAATAGTATAGAACCTAAACCAACTCCGGTAGGGTGCGAAGAACTTCCCGTAACGGAAGGAATCTTTAGGGCCGATAATATAAATACAAATGCGCCAGATAGGCCAAGTATCATTTTTGTTTCTGGGTTTTCCCTTACTTTGGACCTAATGGACCGGTAACCCAAGATTAAAAATGGTAGCGTCAAGGCCCACCAGAATATAGCCCATTCTATGGGTAAAAAGCCCTCCATGATATGCATGGCCAAAGCCCGTTTTGGAACAAAAAGCAGTAAAATGACAAAATAAATAATTTTCCAATTGGTTCTTTTCATTCTTTCCCCTTTCAACACTTTTAATTTTTTCTGATCAATCTTGAGAAGAAAAGCGGCGCCCAAACTAAAAAGCACTTCTCTCAAAGGAAAGAAGTGCGTAATGAACAGGAATTTTGCAGCATGAACCAACATGGGCCATTTTGCCTGATCCGCACGCCCATCCTCGTAGGCTGAAACAGTTTCACGCTTCATGGCAGGTCTCCTGGCTTTGGTTCATCATCCCATTACATCCTTCCCATCTCATTTGACAGTGGATCAAAGTTAAAGTAATGGAACTTCCCTTTACAGTGGCGGGACCGCTCCGGATTTTCACCGGCTTCCCTTTTAAGCTGAATTCCGAGAAATTCAACACCATGAAACTTATGTAATTATTTTGAAAATTCTCGTATAGTGTACCATAAAGAAATAATTCCAGCTACACTATTTTTTTTTCGTACCGAAGTTTGTTGCGTGGGAAGGATTTTAACTGGTTTTACACTATTAAACTTTTCTAAACAGTCGGAATAAACTATTGAATTTTGACAAAGTTGTTATATGATAGATTAAGTTAGTTGAAATGTATAATAAAACCAAATATTTCATTTTTAAAAGTGCCCTTGTGTGAATGAGCAAGGGATAATAGGGAAATCGGTGAAAATCCGATGCAGCCCCCGCTACTGTAAACGCTGATGAAATTGTCGATAGCCACTGGCATGATGCCGGGAAGGGACAAAGTAAAATGAAGCGTAAGCCAGGAAACCTGCTTTTGAAATTGCATGATACTTTTCGGAGGGAAAGGTAGAAGGACTATGACGATTTTGGGAGGATTTGGCATGCTTGCCTTTGGCTCCTCATTCATATAGTTTTTTTAAACCTTGACTCTTATGTTAAGGTTTTTTATTTTGCCTTTTCCCTGAATTCAGGAGGAAGAAAATGACTACTTGGAACTTGACGGGTACAAATACGCATCTGTTGATTTGTAATGGGAGCAGCTGCATGAAAAAGGGCGGGGAAGAAGTAACCCAAGCGATTCGCGATGAAATTGCTTCAAAAGGACTGGATCTGAAAATCCATACAACGAGGACACGCTGTAACGGGAGATGTAAGGATGCCTGCGTAGTGATCGCCTACCCCCAAGGAAACTGGTATCGAGTGGAAACGCCTGATTTCGGTCGGCAGATCGTCAATAATATCGATGATGGTGAGTTTGTTCCTCAGATGATCTATCAATACAATGACGGGGAAATGACCCCTAATCCAGATTTCCCTGCTCATACGGGTATTTCAAAGAACAAAGCGTAAAAGGAGATGTCTTAAATGAGTACAAACGGTAAATTATTCGTCGTGGGCTTTGGGCCCGGGAATTTTGAACACATTACCAAACGTGCCGTCGAAGCCCTTCAAGAAAGTGACTACATCATTGGTTATAAAACTTATGTTGAACTCATTCAGGGACTGCTAACAGATCAAACGATCATTAGTACGGGGATGACCGAAGAGGTATCACGTGCACAGGAGGCAGTGAAACAAGCGGAGCTGGGAAAGAAAGTGGCGGTGATTTCCAGTGGGGATGCCGGAGTTTACGGGATGGCAGGGTTGGTTTATGAAGTATTGATTGAAAAAGGCTGGAAAGAAGAAACTGGAGTGGGCATTGAAGTCATTCCTGGCATCTCAGCAATCAACTCATGTGCGTCTTTACTTGGGGCGCCCGTCATGCACGATTCGTGTACGATCAGCCTCAGTGATCATTTAACTCCTTGGGAACTGATCGCTAAAAGGGTTGAAGCAGCTGCAATGGCAGACTTTGTCATAGCACTGTATAATCCGCGCAGCGGCAGGCGGACCCGGCAAATAGTTGAAACACAGAAAATTCTCCTTCGCTACCGCTCGCCGGATACACCTGTCGGGTTGGTGAAAAGTGCTTATCGCGATAGGCAGGATATTGTCATTACCAATTTGAAGGATATGTTGAATCACGATATTGGAATGTTGACCACCGTCATTATCGGTAATTCATCCACCTTTTTATATGACGACAAAATCATCACACCGAGAGGCTATCAAAGAAAATATACGTTGAATTCGGAAAAGCAAACTTTGAAGCCCCATCAGCGACTGCAAAAAGAAGCGGAACCGTGGGCATTAGATCAAGAAGCCTTACCCGAGTCCGCTGGAGGAGTTGGCTTACTTACAAAAGCACCTGAAAAGAAGCAAGCTTCTTTTGAAATGGCAATGGAAGCTCTGTCCAGAGTCAAGGGTCAAGCCGTTCAGCAATCCATTAAGCCGGTTGTTCAGCAAAAAATGGAGTCGGTGTTCGAACTTGCCGTTAGTCCAGGTGTGGCTAATAAACAATTCACTCCCAAACAAATGATGACACTAGCAGAAGTCGTCGGGGAAAAGGGAACGATGGAATACACGCCGAATCATAAAATCGTCTTAAAGATCCCGACAACGGATCCGGAGGTCATTACAGGGAAATTGCAATCAGCAAACTTTTTATTATCGCCGATTGGAGATGTACTGACATTAAAGGCCTGTGATTTCTGTGATGGTGAAAAAGCGGAATCCATTCCTTATGCGGATGAAATACACCGTGTGCTTGGCGGAATGAAAATGCCCAAGGAACTGAACATCGGTTTTAATGGGTGTGGGATGGCTTGTTATAGTGCGGTGATGGATGATATCGGGATTGTCTTCCGAAAAGGGAAGTTCGACTTATTTCTTGGGGCTAAACCGGTTGGAAGAACAGCCCATCCAGGTCAGCCGGTTGCGGAAGGCATTGAACCGGAACAGCTTGTTGAACTGATCACGGACATTGTCGGGGAGTATAAGCAAAATGCCCATCCCAATGAACGGCTTTTTAAATACTTCAAACGTTCGAAAAAAATACAGAATTATTCTTATCAGGACATCGCTCCCAAAATAAACATAGAGCCTGCGCCTTGTGAAGACTAATCAAGAGGGGGAAAGTAAATGAAAGCAGTTTTGTTCGTAGGACACGGAAGCCGCTTGGCTTCGGGAAATGAAGAAGTCCGTCATTTTATTGAAAATATGGTACCTGCATTGGATGAGAGTTTTCTAGTGGAAACGTGCTTCTTGGAATTTGCGGCACCGAATATATCCAAAGGCATTGATAATTGTGTAAAACGAGGGGCTACTGAAGTCATCGTCATACCGATCATTTTGTTGCATGCAGGACATTCGAAATTACATATCCCAGCTGAAATAGAGGATGGGAAAACCAAGTATCCAGAAGTGAAATTCACATATGGCCAAACGATCGGGGTCCACCATGATGTATTGACGATCCTGACAGACCGTCTTGAGGAAGCGGGGTTCGATACGGACTCTGAACATGCTGAGACAGCGATTTTGCTAATTGGCCGAGGCGGCAGTGATGCTGATGCAAATAGTGATATATATAAAATTTCAAGATTATTATGGGAAAAATTAAACGTTAAATGGGTCGAAACGGCTTTCATGGGTGTAACGGACCCGCACGTTGATGAAGGTATTGAACGCTGCATCCGCTTAGGGGCGAAAAAAGTGGTGATGCTGCCATATTTCCTCTTCACAGGGGTGTTGATGGAAAGAATGGAGGATATGCTGAAAAGTTATCAAGAGCAATATCATGATCGAGATTTCATTTTGGCAAAGTATTTTGGATATCATCCAACCTTACAGAACATTCTGCAAGAACGAGTAATTGAAGCCAGTGAAGGCAGGTCAAGCGGGGCGCGTGATTTGGAAAACTATCGTAAACATGTCGAGGAACATGGCCATGCTCACCATCACCATCATCACGACCACGATCACGACCACGGCCACGATCACGACCACGACCATGACCATGACCATGATCATCACCACGATCATGATGGGAAAGCGGTGGGGACATCAAAATGATTCTGTTCTTGGCGGGTACAAGTGATGCAAGGGAATTAGCGATTGAGATGCAGCAGGTTGGGTTCAAGGTTTTGGCAACTGTTGTAACCGAATCGGCGGCCAAGAGTTTGCAGGATGCAGGGATATCCACCCGGATTGGCCGATTATCTGCAGAGGATATGACATCTTTAATCTCTGCAAAAGGTTTTCAGGCTGTAGTGGATGCAAGTCACCCATTTGCCGAAGAAGCATCCAAAAACGCCCTTATCGGAGCAAAGGCAGCAAATGTCCCTTATATTCGTTATGAGCGTGAAAGTCAATGGTTTCAGAATGATAAATTAATAGTTGTCCGTGATTATGAGGAAGCTGCCAAGCTTGCCGCTGCAAAACGGGGAGTCATCATGCTCACGACCGGGAGTAAAACCCTGGCCGTGTTCGCAAAAGAATTGGTGGGGCTCGAGAATACCAGAGTCATAGCGAGAATGCTGCCACGCATGGACAATATGGAAAAATGTGCGCAGTTGGGCATTGAACAAAAAAATATCGTTGCGATTCAAGGGCCATTTTCCAAAGAATTAAATAAAGCACTATATGAACAGTATGGTGTCACATTGATGATAACGAAAGAAAGTGGCAAGGTCGGTGCGGTTGATGAGAAATTGGAAGCCGCGTTGGAATGTGGAATAGAGACGATCATGATATCACGACCGAATGTTGACTATCAGAATGTTCATTCCAGTTTCGATCATGTCATTGCCGAGTTGAATAAACAGCTAATTGAAAAATAGGAGGAATGCAAGATGGATTTTAAAACGGATTTTAAACCACTCACGGTAGACCCTGACAAAATATATGATTATAGCTTTTCAATCATTGCTGAAGAAATGGGCAATCATGATTTTTCAGAAGATGAATGGAAGATCGTCCGCAGGGTCATTCATGCTTCAGCGGATTTTGAATTGGGAAGAAGTGTCATCATCCACCCAAATGCCATTCAAGCTGGTGTGGAAGCCATTCGCAAAGGAAGGCATGTCATTGCTGATGTGCAAATGATCGAGAGCGGTACAGGCAAAAAAAGATTTCAAAAACACGGCGGGGACGTTCATTGCTATATTTCAGATCCGGATGTGATGGTCGAAGCAAAACGTTTGAATACGACAAGGGCAATCATTTCGATGCAAAAAGCTGTAAAGGAAAATGAAGGGGGCATTTATGCCATTGGCAATGCACCTACCGCTTTACTCGAGCTCATTCGCCTTATTAAAGAAGGGATTGCAAAACCGGACTTAATCATTGGAATGCCTGTTGGGTTTGTTTCTGCAGCAGAATCGAAAGAGGAACTCGCTAAGATCACAGAAGTTCCATTCATTACGAATATTGGCCGAAAAGGTGGAAGTACTGTCACTGTTGCCGCATTGAACGCGATTTCCCTTTTAGCTGATAGTTAAAAAACATGGAAAAGAAAGTGAAAAAAGACCCCTCACAAATGCGTCATGGATATACGACGGGAGCATGTTCGACAGCCGTGACCAAAGCGGCATTGACTGCATTGATCACGGGGGATGCACTAGAGGAGGCAACGATTTCCTTGCCAATTGGCCGAGATGCCACTTTCACTATTGAGAAATATGAAATATCCGAAAATGCGGTTAGTGCAGAAACGGTTAAAGATGCCGGAGATGACCCCGATGCCACCCATCTGGCCCATATTATCTCTACTGTCAGCTGGTCCGATGCACCTGGGATTATCTTGGATGGAGGGACCGGAGTTGGTCGTGTGACCAAACCCGGGCTTCCCGTTCCTGTAGGGGAAGCGGCTATTAATCCTGTACCGCGCAAAATGATTTTAACCACTGTGCAGCAAACATTGGAAGAATTTAAGATCAATAGAGGAGTGAAAGTCGTCATCTCCGTACCCGCAGGTGAAGAAATAGCGAAAAAGACATTAAATGGCCGCTTGGGGATTGTAGGAGGCATTTCCATTTTGGGAACAAGGGGCACTGTCGTCCCTTTTTCCAGTTCCGCATATATGGCAAGTATCGTCCAGGCTATCAGTGTCGCCAAAGCGAGCGGGTGTGAGCATCTAGTCTTAACGACTGGCGGGCGCAGTGAAAAGTATGCAATGGGCCTTCTTCCAGACTTACCTGAGGAAGCCTTTATTGAAATGGGTGATTTTGTGGGCTTCTCACTTAAGCAATGTAAGAGGCAGGGAATTAAAAAGGTCTCACTGGTCGGCATGATGGGTAAATTCTCCAAAGTGGCCCAAGGTGTGATGATGGTGCATTCAAAAAGTGCCCCGGTCGACTTTGGTTTTCTATCGGAAATAGCCCAAAGCGTCGGAGCCGAAGATGATCTTGTTCTTGAAATAAAGAATGCAAACACAGCGTCACAAGTCGGGGATATGATGTCAGCCATTAATAACTTTGACTTTTTTAATAAACTATGTGAATCCTGCTGTCACTCTGCCATTAACCAGGTGAAGGGCGGCATTGAAATGGAAACGGCGATTTATTCGTTGAAAGGACAATTACTGGGAAGGGCTGTTGGAATTGAGTCAATCGATTAAATTAATTGGGATAGGGGATAACGGTCAGGAAAGCTTACTGCCTCAATATGCCCAATGGATAGAAGAAAGTGAAGTGCTGGTCGGAGGTGAACGGATCTTATCCTTCTTTCCGAACTATTCTGGCAAGAAGATTGCCATAAAGGGCGGCTTGAAAAAGGTCGTGGAGCAACTGCAGGATGAAACTCGTCCAACGGTTGTCTTAGCTTCCGGTGACCCACTGTTTTATGGAATGGGAGGCTATCTTTCCAGCAAAATCAACATGGAGGTTTACCCATATTTCAGTTCGATTCAGCTTGCTTTCGCAAAAATGGGGGAAAGCTGGCAAGATGCCTTTCTCGTCAGCATTCATGGCCGCAGTATGAAAGGGCTGGCCCAAAGAATTGATGGGAAAGCGAAAGTGGCCTTACTTACAGACAGTGAAAATAGTCCTAATCAACTGGCTAAATATCTCCTTTCATTCGGAATGACTGAATACCGGGCATTTGTGGCTGAAAACCTTCAAGGAGAAGCCGAAGAATCTGGCTGGTATGAACTAGGTGAAATGATGGAACGTGAATTTTCCCCGTTGAATGTCGTCATTTTGAAAAGAAAATCAGAAGGTCCAAGCTGGTCCTTGGGGATAGAAGATGAAGAATTTTCGCAGCGTAAGCCGGACAAAGGCCTCATAACCAAAAAGGAAATTCGAGTATTGAGTCTGCATGCGTTGAAGCTAAGGAAAAACAGCATAGTTTGGGATGTTGGGACGTGTACGGGCTCAATGGCAATTGAAGCGGCCAAACTTGCACCCGAAGGCCAAATCTTCGCAATTGAAAAAAATGAGCCTGATTTAGAAAACTGTTATCAAAACCAACGTAAATTCCGTACCGATATAACCTCTATTCATGGAAAAGCCCCGCAGGGATTGGAAACTTTTCCGGATCCTGATGCAATCTTCATTGGCGGGACCGGCGGCGAAATGGCAGAGCTGATCAATACTTGCTGCAACCGTCTTAAAGAAGGCGGCAGGATCGTTCTGAATGCTGCGACGATCGAGAATCTTTACCGGGCTAATGAGGCATTTGCTGAAGCTGGTTTTCACACTTCCATCATGCATGCGCAAATCTCCAGAAGTAAGCCAATATTGGGAATGAACAGATTTGTACCTCTTAATCCGGTTTATATCATTACTGCACAACGAAAGGAAGACATGAATGAGTAATCTTGGTACATTATATGGCCTAGGCGTGGGCCCGGGCGATCCAGAGCTAATTACAGTAAAGGCATTTCGCGTGATTCAGGAATCTCCGGTCATTGCGTATCCAAAAAAAAGAAAAGGGAGTAAAAGCTACGCCCATCGCATTGTTGAAGTTTACATTCGTCCTGAAGAGAAGGAGATGCTGGGCCTTGTTTTTCCGATGACGAAAGATCAAGCCATCTTGGATCGGGAATGGAATGGAACGGTTGAAAAGGTTTGGCAAAAATTAAATGAAGGAAAAGATGTAGCTTTCGTTACGGAAGGCGATCCGCTTTTATATAGTACGTTCATACATATGATGAAATTGATGCAGGAGTTGCATCCTGAGGTCGAAATCAAGACGGTCCCGGGCATTTCTTCCTTTAATGGATCAGCGTCAAGGCTGGGCATCGCTTTGGCTGATGGTGATGATCATGTTGCGATAGTTCCTGCAAGGGATGATTATGAAGCGATGAAGAAGGCGATCGAAGATCATGATGCCGTGGTGTTCATCAAAGTGGCAAAGGTCATCGATTTAATGATTTCCGTTTTAAAAGATTTGGACTTACTTGAAAAGGCCTCGGTCGTAACCAAAGTGACTTCCGATGAAGAAGTGATTTGGAAAGTGAGTGAATTGGAAGGACTTGAACTAGAATACTTAACATTGATGGTGGTGAGAAAATGAAGATATATATTGTAGGGGCCGGACCGGGTGACCCGGATTTGATTACTGTAAAAGGATTGAACATTCTCCAAACGGCCGATGTGATTTTATATACGGATTCATTAGTGAATGAAGAATTGATTGCTAAGGCAAAACCCGATGCTGAGGTGCTAAAAACGGCTGGAATGCATTTGGAAGAAATTGTTGGCATCATGGTCGATCGTGTTAAAGAAGGAAAGATGGTTGCCAGAATCCATACAGGGGATCCTGCCATGTACGGTGCAATCATGGAACAAATTGTCCTATTGAAGAAAGAGGGTATTGGTTATGAGGTGATCCCTGGAGTGAGTTCGGTATTCGCCTCAGCAGCAGCAATAGGAGCAGAGCTGACTATCCCTGATTTAACCCAGACACTCATATTAACGAGGGCTGAAGGACGTACGCCTGTTCCAGAATTTGAAAAATTACGTGATTTGGCTAGTCATCATTGTACGATTGCCCTTTTCTTGAGTGCGACCTTGACAAAAAAAATCGTTAAAGAACTTCAGGAAGCAGGTTGGAAGGATGAAACACCGGTCGCAGTCATTCAACGGGCAACATGGCCGGATCAAAAAATTGTCCGTACCACATTAGTGAACTTAGATGATGCCATGCGTCAAAACGGTATCCGCAAGCACGCGATGATTTTGGCTGGATGGGCTTTGGACCCTGACATCCATGATAAAGATGAATACCGTTCCAAACTATATGATGCGAGCTTTACCCACGGTTTCAGAAAAGGTGTTAAACCATGATCATTGAATTGAAAGAAGCGGAACTTGCTCCCATTAAACGGTCCCATACTTATGCGATCGTAGCGATTACAAAGCATGGCGTCGAGCTGGCACGAAAATTACATACCGTTTTTTCGAATTCCGATCTATATTACATGAGCAAGTTTGAAAAAGGGGACGAAGAGCATAAACAGATCCAGCTTTTTTCGGGCAGTGTCCGTATGCTATTGCCAGCTTTGTTCAAGGAATATAAAGGAATCATACTAATTATTTCTCTCGGGGCAGTAGTCAGGATGATTGCACCAATTTTGAAGGATAAGAAAACGGATCCAGGTGTCGTAGTCATTGATGATAAAGGGGAAAATGTTATCAGTGTACTTTCAGGGCATCTGGGAGGGGCAAATGAACTGACAAAGGAAGTGGCTGCAGCGCTTGACGCAAGAGCCATCATCACGACGGCTTCGGATGTACAAAAAACGATTCCTGTCGACTTATTCGGCCAGCGCTTCGGCTGGATTTGGGATTCAGCAGAAAAATTGACGCCAGTAAGTGCTTCAGTAGTAAATGAAGAGCATGTTGCCGTTGTACAGGAGTCAGGGGAACGGAACTGGTGGCCTTATGAAACGGCATTACCTGAACGAATTATCGTATACCCATCCATTGAAGAAGCGCTTAAAGCAGAGCCGCAAGCAGCTCTGGTCGTGACTCACCGCATGCTTAGCCAGTCGGAAATGAGGATCCTTGAAAATGGGATCGTATATCGTCCAAAGGTCATTGCCCTAGGTATCGGATGCAATAGGGGAACGGCGGCGGCTGAAATCGAGCAGGTGATTGCAGAAACACTAGCCGAATTATCATTTTCAATAAAAAGCGTTAAAGCGATTTGTACAATTTCTTTAAAGAAAGACGAAATCGGCTTGATTGAAGTAGTTGAAAAATACGGCTGGGAATTCGTGCATTATGAACCCGAAGAGCTTAATCAAGCCAAAATCGAAGCGCCATCGGATACCGTATTTAAATACACGGGTGCATATGGTGTGAGTGAACCGGCTGTGAGGATTTATACTAAAGCTGAACAATTGGAGCTTGTAAAGAAAAAATCGGGGAACGTAACCATTTCAGTTGGGGTCATTCCTTTTTAAGGAGGGAGAAGAATTATGAATGATAGAAGATTGGTAATAGCGGGTACCGGAAGCGGGGTCGGTAAAACGACATTGACCATCGGAATCATGGCAGCCCTCCAGAAGAAAGGCTATACGGTTCAAGGGTTCAAATGTGGTCCTGACTATATTGATCCTACTTATCATACCGCAGTTACAGGACGGATTTCACGCAATCTTGACAGTTGGATGTTCGAACATGACACTGTCCGGGAAATTCTTAACACAGCAGGTACCGGAGCTGATATATCGATCATCGAAGGAGTCATGGGCTTCTTCGATGGCAAAAATCCGTTATCCAATACAGGGTCGACGGCTGAAATCAGCATCATCACGCAAAGCCCTGTCCTGTTGGTAGTCAATTGTGCCAGCATGGCTCGGAGTGCAGCTGCCATTGTAAAAGGATTTCAGGACTTTTCGACCGGTCCGAACATCATTGGGGTCATTGCCAATCAAGTGGGAAGTGCAGGGCATTATAAAATTGTCAAATCAGCCATTGAGCAAGAATGCAATGTACCGGTGCTCGGTTATATGAAGCGGGAAATGGATATTGATATTCCAAGCCGTCATTTGGGTTTAATCCCTGCTATTGAACGCGGTGAACTAAATCCGTTTTTCGATAAGCTTGCACAATTAGTCATGGAAACGATCGATATCGATCAGTTATACCGATTGTCAAAGACAAATCCCGTTTCCAGTGGGAACTCAAATATATTTCAACACCAAAATGAAAGTGACGTGTGCATTGCCGTCGCAAAAGATGCAGCCTTCAATTTTTATTATCAGGAAAACCTTGAATTACTTGAAGCATATGGGGCGAACATCAAGTATTTTTCTCCTTTAAAAGGGGAAGAAGTTCCATTGGATGCCGATGGTTTATACCTTGGTGGCGGTTTTCCTGAGGAATTTGCAGCTGAACTTTCCGGTAACATGGGTGCCATAAAATCCATCAGAAACTTCATTGTAAAGGGGATGCCGACTCTAGCGGAATGTGGCGGTTTCATGTTTTTGAGCAAATCGATTGAAACGACTTCCGGAGAAACGCATCAGATGGCAGGAATCATACCGGGCAGGATTAAAATGCAGAAAAAACTGGCAGCACTAGGATATCGTGAAATAACAGGAACTCCAGGCAATTTTTTGATCAACGAAATGGAGCAGGCAAAAGGTCATGAATTCCACTACTCGACATTTGAAGCGGATGCTGATCTTACACATGCTTATGAAGCCAAAGGCAGATTCGGTTCGAAACAAGAGGGGTGTGTATTGGACAACCTTGTTGCTGGGTATACCCACTTTCATTTTGCTTCCAATCCAACACTTGCAAAGAACTGGATCGATGCTTGCTTAAAACAAAAAAACAGATCTGCCCATGAAACTATCAACTAGTAAAAGGTATTTTTTGAAGCTTAAGAGGAGGCGCGAGCATGAAACCGGGAAAAGTTCATCTGGTCGGTGCGGGTCCCGGAGATCCGAAATTGATTACGGTATATGGACTGGAATGTATCCAAAAGGCGGATGTCATTGCATATGACAGGCTTGTCAATCCAGAACTATTAAACTATGCAAAAGAAGATGCAGAACTGGTGTATTGCGGGAAATCACCAGGGAAACATCATCTCATTCAAAATGAAATACATGAACTTTTAGTGGAAAAAGCCTTACAGGGGAAAAACGTCACCCGTCTGAAGGGTGGAGATCCATTTGTCTTCGGGCGTGGCGGTGAGGAAGCGGAGATACTGGCTGCTAACGGGATTGAATATGATATCGTCCCAGGAATCACAGCAGGAATCGCAGCACCGGCTTATGCGGGCATCCCGGTAACCCACCGTGAACATGCCTCAAGTTATGCCATTGTGACAGGCCATGGCCGTGATTACAAGGGGCAGGATAACCTGAATTGGCAGGCGTTGGCTCAAGGCATCGATACCATTGCCTTTTATATGGGAATTGGTAATATGCCGTTCATCTGTGAAAAATTGATGGAGCATGGCAGGGACGGTAAAACACCAGTGGCCGTCATTGAATGGGGCACGACAGATAAACAAAGGACGATCACCGGTACTTTGAGTTCGATTTCTTCGAAGGCTGTAAAAGAAGAAATTCAAAATCCGTCAATCTTTCTAGTAGGGGATGTCGTCCAATTAAGAGAAAAAATCCAATGGTTTGAAAGAGTGATTGAATCAGAGTCCATTAAGGAAAGGAATGAGTTGGAATGTCCATCATTCAAGAATTGAAGGAACGCCGGGCAATAAGGAATTACGAAGGAAAAGAAGTGGAAGACGAAAAAATCAGACAGTTATTGGAAGCGGCTACCTATGCCCCCAACGACCGATTGCGTGAACCTTGGAGTTTTTATGTTATCAAGGGGGAAGCGAAGCACCGTTATGAAAGATTGGCAGAAAGGTATTTACATGAACGCTTTCCTACCAAACCAAAATTGATTGACAGTTCACTGGAAGTTGTAAAGACGACACCGCTTATCATAGTCGTGACTTCTGATATTTTACCTGACGATCCAGATTCATCCGAAGACAATGTATTTGCTTCTTGTTGTGCCGTCCATTCGATGTGGCTTGCCGCGAAAGAACTTGGTCTTGGATTCGTTTGGCGCACTAGAGGAGTGGGTCTTGTCAGGGATGAACGCCTGCACGAATTTATCGGTTCACCGGATAACAAAAAAGTGATCGGCACCATTTTTGTCGGATACCCTAAAGGCGATCAACCGGTTCCTGCTACTAAAAGGACTTCATACATAGAAAAAACAGTTTGGCTATGAGGGTAGGTGAGTGAGTGGCACGCAGAGGATTAATGCTTATTTATACCGGAAACGGGAAGGGCAAGACGACTGCCTCATTAGGGGTGACTTTAAGGGCGATCGGCAGAGGAATGAATGTCAAATACCTTCAGTTCATTAAATCTCCAGAGCGTACATATGGGGAAGCATTGGCATTGGGAAAATTAGGAGTTAAAATGGAACAGCTAGGTATTGGTTTCACCTGGACCAAAACCCCGGAAGAGCATCGCAATGCATTGGCGTTAGCTTGGGAAAAGGCGAAACTGGCCCTTGCTGATCCGGAAATTGATTTACTTGTTTTGGATGAGCTGAACAATGCTTTAGCCATTTCCAAATTCCCGATTGATGATGTCTTGCCATTGGCTGAAGTCATCGATGCAATACGAAATCGTCCCGCTCATATGCATATAGTCATTACCGGTAGGGACGCCAAGCCAGAGCTTATGGAAATGGCGGATTTGGTTTCATCGATCGAGGCGGCCAAGCATTATTATGACGAGGGTATCGGTGCAGTCAAAGGATTAGAGTTTTAGGGGGTGAGCGTAATGAAGGCACGATCCATCATGATACAAGGGACTTCATCCGATGTAGGGAAAAGTTTGATTTGTACGGCGTTTTGCCGGGTGTTTTCCAATAAAGGATTACATGTCGTCCCTTTCAAATCACAAAACATGGCTTTGAATTCTTATGTAACCTTGGATGGCGGTGAAATCGGACGGGCTCAGGGGGTACAGGCGGAAGCAGCAAGGATAACGGCAACGACCGATATGAATCCGATATTACTGAAACCGAAGCAGGATATGGTTTCGGAAGTGATCGTTCACGGAAAGCATTTTCTTGATATGAATGCAAAAAGCTATCGGTCCCAATTTGTCCAGCAAGCCATGCCCATCATCCGTAAATCGGTGGAAAAACTACAAGATGAATATGACATCATCGTACTCGAGGGGGCAGGAAGTCCTGCTGAAATTAACCTTAAGGACCGGGATATTGCAAATATGCGAATGGCTAAACTCACGGATGCGGCTGTCATTTTAGTGGCCGATATTGATCGTGGTGGAGTATTTGCGTCCATTATCGGGACACTTGCCTTATTGGATCAAGAAGAACGAGATAGTGTAAAGGGAATCATCATCAATAAATTTCGTGGCATGCGTGAATTGTTGGACGATGGCATTGAATGGGTGGAAAAGGAAACCGGGATTCCGGTTCTCGGGGTGCTGCCCTATCTAGACGTGAATATTGAAGCGGAAGATTCACTTGCCCTCTCTTCCTTACGTTTTAAAAAACCTAAAAAGGCTGAGTTTCCGATCGATGTAGCCGTCCTGAGATTTCCGCGGATCTCCAATTTTACAGATGTGGATCCTTTTTTCGATGAACCCGGAGTAGGTGTCCGACTTGTTAGCAGTGTCCATGAGTTAGGTAATCCCGATCTGCTAATTTTGCCGGGTACAAAAAACACGATGGAAGATTTAGAGTGGTTGAAACGTATGGGATTGGATGGGGCCATCGATGAACGGCGGAAACAAGGAACGATGATCTTTGGCATATGCGGCGGTTTTCAAATGCTAGGGACTAAACTTTTCGATCCTGATGCTGTCGAGGGTGACGGTGAGAACGCAGAAGGACTTTCGCTTCTTCCGGTGGAAACCGTCTTTCAAGCAGAAAAGAAAACGGTACAAATGGAAGGTGTCCTTTCTGCTGGGATAATGGAAAGTCAAATGAATCTAAACGGTTTTGAAATACATTTAGGCAGAACGACATTGAAGTCACAAGTAAGGCCCTTTTTATTATTGAAGGATGGAAGAGCGGATGGAGCCATTTCCAATGACAACCAAGTTATGGGAACTTATCTCCATGGAATATTCCATAATCGCTTGTTCACTAGATTACTGGTTAACCAAATTCGACGGAACAAGGGGTTGGATGAAGTGAAGGAAAACGTTCAAAGCGACTCGGAGCGCAGGGAGGAAGCCTATAATCTCTTGGCTTCCCATCTGGAAGAAAACATTGATATGGAAACCATCTATCAATGGCTGCAGCTGGAAACTGCAGATAGTTGAACAAGAGTCAGACGGTGCTTAGTATGTTGATCTAGGCCCTTTTATCTGCAAAAAAGATCAATTTTGAGCTACAATTCCTTTTAATTAGCCATATTAAGTGACAGAGGCATACAAGATATGATATGTTGTCTTCTCTACATATTTTATACAAAATAAAAGGATGAGGTGTTCATATGAATAAAACAGAATTAGTGAGCAGTGTTGCAGCACAAGCTGAACTGACAAAAGACGAAGCAAAAAAAGTAGTGGATGCATTGTTTGAAACAATCACGGCTACACTTGCTAAAGATGAAAAAATCCAATTAGTTGGTTTTGGTACATTTGAAGTGCGTGACCGTGCTGCCCGTACAGGAAGAAACCCGCAAACTGGCGAAGAAATACAAATTGCAGCTAGTAAAGTACCTGCTTTTAAAGCAGGTAAGGAATTAAAAGAAGCTGTAAAATAAAAAGTGAACGAAGAAAAAAACCTGGCGAAGAAATATTCGCCAGGTTTTTTGTTTACTGACTGATTCGGAAACAGAAAATATATAACAAACCTCTAAAATGGAAAAGTGATTATTTTTGTATAATTGGTCAGTCGAAGGGATTTAGTGCTTTCCCATGACCAACAATGAAAAAAGCCGGCTCCATGAAGCAGTAATGGACTGTAACATAAATGAAAAAAAATTATAGTACTTATTAATAAGGTTTATACTGTGACTATGTTAGGCTAAATGAATAACAGGCTTTAAAACCAAAATAAAAGAGGTGAAAGAAATGCTAAAGAAAATAATGAAAAAAATCAAACAGCTTTCCCAAGGCAGCAGTGAGCGAAGACATGGGCATTATCGCAGAGGGAGCAGCAGCAGCAGCCGGGGGTACAAAAGGTATCCCATGAGTGGAAGTGACCGCTACAAGAGAAAAGGGCGGGGCAGCAGCAGCTAATTCCAATTCTTTGACTTCAATACAGCCTGCAGGTCGATTGAGATTTCTTTAATATCTGAATAAGGTTCTTGGATGCTTAATAACCTTTTCAGTATATGCACGGTTTCTTTTTCTAACGAAAGCTCTTCTGTCCAAGGAAGTGCTTTTTTACTTTTGGAAGCGTACGTCGTATAAAGTACATATAGAAGTATTTCCCCCAAGTCGTAAAAATCCTGCCTTTTCAGCTGCAAAATGGATTCTTTAGCGAGGTTGTCCGAATTGATCATCTTGGACAAACCAAAGTCTATCAAAATGGGCTGATGATTCTTAAGTAAAATATTCGGTATACGTAAATCTTGATGGAAAATGTCATGCTCATGTAGATAACATACTAATTCGACTAGCTTATGCAGAAAATATAGAGACTCTTTCTCATTGAACGTTAATTGATTCAAGAAAATATGGTCTTCTAAATTATCCCCTTCTATGAAATCCATCACAAAATAAACATTTCCATCTTGCGAAAATTTCTCGTGAAATTTAGGGATATTTCTGTGGTTTAACATTCGTAATATGGAAATTTCATTTTCAAACTGTTTCAGCTCTTTTTTGCTGCGGCGTTTACTTTTCCTGAGCTGTTTGATCACGATATTTTCATTCATTTTCAAATCATTGCAACGATAAACAATACCGTAGCTTCCTGTTCCGATTACAGCTTTTACTTCATAGCGGTAATTCAAAACCACACTCTTTTTTAAAGGAATATCCACAATTAACTGGTAGAACTTTCTAAAGGAACGCAAAATTGAAACTTTCCTCACCACTTTCATCTATTCAAGTCAAGAACAAAAAAAGGCAGTTATTAATTAAGCTGGAAATTTGAATGAACATGGATAGTTTAACACTGATTTTTGATAATGCGGTAATGAAAGTCATTTCTTCGGGGAGATCTTTTGATAGTTCAAAATTAAAAATAAATTTTTCCTATAATTTCACATTATGAAATTATATGGTTTTTAAAAATATTAAGTTTACTATAATGAATTCATAATAAAAGAGTAGGAGGTGATTAGTTGGATGGGCGAGAGTTGAGAAATTGCTTTGGTAAATTCCCAACCGGAGTCACGATAGTGAGCTGGTTTGATGGGGAGGTTCAAAAGGGCATTACTGTGAATTCATTTACCTCGGTTTCCTTGGATCCCCCGCTTGCTTTGGTATCAATTGATAAAGAAGCAAAAGCCTGCACGAGCATGAAAGATAAATCTTTTACCATTAATATTTTGTCGGATGAACAAGAATCCATTGCATGGCAATTTGCGGGCAGCAACCAGGGAACACTTGAAATCGACTGGGATAACAAGGGGATTTCGCCAAAAATTAATGGAAGTGTTGCTTGGATGGAATGCAAGCCATGGAAAGAGTATGATGCTGGTGATCATATGTTGTTCATCGGTGAAATCCAGAAGTTACATTTTGAAGATTTGGAAGCGCTTACTTTTTATCAAGGGAAAATGGGGTCTGCTAAACAGCTTGTAAAATAAGGGGGATTCTGATGGGCATTAAAACGGGCGAAGAATATATTAACAGAATTAAATCAAGGAAACCGGAAGTCTGGCTTGGTGGAAGAGTTGTTGAGGATATTTATAATGAGCCAATTTTCAAACAGCCAATTCAAGAAATTGCAAATTTGTATGACATTCAACATGATCCGAAATATCAAGATGAAATCACTCACATATGCAAAGAAACCGGAGAACGTGTTAACAATGCTTTCTTATTCCCGAAGACATCGGAGGATTTGCAAAAAAGAAGTAAATTATTTGAAGTGTATGCAAGGATGACATATGGACTTATGGGTAGAACGCCGGACTTTTTAAATGTCGTGGTCACTTCCATGGCGCATAACTCCTGGTTTCTTGATAAATACAACCAAGACTGGTCAAAGAACATCAAGGATTATTATACCTATATTCGTGACAATGATTTATTTTTAACGCATGCAATAATTAATCCTCAAAATGATCGAAGCAAGCAATCTCATGAACAAAAAGAAACATATACCCACTTAGGGACAGTTGAAGAAAAAGAAGAAGGAATACTTGTACGCGGTGCAAAAATGTTAGCAACCCTGGCACCGATTACAGATGAAGTGATTATCTATTCTTTCCCGGGATTCACACCAGGCGATGAACGTCACGCGGTTGCATTTGCATTGCCTATCGATACGCCCGGACTGCGCATAATCTGCCGGGAACCAATGCAGGACGGGACACGCTCGATGTTTGACCATCCACTGGCTTCCCGCTATGAGGAAATGGACGCCCTGCTTGTATTCAATGATGTACTGGTTCCTTGGAATCGCGTCTTCCTTTACAACAATGTGGAGGCGGCAAACCGCTTATATCCAATGACGGGGATCGCTGAACAGCCTGCTCACCAATCAGGCGTGAGGGGATATATTAAACTGGCATTTGCCGTTGAGGTTGCTTGTAAAGTGGCAGATTCCATCGGAGTTGATGGATTCCTGCATGTACAGCGTGATTTGGGTGAACTTGTTCAATCCGTCGAAGTCATCCGTTCACTGCTCCGGGTAGCTGAATATGAATATACGATTAATGACTACGGTGAGGCCCGGCCAAATCCGGATGCATTGGAAACGATTCGCGGCTTCCTTCCGGAGATGTATCCGCGTGCCATCGAGGTTATCCAGACCATTGGAGCTGGAGGGCTGTTGATGTCTCCTACAGGAGCAGACTTTGATAATCCGGAATTGCGAGTGGATATCGATAAATATTATGGAGGGCGAAGCGGGGTTTCAGCCGAAGAGCGCGTTCGGGTGTTTAAACTGGCTTGGGATTTATGCGGGGAAGCATTTGGACAGCGCCTCCTTCAATATGAACGCTATTATACGGGTGATCCAGTTCGGAAAAGAGCGATTTTTTATAATAAATATAAGAAAAACAACAACTTTAGCATGGTCGACGAAGTACTTAACAAACCGATGCAAGTAGCCATCGATGCGGTTAACCAGTAATTTTTATAATTGAATAGGGAGGGGGGCCGTCATGATTTCGTCCGTTGAGAAGCTTATAAAGATACTGGATTTATTCACTAATGAGGAACCCTCACTTGGAAATAAGGAGATAGCTGAAAAATTGAAAATGAGTCCAAGCTCAGCACATCATCTAGTGAAAACGATGTGCAAGGAAGGCATGCTCATCCAAGGAAAAGATCGAAAGTACCGGCTTGGATGGAAGTTGCTTGAGTGGAGCAGTAAAGTCATGTATCAGCAGGATATTCATTATGAGGCGGGTCCAATTATCAGTAATCTTGTCCTGCAATTTAAAGGTAATTCTCACATCGGGATGTTTCACGAAGGCGAAGTCAGGTTTGTGATGAAAATGTCGTCCCCTCATGCCGAGCATATGACCACATATATAGGGGCAAGAAAACCAGCTCATTGTACGAGTACGGGGAAAGTATTGCTTGCCTTTAACCCATCTTTTATTCAGCCTACGCTCGCAAAAGGGCTATTGAAGCACTCAACTAACACGATCACTTGCATTAATCAATTGAATGAAGAGTTAAAGGACATCCGCAATCAAGGATTTGCTATTAGTGATGATGAAAATGATTATGGCTTATATGGTGTAGCTGCACCCATTAAATCCTATAACGGCCAAGTCATTGCGGCACTTAACCTTGTGGGGGATCGAAATTATATGATCGGGAAAGAAAAAACGAGAATTATTCAGTCGGTGATTCGTTCGGCACAAATGATTTCAAAACAAGTTGGTTATATGTCACTAGTGTGATTTTTTTAACTATTATGAAAATGGAAGCGGGAGGTAGTATTTATGAAAGGATATGCTCAATCTTCAAAATTACAAGCTAAATCATTAAATCTACTAAAAGTTATTGAAGACAATAAAGATTTATTGAAACCGCCGGTTAATAACAAAGTGCTTTGGGAAGATTCCGAATTCATTGTCATGCTACTGGGGGGTCCGAATTTTCGGCGTGACTTTCATGTAGACCCTTCTGACGAGCTATTTTATCAGATAAAGGGTTCCTGCTATGTAGAATGCATCAACCAAGACGGCGAACGCGAAGTAGTGGAGGTGAAAGAAGGGGAAATGTTCATGCTGCCAGCTGATGTACCTCATTCTCCCCATCGTGTTTCTGATACTTACGGCATTGTCATAGAGCGTAAGCGTGCTAAAGATGAGCTTGAAGATTTTGTTTGGTTCTGCGGGATTTGTAACCATGAAATGCACAAAGTTACGATCCAATTGACGAATATCGAAATCCAGGTGAAAGAAGCCATCGAGGCTTTCAACGGAAGCGAAGAACTTCGCACCTGTAGTGAATGCGGTCATGTCATGTCAGAAAACGTTGAGGCTTGGAAATGCGAATAGATTTTCATACACATATTCTTCCGTTGGACCTGCCTGATTTAACCGGTGCATTTGGTCAGGGACGCTGGCCAGTGTTAGAGCGGAAATGTTCTTGCGGAGCGGATATCATGGTAAGCGGAAAGCTGTTCAGGAAAGTGACTGACCAGGTATGGGACCCTGAAAAGCGCATTCAGGATATGGATGCCGAAGGAGTCGATATGCAGGTGCTTTCACCGGTGCCAGTGACATTTTCATACTGGGCGCCGATAGATCAGGCGCTATACTTGTCCCAGTTCCAGAATGACTTCATTGCCGAGACTGTGAACATTCATCCTGACAGGTTCATCGGTCTAGGTACTGTACCGCTTCAGGATATGAAAGCGGCAATTGATGAAATGGAACGCTGTAAATTTGAACTTGGCCTGGCGGGGATAGAGATCGGTACTAACATAAATGGAGAGAATCTGGATTCTCCTGTTTTATTGGAATTCTTTCAAATGGCTGAAAAATGGAATGTCCCGCTGTTTATACATCCATGGGAGACAATGGCCAAAGACCGAACGGAACGGCATAATCTCATGTATACAATCGCGATGCCGAGTGAAACGGCATTGGCGGCAGCAAGCATTGCATGGAGTGGCGTAATGGAAAAGTTCCCGAATCTGAAACTCTGTTTTGCCCATGGCGGGGGCTCTTTTCCATATATTTTACCGCGGATCGATCAAGGTTGGGAAGTATGGCCGGAGTTAAGGAAAACATCAATGCCGCCAAGTCATTATGCACAAAAGTTTTATTTCGATTCCCTCAACTATGAGCCCAGGAATATTCAGTATTTGATTGACCGTTTTGGATATAAGAAAGTGCTGATGGGTTCCGATTATCCATTTTTATTGAGAGAAAAGCCTCCCGGTCAAGTGATTGATGACACGCTAAATCTCTCGGATGAAGTGAAAGCGAATCTACTTGGAGGAAATGCATTGAGGTTTTTAAATTTGGACTTGCGAGGGGAGAAGCATGGAAAAACAGATCAAAGCGCCAGAACAAGTACTTGAGGAACTTGGTATCTTGCTTGAGCCGCCAAGGCAAGCGGTCGGCAACTATGTCAGCCACGTCCGGGTGGGAAATCTGATTTTCACATCCGGACAAGGTGTAGATGATTTTCACGGAAAGGTTGGCAAAGAGCTTACGGAAGAGGAAGGGTATCAGGCAGCGAGACAGTCAATGATTAATCTTCTGCGAGTGCTGAAGGATGAGCTTGGAGAACTATCCAGAGTGAAGAAGGTCATCAAAATTCTCGGAATGGTTAATTCAGCCGAAAATTTCACAGGACAGCCCAGAGTATTGAATGGCGCATCTGACCTGCTTGTGGCCGTATTTGGAGAGAGGGGCAGACATGCTCGGTCAGCAGTGGGAATGGCCCAGCTTCCAAATAACACTGCAATTGAAATTGAAATGATTGTGGAAATACAAGATTGAGGCACATGACTAAGCCCGTGTCTCAATGAAGGGAGAGGGATGTTCATCATGCAAGCAGCAAAGGATAGCATGAATACAGTTAAATCAATAGATTGCCGGCACTTCATTAACGGGGAATTCCTGAATCCAAATCAATCCAAGACTTTTGACAATATCAATCCCGCAACGGAAGAAATACTTGGATGGGTTGCAGAAGGAGGGGAAGAGGAGGTGAATCAAGCTGTTTCTGCAGCAAGACATGCGCTTAAAGGTCCTTGGAAAACTTTTACCGATAATGAACGCTCGGCTGTTTTAAGGCGAATCGGCGATCTCATTTTGGAAAAGAAAGAAGAACTGACAATGTTGGAGACCCTTGATACAGGGAAACCATATAGCCTAGCAATGGAAATGGACATCAAGCGTTCAGCTCACAATTTCCACTTTTTTGCAGACTATATAACTACACTTGGCAATGAATCCTTCAACCAGAACAACATAGCACTTCATTATTCTATTAGGCGGCCGGTAGGAGTGGTAGGGATGATTAATCCTTGGAATTTACCATTGTTATTATTGACTTGGAAATTGGCACCATGCCTGGCAGCCGGCAATACAGCGGTTATGAAACCAGCTGAACTAACACCGATGACAGCGACGAAGTTAATGGAGATTTGTAAGGAAGCGGGAGTTCCCGATGGCGTTGTCAATCTTGTGCATGGATATGGTGTGAATTCAGCAGGAGCTGCTCTAAGTGAACATCCGGATGTTGATGCGATAACATTCACTGGGGAAACAAAAACGGGAACGGCGATCATGAAAGCTGCCGCGCCCACGTTGAAAAAAATCTCTTTTGAACTGGGCGGGAAAAATCCGAACATCGTGTTTGCAGACTCGAATCTTGATGAAGTAATCGAAACGACATTGAAATCAAGCTTCATGAATCAAGGTGAAGTTTGTTTATGTGGATCACGAATCTATGTTCAGCAAGAATTGTATGACGAATTCCTTGAAAAGATGGTTGCCCGAACAAAAAAATTAAAAGTCGGGGACCCGTTTGATTCCGAAACGGAAGTAGGAGCTGTAATAGGAAAAGAACATTATAAAAAAGTTATGACGTACATTGATCTGGCGAAAGAAGAAGGAGCGAGAATATTAACTGGAGGAAGAAGGGCAGGACAGTTTGAAAAAGGATTTTTCATTGAACCGACGATCATTGCCGGAGTTACGAGTGAATCCCGTTGTGTACGGGAAGAAATTTTTGGTCCTGTGGTAACGGTCATGC
This sequence comes from Bacillus sp. ISL-78, assembly GCF_018613455.1. NCBI lineage: Bacteria > Bacillati > Bacillota > Bacilli > Caryophanales > Bacillaceae > Bacillus > Bacillus sp. ISL-78. Next base: position 239,611 of record NZ_JAGGQC010000008.1, read on the forward strand.
CTTTCGAAACGGAAGAAGAAGTATTGGAGCACGCTAATGACACTCATTACGGACTGGGGGCAACGATCTGGACCAATGATTTAAGGAGGGCGCATCGAGTCGCTTCTAAAATAGAAGCGGGCATTATCTGGGTGAATACCTGGTATTTGCGTGATTTGCGCACACCTTTTGGCGGCATGAAGCACAGCGGCATCGGTCGCGAAGGCGGATCGCATAGTTTCGAATTTTACAGTGAATTGTCTAACGTCACGATTAAACTATAAAAAAGGAGGAAAGCAACATGAACGTTAGTATTACAGATTGGTCTGCCAGGTTTTTAAAAGCGGAAAAAACAGGAATGGGAATTTCGGCCCCTACAAGTGAAATTCCGGATTTGGATGTGGAGGATGCTTACCAAATTCAGCTTGAAACGATTCGAAGGAAAACCCAGGCCGGTCTGTTAGTATCAGGTAAGAAGATAGGCTTGACTTCAAAGGCTATGCAGGAGGTTCTGGGAGTGGATGAACCGGATTATGGACATTTACTAGATACGATGAAAATAGAAAATGACGGCTGCATTTCGAGTTTGCGGTTAATCCAGCCAAAAGTGGAGGCAGAAGTAGCTTTCATATTAAGGAAAGATTTACATGGCCCAAATATTACGGTTGATGATGTAATCGAGGCCACTGATTATGTGGTTGCTTCGATCGAAGTGGTTGATAGCCGGGTGAAGGACTGGGAGATTAAACTTTCGGACACTGTGGCGGATAATGCATCATCCGGCTTATATATTCTGGGAGATAGCAAAATTCATTTGAGTGAAATCGACCTCCCTTCCATTCAAATGAGTCTATATAAAAATGGCGAATTCATTAACCAAGGAACAGGTGAAGCAGTACTTGGAAATCCAGCAACGTGCGTAGCCTGGCTAGCAAACAAACTGCATCGGTTTAAAGGCTCATTGAATGCAGGAGAAGTCATTTTATCAGGTGCATTATCAGCAGCGATCGAAGCGAAACCGGGTGACCGGTTTACTGCTGACTTTGGAGAAAAACTTGGAAAGGTATCGGTTAATTTTGAGTGAAAGGAGCACAACGGCCTTGAAAAAACTAAAAGTAGGCATTATAGGATCAGGGAATATCGGCACGGACTTAATGATGAAAATTCATCGGTCGGATGTTCTGGAAATGTCGGTGATGATTGGTATCGACACGGAATCTGAGGGTTTGAAGAAAGCTAGGATTCATGGACATCATGTCATTGCAAATGGCATGGATGGATTTTTGGAAAGGCCGGAACTTGCAGATATTTTATTCGATGCGACATCTGCGAAGGCGCATGTTTTTCACTGCGAAGCCTTGAAAAGGATGAACAAGAAGCTGATAGACTTGACTCCTGCCGCAATCGGACCGTTCATTGTTCCTTCCGTGAATTTAAAAGAAAATTTGAATGAGGCGGTTGTTAACATGATTACATGCGGCGGACAGGCAACAATCCCCATCGTTCATGCGATCAGTCAAGTCGCCCAGGTCGAATATGCCGAAATCATAGCGACAATTTCCAGTAAAAGTGCCGGTCCCGGAACCCGTGCAAATATTGATGAGTTCACACAAACGACGGCAAGGGCCCTGGAACAGGTGGGTAGAGCGAAAAAGGGGAAGGCCATTATTCTGTTGAATCCGGCTGAACCTCCACTCATCATGAGGGATACGATTCATTGTCTGCTTCAATCGGATTCCTTTGATGTGAAAGCAATAACAGCGTCCATAAATAAGATGGCGGAAAAAGTTTCTGAATATGTTCCGGGATATCGCCTGAAGACAGGGCCGATATTTGATGGAAAACAAATAACAGTCCTCCTGGAAGTGAAAGGGTTAGGAGATTTTCTTCCCGTATATGCAGGTAATTTGGATATAATGACGGCTTCAGCTGTAAAAGTTGGGGAAGAAGTCGCTAAATGCCATTTCGAACACTATGGTTGAATAAGAAATCGGAACTGTAAAGGTGGGGTTCATTTGAGTAAAGATGTATTGGTGACTGAAGTTGCATTGCGGGATGGCAGCCATGTAGTTGCACATCAATTCACCATTGATCAAGTAAAGAACATGACTGGAAAACTTAGTGCTGCCGGTGTCCCTTATATTGAAGTGTCGCATGGAGATGGTCTGGGCGGATCATCTCTACAATATGGTTTTTCAAAAGTGAATGATATTGAATTGGTGGAAGCCGCTGTTGAAGTTGCAGGCCAATCGGTTATTTCAGTACTTTTAATCCCTGGTATAGGGACAATCGACCAATTAAGAGAAGCCGCTCAAGTGGGGGCGAAAATGGCGCGGATTGCAACCCACGTAACGGAAGCGGACGTCTCAAGGCAACATCTGGAAGCTGCAAAAGATCTCGGTATGGAAGCAATCGGGTTTTTAATGATGTCTCACATGGCATCACCGGAAAAACTTCTTGAACAAGCCATTTTAATGGAATCCTATGGAGCGGATGCTGTGTATGTTGTTGATTCCGCAGGTTCTTTTTTGCCCAAAGACGTGAGGACGCGAATCCGGTTATTAAGATCAAAGCTGAATATCGATATTGGTTTTCATGCTCACAATAACTTATCACTCGCAGTGGCAAATTCACTTGTGGCAATTGAAGAAGGGGCGAATAGAATCGATGGCAGCATCCGTTGTCTCGGTGCAGGTGCTGGCAATACCCAGACGGAAGTGCTTGTTGCCGTTCTGGATAGGATGGGTATCCGTACCGAAATTGACTTATATAAAATGCTTGATCTTTCGGAGGAAGTTGGAAATGCAATCATGCCCAAGCCCCAGGAAATAACAGACTCTAGTTTAATCATGGGGTATAGTGGCGTTTACTCCAGCTTTTTATTGCATGCAAATAAAGCGGCGAAAAAGTATGGAGTTGACGCACGGGATATTTTGGTGGAGCTTGGTCGACAAAAAGTGGTTGGTGGACAGGAAGATACCATAATTGAAGTAGCTGAGCAAATGGCATTTCAGAAAGAAGGGACTTTAAGATGAAACTAGATCAACTCGCAATACGGGTAGCCGAATCGCAAAAAAACGGTCGTGAGATGGATAAGCTTACATTATCCAATCCTGATCTTACTGTAAATCAAGCATATGAAATTCAGAAGTTGAGCATAAATGAGACACTCACTGATGATAACAAACTCATCGGGTGGAAGATGGGCTTGACGAGTAAAGCCAAACAACAGCAAGTAGGGGTGGAGGAAGCGATATATGGCAGGTTGACATCTGCAATGGAACTAACTAAACCAGTATTAAAAGTTGGGGAGCTCATTCATCCAAGAGTGGAACCTGAATTTGCTTTTTTGTTCAAGGATGAATTGAAAGGTGCAAATATAACCGCGAAAGATGTCTGGCCGGCTGTGGAATGTGTATTTCTTGCTCTTGAAGTCATTGACAGCCGTTATAAAAATTTTTCTTTTACACTTACCGATGTAGTGGCGGATAACGCATCCTCAGCCAAAATCTTGCTAAGCAATCAAGCTTATTCTCCATATCACATGGACTGGGCTCAAGCAGAAGTTACGCTTTATCAAAATGGTGAAATGCAAAAGAGGGGTCGCGGTGAAGCTGTGCTCGATCATCCGATTCATTCGATTGTGGAACTGGTAAAAATGATTAGCCGTGAAGGACTTTCCATTCAGGCTGGAATGATTGTTTTGGTAGGCGGAATTACAGATGCCGTATCGATACAGGCAAGCGATGAAATAATGGCAGATTACGGTGAACTGGGGAAACTGACATTACATGTTATAGCGTGAAATATGGCAAAGAGGAGGGAATCTTTTGCGTGAAGTCAATGCTTCGGAAGTGGTAGGTAATAGTAGATTTGGCCGTTTTCATATAATGGTCTTCATGTGGTGTTTGTTCGCCATTACCTTCGATGGATTTGATATAGCCATGTACGGAGTAGGTTTGCCTTTGATGATGGAGGAATGGAACTTGACGCCAGTCGAAGCTGGCGGAATAGCAAGTTACTCATTGTTCGGTATGATGGTAGGAGCACTCATTTTTGCACCCCTGGCGGATAAAATAGGGAGAAAAAAAGTGCTGGCCATTTGTATAGGTCTATTCAGTGTTTTTACATTGCTTTCAAGTTTTGCCCCGAATCCTGCCTTTTTCTCGGTTATGCGATTTATAGCAGCCTTGGGAATGGGAGGATTAATGCCGAACGTCATCTCCTTAATGGCGGAATACTCACCCAAAAAGAATAAGGTGCTCATTGTAACCGCTATGTACTGCGGTTATTCCATCGGAAGCATACTTGCTTCTTTAATTGGAATGTTTGTAATGGAACAACTGAGTTGGAGGGTTTTGTATTGGATAGGGGCGCTTCCCTTACTGGCACTGCCATTCTTCATGAAGCAATTTCCGGAATCGCTTTCCTATCATGTTATTCGAAAACAAGGAGCAAAGATTGCTGGAATCCTGAATTGCATTGATCCAGACGGCGACTATAAAGAGTCGGATGATTATGAGTTTGCCAAAGTCCAAGAAAGGGCAAAGGGCTTTCCAATCAAGAAACTTTTTGAAAATAAGCGTACGCTTAGCACATTTGCGTTTTGGGTAGCTGCCTTTAATTGTTTACTAATGGTATACGGACTCAATACATGGTTACCCAAAATCATGCAGCAGTCCGGATACGGCCTTACATCCAGTCTATCTTTCAATCTTATATCTGGAATAGGACAAATTGGCGGATCGATCATTGGCGGATACTTAGTTGGGAAAATTGGCCATAGAAGAGTACTTGTATCCCTCTGTGCCATAGGTACGGCCTGTTTTGTCATATTAGGATTGAGCTCTAATCCAATAGCATTATATATTCTGATCGCTTTTGGAGGAGCCTGTACAGTCGGCACGATGAATTTAGCCAATACGTATATATCCGAATATTATCCGCGGGAAATAAGGACCACCGGGATAGGCTGGGCCTTGGCTTTTGGTAGAATTGGAGCCATTGTTGCCCCAACATTAATCGGATTGCTATTGGCTGCAAACTATTCGCCGCAAAATGCATTCATGGCCTTCACCGTTCCGAGCATAATGGCTGCCTTGGCGTTACTCGCCGTGAAAGAGAGGTATGGAAGCTATGATAAACTACAGCTTGAGGGAAATATAAAACTAAAAGCGACATCGAATGTATAATATTGTTTTTTAGTAGATGGCCAATATGCCAGCGGATAGTCATGCAGACTATTCCCTGACATATTGGCCATTTTTTAGAGAATAAAAGAGATTACGAGTAAAATTGCTAAACTCACGAGTAAACCGGCCAAACTCACGAGTAAAACTGTAGAATTCACGAGTATACCAGTAAAACTTACGAGTAACCAATAAATTCACGAGTAAGATTGCTAAATTCACGAGTAAAGCAGCTGAATTCACGAGTAAAACGACTAAACTCGCGAGTAAACTACTAAATGAGCTCCTTTTGATTAAATTCTTTGAAGGCTACGGGAAATGAGGGGATGGCAAGATTGAAAGTTTAGTAACCCTAATTCATGAAAACTTTTCTAATACGTTTGACAATTGGATTTATCGTGTTAATATTAAGGCAAATGAAATTTAATATACAATTTGTACCACTAGGGGTGCTTTATAGGTGAAAATGGATTTTTACCGCAGAAGCTGAGATTAAAGTATGACTTTAAGACCCTTAGAACCTGATCTGGTTTATACCAGCGTAGGGAAGTGGGGTCTGGAAGAATACGTTTCTGTATTATTTCTTGTACAACCACTTTCTTTACGTTTAAGAAAGTGGTTTTTTGTTTGCAAAAAAAGGGGTGATAAAAGGTTTTTTTCCGTAACATTCATTGAAAAAATACAATTTGGAGGTAATGGACATGAAGTTTTCTGAGGAAATCCGTAAGGAAGTTGATCACATTTGGGAAGCTAGTTTTAATCATCCGTTTGTAGCAGGAATAGGAGATGGCACATTGCCATTGGAGTGTTTCCGTTTTTATGTCATGCAAGATGCCTATTATTTATCTCATTTTGCTAGAGTACAAGCCTTAGGGGCAGTCAAAGCTACAGATTTACATACAACAAGCAGGCTTGCCGGCCATGCACAAGGAACATATGAAGCGGAGTTGAGGCTTCATGAGAATTTTTCCGAGAGATTAGGCATCACAAAAGAAGAACGGGAAAATTTCAAGCCTGCCCCGACTGCCTATGCTTATACTTCCCATATGTATCGTGCGGCTTATTCGGGACATTTAGGAGATGTTATTGCAGCTATCTTGCCGTGTTACTGGCTGTATTATGAGATAGGTGAAAAGCTGCAAGGGTGCATGCCCGAAGAGCCGATTTATCAAGAATGGATAGCGGCGTACGGAGGAGAGTGGTTCCGCACTTTGGTGGAAGAACAAATTGCGAGGCTGGATGAGATTGCTGAAAAAGTAACTGAAGAAGATAAGGCGAGAATGAAAGAGCATTTTATTCTCAGCAGCCAATATGAATACTCATTTTGGGAAATGGCTTATCGTTTAGAGACATGGCCCGTTCATAAGGAAACATTAGAAGTATAAAAGGAGAATGAAACAATGAAAAAAGGATTGAAATTAACGGATATATTAGTCACGATCGTGATTGCCGTAGCATTTGGAATCGTTTATATCCTTTGGGGTTCGATTTATTATTCCGTTAAACCATTAGGATTACATCTGGATCAACTTATTTATGGAATGTGGTTTATTGCTGGCCCAGTTGCCTTTTTAATTTTACGCAAACCGGGTGTGGCACTTTTGGCGGAGATAGCTGCAGCTTCCGGTGAATTCTTTCTAGGTTCGCCATGGGGGCTGACCGTACTGTTATATGGTGTGGTCCAAGGTTTGTTCGCGGAACTGGTGTTCATGGGGTTCAAATATAAAAAATTCAATATGCCGGTGGCCGTTTTAGCTGCGATAGCTTCCTGCCTGGCATCAGTTATCATGGATTTTGCATACGGGGAAATAGGTGCTCTTTCTACTTGGAATCTATCGTTATTCATGATAGCGAGGTTTGTGGGTTCCATATTCTTTGCAGGTGTGACCGCTTATTATCTAGTTAGAGTCCTGGAAGCAACAGGGGTAACTAATCTTGTGCGTCCGGTTTCAAATAAAGATTATGCAGAACTTGATTAAAAGAAGAGGTTGAGGGCCATGGAACCAATCGTTTCTGTTGAAAAGTTAAGAATGAAATTTCCCGGTGATGAATCTTTGATATTCAAGGACCTGTCACTATCATTTGATCAGGGAGAAAAAGTGTTATTATTGGGACCATCAGGATGTGGTAAGTCGACTCTGTTGCAAGTGTTAAGCGGATTGATTCCGAATTCCATCGAAGTTCCGATGAAAGCGGGGAAATTGAAATGCCCTTCTTCATGGGGGTATGTTTTTCAAGACCCTGATAGCCAGTTTTGCATGCCATTTGCCGATGAGGAGATTGCCTTTGTCCTAGAGAATCTTTCCGTCCCTAAAGAAGAAATGAAAGAGAAGATTCAAAATCATTTCCGTAAAGTAGGATTGAACCTGGACCATACAAGTATTGACACATTATCAGGCGGGATGAAACAGCGCCTGGCAATCGCTTCGGTATTGGCCCTTGAACCAGAAGTGCTATTTTTAGATGAACCGACCGCCATGCTTGATCCGGAAGGAACGAAAGAAATCTGGGACTTGTTGAAGGAAGTCGGAAAAGACAAAACGGTTATTATCGTCGAACATAAAATTGACCATGTTTTAGAATTCATCGAACGAATCGTACTTTTAAACGATGACGGTCAAATCATAGCTGATGGTCCAAGAGACACCATTCTTTCCCTATATAAAAATGAAATGAGAGAACATGGAATTTGGTTCCCTGGTGTTTGGGATGAATATATACAGAAGAATGCACCCACTAGGGAACACCAATTTACAGATGGTTTACCCCTCCTGGATGTGCAAGGATTTAGCGGTTTTCGGAATAAAGAGCAAAAAATCAAGGTTGAAGGGCTGAAGGTCCATTCAGGAGAATGGATTGTGATCAGGGGAGAAAATGGCGCGGGGAAGAGTACACTTTTGCATGCATTGATGCAGTTCATAAAAACGAAAGGTACGTATGAATTATTGGGGAACCCCATTAAAATGGTGAAAAATCCAACGGATCATATGACGTTTGTCTTTCAAAATCCTGAGTTTCAGTTCGTTGCAAATACTGTATATGAAGAGATTGCTTATTCATTGCGTATTGATAAAAGGCCCCAACAAGAAATAGATGGGAGAGTCCGCTCATTGCTTAAAGTGTTCCGCCTTGAGGCACATCGGGATAAACATCCATTTCAATTATCAATGGGTCAGAAGCGGCGCTTAAGCGTAGCAGCCTCAATCGTAATAGACAAAAAAATCATTCTCCTGGATGAGCCGACCTTTGGACAAGATTCGAAAAATACCTTTGCATTACTGGAATGGTTCGAGGAATATCGAAGCCGCGGAATAACAGTGATCATGGTAACTCATGACGAACATATTTTTAAAAACTTTGCAACCAGGATCTGGACGGTTAAGGACGGAAACGTAATAAGTGATGAAAACATTGCGCAACAAGGATTATTGGAGACCAAAGGTAAAAGGAGTGTCATGTAGATGAATGTTTCAAATGCAGAAACATGGCTCCATGGAATTAATCCAAGCCTTAAACTTGGAGTGCTGATTTTGTTATGCATCGTGGCGTTATTCATTCACGATCTGAATTATATGATGAATATCACCATTGGCGTATTACTGTTATTTTTGTTTTTTACCGGGCACTCGATAAAACGCATCCTGCTTTTGTCGATTCCCTTTTGTTTCATTTTTATATCCACCTCTTCTGCCATGATATTATTCGGTCAAGGTGAGACGCTTTGGTTTGAGTGGGGCCTTATATCGATTACGGAAGAAAGTTTTATGAGGGGATTACTGGTAGGCTTTCGAGCTTTGTTCTTTGCAGTCCTTGGTTTAACTTTTTCCTTAACGACGAGACCAGTGAACTTGTTTTATTCGTTAATGCAGCAAGTGAGGCTTAAACCGAAATATGCTTATAGTTTCATGGCGGCATTAAGGCTGATTCCCATCATGATGGAGGAGTTCCAAACGATACGAAACGCGATGAAGGTACGCGGCTTCGAAAGGGGAAAAGGAATGAAATCGGTATATTTAAAAATGAAAGCCTATTCCATCCCGTTGTTATCCGGAAGCATCAGACGTGCTCACCGAATCGCGGTTGCGATGGAGGCAAAGCGATTTACAGACACTCGGGATCGAACATACTATTATGAATTCGGGTTTTCAAAAAAGGACCATGGTTTCATTCTGTATTTTATCATCCTGCTGTTGGCCGGCTTTTATCTATCGATTCAATTCCCGTTAGTATCCATTTGATTTTTATGAGATTGTAACTTACTAGTTAGGGGTTCTTAGTATGGATGCACATGAATTGCATATTATTTCTACTGGGAAACAGCCAATTGAAAAGTTTGTGGAAATCGCTTCAAAGATTGAGGAATATGTTGATTACTTTTATCTAAGGGAAAAGCATAGGAGTGCATCGGAACTTTATCGAGCAGTGACCCTACTACATGATAATAAGATCCCGCTTTCTAAGATCATCGTTAATGACCGGGTGGATGTAGCCTGGGTTCACAAAGTATTTGGTGTGCAATTGGCCTTTCATAGTTTAGATGCAGAAATCGTAAAAGAAGCTTTTCCAGGGATGAATGTTGGCTGTTCGATCCATTCCATGGATGAAGCGAAAGCCGCATTCAGCAAAGGGGCCGATTACGCGATTTATGGACATGTTTTTGAAACGGTTTCAAAAATCGGCCTTCCTCCTAAGGGAGTTGAGGAGCTTTATGCAATCACTAGAAATGTGAATCTTCCGTTAATTGCGATAGGCGGAATAACTCCTTTCAATTGCCAAGCGGTACTGGATGCGGGGGCACGCGGAATTGCTGTCATGTCAGGTGTGCTGGAAGCTGAAAATCCGGTTGAAGCCGTTAAAGAATATGCGAAGTCTTTGGGAAAGGAGACATAAGATGAATTCCATATATGATGCAATAATTGTTGGGGGAGGAGTAATAGGTGGTTCCATTGCTTTCCAATTAGCCAAGCGAGGTAAAAAGGTCCTTTTATTGGAAAAAGACAGACTTGCCAGTAAAGCATCCAGTGCTGCAGCCGGGATGTTAGGGGCACAGTCCGAGTTAGATGCCGATAACCCGCTTTTTACATTGGCAAGCCGAAGCAGGGGGATGTTTCCTGAACTGGCGGAAGAGTTAAAAGACATAAGTGGAATAGACATCGAATTAGTGAACAAGGGCATGTTTAAGGTGGCGCAGACGAATGATCAAGCAGCCGAGCTGAAGAACATGATAAGAGTCCAGCAAGATGCGGGACTTGAGGCAGATTGGCTATCGACTGCCGAAATAAGGAAAATGGAACCGCTTTTATCGGATGAGATTAAAGGAGCTATGTTCATACCGAAAGATGGACAAGTTTCAGCGACTAGGCTGTCGCTCGCTTTTACTGAATCTGCAGCTGCCCTTGGTGTAGATATAAAGGAATTCGTTCATGTCTCCGATTTGGTTACTGAAAACGGATGTGTAAAGGGAGTGGTCACGAACATAGGTGTATTTTCAAGTGAAAATGTCATCGTGGCGGGTGGCGCTTGGAGTGCTTTCCTCCTGGAAAAATCAGGGATAAGACTCGACAGTTATCCAGTAAAGGGAGAGTGCTTTTCCGTCCTGAGCGAACGTCCATTGCTTGAAAAGACAATCTTCTCTCATGGCTGCTATCTTGTGCCCAAGGTTGGCGGAAGAATCATTGTCGGGGCAACGGTTAAAGCGAACACTTTCGATCAAAAGGTAAGTCTTGACGGGATTTCTACATTAATAGAAAGAGCAACGCAATTGCTTCCGGCGATTAAAGGAACCGAATTGGAAAAGACATGGGCAGGTATACGCCCCCAAACTGGGGACGGCTTGCCGTACTTTGGTGAACATCCGGCATGCAAAGGACTTTTCATTGCAACGGGGCACTATAGGAACGGCATCTTGCTGTCTCCAATTACAGGTGTACTTATAGCGGATATTTTGGAAAGGAAGGCAAATCCCGAATGGTTACCTTTTCGATTGGACCGTTCGATACAGCCCCTTTTTACTTGATGGAGGTGGATGAATTGGAATTGGTTATTAACGGGGAAAAAATACGGATTCCTGCTGAAGAATCAACAGTTACAGGGCTTTTGCAACACTTTAATCTACATCAAAAAGTAGTGATCGTTGAATTGAATGATGAAATATTAGCAAAAGAAAGTCTAAGTGAAACATTTTTGTCAAATGGAGACAAGGTAGAGATTGTACATTTTGTAGGAGGCGGATGATATGTTAAAGATTGGTTCTTATGAATTTTCTTCAAGATTATTATTAGGTACTGGAAAATATCCAAATTTCGATGTTCAAAAACAATCAGTAGAGGTTTCGGAGACGGAAATATTAACATTCGCGGTCAGGAGAATGAACATTTTTGAAGCCAGTCAGCCCAATTTTTTGGAAAAGCTTGATTTGGAGAAATACACACTCCTTCCCAATACGGCAGGAGCTAAAACAGCCAAAGAGGCAGTGCGCATAGCCCATCTAGCAAAGGCATCTGGCTTATGTGACATGATTAAGGTTGAAGTCATTGGCTGTCAAAAAACACTGCTGCCTGACCCGATTGAAACATTGAAAGCTGCTGAAGAATTAGTGAAACTGGGATTCACTGTATTACCTTATACTTCGGATGATGTCTTGCTCGCTAAACGCCTGGAAGAAGTGGGGTGCCATGCAATCATGCCCGGAGCTTCACCAATAGGCTCTGGTCAAGGCATTATAAACCCACTGAACTTACGGTTCATCATGGAACAATCAGAGGTGCCGGTAATTGTTGATGCAGGGATCGGAACACCCTCTGATGCAGCAATCGCCATGGAATTGGGGGCGGATGGCGTACTACTTAACACTGCTGTTTCTGGAGCAAAAGACCCGGTTAAAATGGCAAGAGCAATGAAACTTGCCATTGAGGCAGGGCGATTGGGGTATGAAGCAGGAAGAATCGAAAAAAATGATTACGCGATTGCAAGCAGCCCAGTTGAAGGGTTGAGCATTGGATGAATGAGCGTTATTCACGTCAAGAACTTTTTGGGCCTATTGGGGAAGAAGGGCAAATGAAAATTCGCAAAAAACACGTTTTGGTGATTGGAGCGGGTGCTCTCGGTACGGGAATTGCGGAAGGACTGGTACGAGCCGGAATTGGGAAACTCACCATTGTTGACAGGGATTATGTAGAGTGGAGCAACCTTCAAAGACAACAGCTTTATTGTGAAGATGATGCACAAAAAAGAACACCGAAAGCAGTGGCAGCGAAGAATCGCCTGAATGCGCTAAATTCGGATGTAATCGTAAAATCACATGTGGCGGATGTTTCGGTTGATGAATTGGCGATACTTATTGAAGGCGTGGATTTGATATTGGATGCCACTGATAATTTCGATACAAGGATGCTAATTAACGATACTGCACAAAAATATAAAATCCCCTGGATTTACGGTGCCTGTGTAGGGAGTTATGGGATAAGTTACACGGTGATCCCAGAGACGACCCCGTGTTTGAATTGTTTGCTGGAAACGGTTCCGATTGGAGGACTGACTTGTGATACGGCGGGAATCATCAGCCCTGCCGTTCAAACGGTCGTTGCCCATCAAATGGCGGAAGCTTTAAAAATCCTTGTCGAAGATCACGAATCGCTGAGAAACAAAATCGTTTCATTTGATCTATGGAAAAATGAACATTCATCCATAAATGTAGCGAAATTAAAAAAAGATACTTGTTTGTCATGTGGGTCAAATCGAACGTATCCCCACCTCTCTTATTCAAATCGAACAAAGACCGCCGTTTTATGTGGAAGGGATTCTGTCCAAATTCGGCCGGCAATGAAGGTTGAAAGAGACTTAGCGGAACTCGAAAATAATCTTATCGCACAAGGTGGTAAGATCGACAGGAATCCTTATTTACTTTCATTTACCATTGGAACCCATCGTTTGGTCGTTTTTAAAGACGGGCGGGCGTTGATTCATGGAACAAAAGATATTGCAGAAGCAAAAACGTTATATCATCGTTATTTGGGCTGAAATGGAATGGCATCGACTTGCAATTCACGTTTATACCCGTGAAATAGTGCCAAAAAAAGATGCCCTTATAATAGGAAGGTATCGAACATTTCCCAATGTATTTATTAGCTTCATAAATATAAAACGAAAGCGGTGTCTGCCTTTTTGGGGCGGCACCGCTTTGTTATGGAACGATTATATAAGCAACTTACATATCATGACTGCTATTATGCTTCTGACGGGAGTGCTGCCTGTTTTTCACCTTATGAGAACCGCTTAACGGTGCTGGTTGACCTGGGTTATTTCCTTTAGGAGCATTTTTTCGCATGTCTTTACCATCGTTTTTGTTCATGTTCGATCCCTCCTATCTCTTAAGATAATCAGTCCGTGAAATTTTATTCACATACATATATTTGCAAACCTCGTACATGCTATGGATGGACACTATATTTAAGGAGCTGAATCCAAATGCAGGATAAACAAGATAAGCGAAGGACTTTTCAGGAAGCCCAGCAAAGTTATCAACAAGTATTTGATGTATACTCATCCATTGAGAAAAACGCACCGAATTACGGAACGGAATTGAAACATGTGAAGCAGGAAGTGAACGAGGCCTATCAACAAATACAATCTGCTTTAGTCACCGCTTCAGAACATCAAAAAGAACAATTGAAAAAATTCGAACAGGATATCCAGGCAATCGTCAATGAGGTCAATTCTGAGGACTATTGAGTGACAGGTATCGTCATGAGTCCATGCGCTTTACTAGTGAGTTTTGCGCGTTTTACTTGTGCGTTTCCTGATTTTAGAATGGAATAGGCTTTTTGAAAAATGCAGGACATCTGCCATTTCAAAAAGCCTATCCTATTTAAAGCCTAGAAATGAGGGGAATCATTGGTTTTTCTTTCTTTTTTTATTGTTTTGTCTTTGCATTTCCGATAATGGCGGTTCATTTCCCAGTTCATCATTGTATCCAGCCCCATTACCTTGCGCTTTTGCTGCATTCATACCTGGTATAACATGATTTGCCTTTTGTTTTGTCATTTCGACACCTCCACCCATAGAATGCGATAATGTCGAATGATTATGTATGAAGTGTCAATATGTTTTGCTGGAATAATTTATCAGGCCGGTATTTTCATGAAAATGCATGCCGTAAGGCTTCTTAAATGCACTTTAATATGTGGGGGATTTTTTTCTATAAGAGAAACTTATCAAAAACAATAACTTTCTTGTTATTTACTTATACTCATTTCTATATTAGTATTAAGTTGAAGGAAGAGTTAGGGTGGGAGAAGAGAGAGAAAATTCGACAAACTAACTTTTTTACTTATATTTATAGTAAACATGGTTGCAGTGAACCAGGTTTTACTTTCATGTGCAGAATACGTTCTGACAGTTTAATAGGGGGTAATATTCATGACGAAAAATGACGTATACCAAGCGCGTAAGTCCTTTGAAATTGATGGGCAACGCTACAACTACTACAGCCTAGACGCTATTGAAAAAGCAGGGGATGGCCAAGTATCACGCCTTCCATATTCCATTAAAGTATTACTTGAAGCGGTACTTCGCCAAGTAGACGGAAGAGTAATCACAAAAGAACACGTTGCGAACCTTGCTAAATGGGGAACAAGCGAGCAACAAGATATAGATGTTCCGTTCAAGCCATCACGTGTAATCCTACAAGATTTCACTGGTGTTCCAGTTGTTGTTGATTTAGCTTCTTTACGTAATGCTTTCGCAGCACTTGGTGGAGATCCTGACAAAATCAACCCGGAAATCCCGGTTGACCTTGTAATTGACCACTCTGTACAAGTTGATAAAGCAGGTACAATGGATTCCCTAGATGCCAATATGGATCTTGAATTCGAACGTAATGCAGAGCGTTACCAGTTCCTAAGCTGGGCTCAAAAATCATTCAACAACTATCGTGCAGTTCCACCGGCAACTGGTATCGTTCACCAAGTTAACCTAGAGTACCTTGCGAACGTGGTTCATGCTGTTGAAACTCCAAACGGAGACTTCGAAGTATTCCCTGATTCTGTTTTCGGTACAGATTCACATACTACAATGATCAACGGTATTGGTGTTCTTGGTTGGGGTGTCGGCGGTATCGAAGCAGAAGCAGGCATGCTTGGGCAGCCATCTTACTTCCCAGTTCCAAAAGTCGTTGGTGTTAAACTGACTGGCCAACTTCCTAAAGGTACAACAGCTACTGACCTTGCATTGAAAGTAACACAAGTTCTTCGTGCACACGGCGTAGTTGGTAAATTTGTTGAGTTCTACGGCCCAGGAGTAGGGTACCTACCACTTGCTGACCGTGCAACAATCGCTAACATGGCTCCTGAATACGGTGCTACAGTTGGTTTCTTCCCTGTTGATGCAGAAGCGATCGATTACATGCGCTTAACAGGCCGTGATGAAAAACAAATTAAAGTGGTTGAATCATACTGCAAAGAAAATGGATTGTTCTACTCTCCTGAAAACGAAGATCCAGCATACAATGATGTTGTGGAAATCGACCTTTCAGCAATTGAACCAAACCTTTCAGGCCCTAAACGCCCGCAAGATTTGATTCCACTTTCTCAAATGAAGAAGTCTTTCCATGACGCTATCAATGCACCTATGGGTAACCAAGGTTTTGGCATGGACAATTCCGAATTGGATAAAGAAGTAACTGTTAAATTTGCCGATGGTAAAGAAACGGTAATGAAAACAGGTGCGATTGCAATTGCTGCAATCACGAGCTGTACAAACACTTCTAACCCATATGTAATGCTTGGAGCGGGTCTTATTGCTAAAAAAGCAGTTGAAAAAGGTTTGACTGTTCCAGATTATGTGAAAACATCATTGGCACCAGGTTCAAAAGTTGTTACTGGTTACCTTCGTGATGCAGGTCTTCAACCATACCTTGACCAATTGGGATTCAACGTAGTTGGATACGGCTGTACTACATGTATCGGTAACTCAGGTCCATTGGCTGACGAAATCGAAGCAGCTGTTTCTGAAGCAGATCTTCTGGTAACATCAGTACTTTCAGGTAACCGTAACTTTGAAGGACGTATTCACCCACTTGTGAAAGCAAACTATCTTGCTTCACCTACTTTGGTTGTTGCTTATGCTCTTGCTGGAACTGTGGACTTTGATCTTAACAATGATTCTCTTGGTAAAGACAAAGATGGTAACGATGTATATCTTGCTGATATCTGGCCATCACAAGAAGAAGTTAACGCTGCTGTTAAAGCAACAGTCACACCTGAGTTATTCCGTAAAGAATACGAAACAGTATTCAACGATAACAAACGTTGGAACGAAATCCAAACTAGCAACGAAGCGATTTATGCTTTCGATTCTAAATCAACTTACATTCAAAATCCTCCATTCTTTGAAGGATTATCACCAGAACCGGGTTCAGTTAACCCACTTTCCGGCTTGCGTGTAGTTGGTAAATTCGGTGACTCAGTAACAACTGACCACATTTCTCCTGCAGGTGCAATCGGTAAAGATACACCAGCTGGTATCTATCTTCGTGAAAACGGTGTGAAACCGCGTGACTTTAACTCTTACGGTTCTCGCCGTGGTAACCATGAAGCGATGATGCGCGGAACATTCGCAAACATCCGTATCCGTAACCAAGTTGCTCCAGGTACAGAAGGTGGTTACACTACTTACTGGCCAACAGGCGATGTAATGGCTATCTATGATGCTTGTATGAAATACAAAGCTGATGGAACAGGTCTTGCAGTTATCGCTGGTAAAGACTATGGTATGGGAAGCTCTCGTGACTGGGCTGCGAAAGGTACTAACCTTCTTGGCATCAAAACAGTCATCGCTGAAAGCTTTGAACGTATTCACCGTTCTAACCTTGCATTAATGGGTGTTCTTCCACTTCAATTCAAAGAAGGCGAAAACGCTGAAACGCTTGGATTGACTGGTAAAGAAGCTATCGCGGTTAAAATCGACGAAACTGTTAAACCTCGTGATATCGTAAAAGTTACAGCTACTGATGAAGCTGGAAACGTAAAAGAATTTGATGTACTTGTTCGTTTCGATTCCGAAATCGAAATCGACTACTACCGTCACGGTGGTATCCTTCAAATGGTATTACGTAATAAATTAAAAGGCTAATTTCAGCTTTTAGGAAGCGGTAAACCTATTATAGGTTTACCGCTTTTTTTGTGTCAGGTTTATGAAACAATGAGATATCATGATAAGATTTATAGGAATTGCACTTTTCCGCATACCCTTTTATTGTTAAGATGGAATAGGGAAGTTGTTCTAATTCTGGAAATGGACTAATATTTTTATTGTAATGGGACTAGGAGGACGAGTATGCTTAAAAAAATTATTGCTTCGGTGGCCTTACTATCACTTATTACTGTAGCGATCGTGCAGGCGATGGATAATGAATCGAAGGGAAATGACGAAAAAGATGCTTTGGGCGGATTGAAAATTGGAGCCAAAGCACCGGATTTCTCCCTGAAAACTTTGGATGGGAAACAAGTTGAATTATCGGATTATGAGGGCAAAAAGGTAATGCTGAATTTTTGGGCAACGTGGTGCCCGCCTTGCAAGAAGGAAATGCCGGATATGGAGAAATACACACAACAAGCGGGTGATGATGTCGTCGTACTTGCAGTCAATATTGACCCTGAAAATGATGTACAAGCATTTGTGGAGGATAATGGAATTACTTTTACCATACCGCTGGACAGTCAAAGCGCTAAAAATCCAGTGAATGAGCGCTACAAAATTCTTAGCATACCGACAACTTACTTCATCGACAAAAAAGGCATTATCAGGAATAAGGTAATTTCAGCCATGACATTAAAAGATATGGAAAGAAATATAAATAGTATGCAGTAGGGCAATCCAGTTTGAAGTGATTTGCGACATACTCCTGCCGAAAACCCGGAATAGATGCTAGGAGACAGCCGATTTCTGAAAACAAGGAACGTTTCTGATTACAAGACGGAACCTTATGAGGTTCCGTTTTTTATTGTATGTTAACAAAGTTGTCAAAGTTTTATGTAAAAATCAAAAAATTCGAAAAAATATGGTTAAAATTTATGAAAAAAGGGTTAAAGTATAGAGAGCGGAGATATGGAATTTTTATTAGGTTAAAAATCTGATAATTATGACAATTCAAGGGGTGGAAACCATATAGTCATAATTTTACGTAAATTTGGCAATGCTGAATTGTATATTAAAAATAAGTAGGTGAAAAGCATGAAAAAAAGAAAAAGGACATTTGAAGAATTAATTAAAGAAAATAAAAGGGAATTATTGATGGACGTTAAACAAATGGAAAGACTTGAAGAACGTCTTGAAAAAAAACATATGCAAAAGGCTGAATAGTCTTTGCTTAAAAAGAGTCAATGCCATGAAGGTTCCTTCAAGGTACTGGCTCTTTTTTCATAACTATTTCAAAAACTGGCATTCATGAATTTCCTCTTTTTTATCCATGATAAGAGAAGGAGGCGATAGAATGGGTAATCCAAAAAAAGATTCTAAACACTTTAGACCGAGCCATCAAGGAACACAGCCAATTGCAGCTGGCGGGAACAACGGTAAGAAAATGCAGGACAAATCCGGCAAACATGCTCAGGTCATTCAAACTAAAGGCGAGTAATCAAGGGACAAGCTAATAAAGTAATCGTAATAATATTATGTAAATAATAAAACATGAGGTGAAAATAATGGGCACAAATAAGCACAATCCGGATAACCGTTTGGATAATGTTGAAAAAATTCAAGATGCAATAGAAAATACGGAAGAGAACATAATCGCTGCAAATGAAACGTTATCGTTTTCTTCAGGAGAAGAAAAGCAGGCAATTCAGGATAAAAATGAACGAAGAAGAAAGAGCATTGATGGAATGAAGGAAGAAATGCAAGATGAGCAGGAAGCACGGGAAAGCGGTTATAGTAGCGATAATATGTAAACAACTAGGTAAAGGGGAGAAAGAGATGAGAAATCTTTCTCCCCTTTCATTTTAGGTTCAATGAAGAAAGCAGTCTATAAAGGCAGCTTAATGAAATTTGAACAATTGTTATGGTAAAATGTTTATTGCAAGAGAATAGAAAGTGGGGAAACAAAATGTTCATAGCAGAAAACGAAATTGAAGTGCGGTATGCAGAGACAGATCAAATGGGTGTTGTTTACCATGCGAATTATTTAATATGGATGGAACTTGGCAGGACAAAATTGATAAATGATTTAGGGTTTTATTATGCTGATATGGAAGCGGATGGCATCCTCTCACCTGTTATGGATATTCAGGCTTCGTATAAAACCCCTGTTAGATATGGTGATAAGGTAAAAATTAAAACCTGGATTGAAAAATATGACGGTTTACGCGTCGTTTATGGGTATGAGATCGTTAATGGGAAAAATGAAGTGGCGGCTACAGGTCATTCTTCCCACGTTTGCGTTAAAAAAGAGAGCTTCCGCCCGATATCCATTAAACGAATGTATCCTGAATGGCATGAGGCCTATGAGAAAAATAAAAAGCAGGATGAATTGGATTAATTATAGTTATTGAGGTGATCAAAAATGGCTTTTGGGATTAAACGGGTAGACGTCGTAGCCTGGAAGCAGAAAATCGATCAAGGCCAAATAGCTTTTCTAACTCATTATTGGCTGGATGACCGATTTCCCGGTTGTAAGACGGTTACAAAAGTCGGATGCAAGGATTTACGGCGTTTAGCGGAGTGGGGGAAGCAATACGGGCTAAAAAAAGAGTGGATTCATCACAGGAAGGATGGCTATTCTCATTTTGATCTTTTAGGGGATAAACAAGCGGAAATTCTTAGGGCGGAAGATATTGAAGAGCGCCTCCTCGATTGAACAAGAAAAAACAGCAGTTTACACCGCTGCTTTATTGTCAAGCACTCTTTTCATATTGAAATTCTGGTTCAGTCAGTTTTTCATTAAAAGTAATAAGTAAATCGTGGCCATCAAAGTACCATAAATCTTTTTCTTCTACATAAAAATTAATCTCGTTCATAATCGTTGCGGCCGCTGCATTTTCCGGTTCTTCTTGCATGATACCTAATGAAAAGCCGCTTTGGACGGTACTATGCCCGCCATATCTTACATAAAAGCGCAAATGAGAGCCTTCTTGAAGCCCCAGTTCATCAATATACCACTTAGCTGCTTGATCGGAAATGGTCAGTTTCATACTCATTCTCCTTCCTAGAGGTTCGTTTTTTAAGTATAAAGTAATTATGCGGTAGATGCGAATAATGTGCGTTTAAGAAAGGAAATGACCATGGATATTATATATAATATTTGTTTCATAACTCGAAAAAGATCCAACGAAGTCGAAGTGTTGATGCTATTTCGCCAAAAAGATCCCAATCGGCATAAATGGAATGGCATAGGCGGGAAAATAGAAAAAGGTGAAACCATCGATGAATCGATGGAACGCGAAATTCTTGAAGAAACTGGATTGAAAGTAAGGGGGATGAGCTTTCGAGGGATCGTGACATGGAATGAAACAGGTGGAATGTATGTTTACAGAGCTGAAGATGCAGGGGAAGGGCTGTCTGACTGTGATGAAGGGGAACTTGCCTGGAAGCCATTTCAATGGGTTATGGAGGCAAGTGATGTTGTGCCCAACATAAAGTATTACCTGCAAGATATATTACAGGATGAACCACCACAAGAATTTGCATGTACCTATGAAAATGAACAATTAATATCAGTCAAAAAGAAGCCTTTGCCTGATATGGCAAATGAATTGACTTACAATTGAAAACAGCCCCTGTGCGGTTTTTTTGCCTTTTTGATTCCTGAGCCATTTAGGCAAGACTCTGAAATTATATATTATGAGGATAAAACGAAATGCCATCTAATTAATTTCCTTATAAGACGAGGCTGGTAAAAGGGAACCCGGAAATGGTATTGCCCGTAGCGTTTCATACACATTTGAGCACACACAAAAATAGCTGCAGATTCCTGCAGCTATTTTGTATTGCCTTTTTCTTTTGCTTCAGCCTCGGCAAGCTTTCTCAGCAAGACCGGTGTAGGCATATGCATGATTTGCTCTAAAGGCAAGTTTAGTGACTTGGATAACTTTAATGCGGTTTCCGGTGATATTTGCAATGGCTTCATGGCATTTTCTCCTATCGATATGTAATAACTAGTTCCAGTGTAGCCTGTGTTCAACAATTATTCAATCCTTACTTGACTCTTTCTCCATAAAACGAATTCCAAACGATTCTTTCGATTTGAAGTTACTGTAGAAATGTTTTAAATCCTTTTACCTTGACAAAAGAATGGTGAAGAGTCCAGGATGAATTATAAATAGTGTGAATGAATCGTTTTTTGAGATCTGATTACCTTTAAATTAAATGGAATAAAGAACCAAGTTTTGTTGTTGGGATTTAATGGAGTAGCTATGCCATCATTTAAAAAATCAGGGGCAGTGGGATATGGGGAATTTCATAAAAAGTGAAGCAAATAGAAGCAAACTGGTTTAAAAAAGCAAATGAAACAGATGGCATATTGAATGTAAGCAGTGAACAGGTGAAACTTCAGGTTAATATCATCGATTTAACGGCATTCGTTAGTTAGTGAAGAAGTCTTGTATTTAAGTGAAGAAACGGATGCTTTTGTTAAGCAATTGATAGAAAACGGGCAATTTGTCAAAAGGCAGATCAAAACGCGCGCTGAACAATCACTTTGTTCAAAAACAATGGCTTAAGAGGGGCAAAGCGTAGGCAGATCTTAACGGAAAAGATACAAAACCTTGTTAATTTTATGAAAAATGTTGATGAAAAAGATCGGTTTATTAAACCAATCTTTCTTAAGATCACTGAGTTTGTTAAGCATGAACAGGGAATGGCCGACCAGACAAATTTACTTTCATTGAATTCAGCCATCGAAGCGGGCAGCTGAACATGGTAATGGATTTGCGGTAGTTTCGAATGAGGTCAGGAAACTTGCTGGACAGACTAAAAAGTCGATAGCTGAAATAGATACAATCGTGCAATCATCAAATGAATACATGAAAGATGTTGTTGATTCTGCCCTAAGTGTCAAAGAAGCGGTTCAAGCAGGTGACAAGGAATCTGGATTAACGGAAAATACCTTCAATGAAATAATCGGAATCATCAAAGGGAATATAACGGATTCTGCAGAATTGGAAATGACAATTAAGGGATTAGTGTCATTCATCCAGGAAATTAGAAATGCTTCAAGATTTCGAGGCATGCCTTACAAATGAATTGTAGAATGGAAAATAGGCCCTTGCATACGGGCCTATCTTTACATGGTAATGCACATGTTCTTATAACCATTTTACTTTAGGTTCAGTTTTATCGATAATCCGCTTGATGTTTGCGCGATGCCGGTAAAAAATGAAGATCGTTATTAAACTGATTACAATAATGAGCGGCAAATCTTTAATATGAAAAACTAAACTGTAGATGAGAGCAAGTAGACAAGCAATCATGGATGAAAGCGAGACATATTTGGATATGTATAAGGATATAAAGAAAATGATGACGGCAAAGACAAAAAACCATGGTTCATAAGCAAGAATGACACCAGCAGAAGTTGCCACGGCTTTTCCGCCCCGAAAGTTTGCAAAAATGGGAAACATATGACCGACTACCGCAATAACTCCGGCTAGCAATAAATGCATTTCCACGCCTAGCATATACGGCAGATAAGTTGCTAGGGTACCCTTAAGTATATCCATGATAGTAACGGTTAGTCCTGCCTTGACACCAAGTGTCCTGAAGGTATTTGTCCCGCCTAGATTTTTACTGCCATGCTCCCGGATGTCGATTTTGTAAAATGTTTTACCGATTATTAAACCGGACGGAATCGAACCGATCAGGTAGGCAGCCAGTATAGTGATAAATGTAAGCATTCTATTACCCTTTCTTTAAGAAAAATCTTCTTTTTTTATCACGTTTAAGGAAGATTGTTCCCTTTTTCAAAAATAAACGTGTAGAAATAGCTAAAAACAGCCCTGAAATACCTGTTAAGCTTCTCTTATTGTAACATTTTCGTGACAAAATGGTACGGCTGTCCAAAAAAAATCCACTAAAAAAATGAATTTTCCTTGATGGACCTCCATCTTTTGATATACGTTAAGTTCATGAATGGTAAAAGGTTTAGACTTCCTTATTTTCGTAAATATATAATGAACGATGCCTCCTTGTATAAATTGTTACAATACGTGGTAGTCTGTATGAACATAAGAAAGTTAAGTGAGTCATGCCTTTTCTAAACTTATTCTTTCTTGTATAATGATTTTTCTTAATAATGGAATAAACCTTTGTTAAGAATACTCTTTAATCAAATATTACATTTTATTATAAAGGGGATTGAAAAGAATGATAGAAAATCCAAGCAGAGAAGAAATGGGAAAGATGTTGAAAGAATCGAAGCGCATCGCTGTCGTTGGTTTATCCGATAACCCTGAGCGCACTTCTTATATGGTATCGAAGGCCATGCAGGATAGCGGATATGAAATCATCCCGGTAAACCCTGCTGTATCTGAAGTCCTGGGTGTAAAGGCAGTTAAAGCTCTAAAAGATATTGAAGGGCACGTCGATATCGTCAATGTTTTCCGCCGTTCAGAGTTCCTTCCGGAGATAGCCAAGGAATTTGCAGAAATCGATGCAGATATCTTTTGGGCGCAGCTAGGGGTGGAAAATGAAGAAGCCTATAATTTTTTGAAAGAAAAAGGACATACTGTCATCATGAATCGATGTATAAAAGTCGAACACGCCCTTACAAAGTAAAATGAAGAGCGGAACTTCCGCTCTTTTTTTAAGGTATCGCTTTATTTCTGGAGAAAAACTGAAAGGCAGCCATAGCGGGCATTGAGCGGTCGGGCAAATTAAGCCATTTAAGCTTTATTTGATTAAAATAATAAAAGTATATTTGCCAAATGAAAATTTACCGCTACAATTAGAATGGTAGCTATGATACGTTTTGTTCCACACAAATGTGCTAACGCTAATAAAAAGGACAAAAAAATAGAACGCTTGTTCTTTGTTCGTGAAAGTATTATACTTGTTATAATGATAATAACGTATTAATGGATTTGTTAAGCTAGTGAGTCATTTCATTGCAGTATGATTTGGCCCGGAAATTGTGTTTAGTAAGGAAAGGGGAATTTCTGTGGCAAAGAAAGTAAAAACAATCGAGTACAATGATGATGCAATTCAGGTACTGGAAGGACTCGAAGCGGTCAGAAAACGTCCCGGTATGTATATCGGCAGTACTGATGCACGCGGACTTCATCATTTAGTGTACGAGATTGTAGATAACTCCGTAGATGAGGCTTTAGCTGGATATGGAGACCAAATTAGTGTGAAAATACATAAAGATAACAGTGTAAGTGTGTCCGATAAAGGGCGTGGAATGCCTATTGGCATGCATAAATTAGGTAAACCGACGCCTGAGGTCATTTTAACGATTCTTCATGCTGGAGGTAAATTTGGACAAGGCGGATATAAAACGAGTGGAGGCCTTCATGGAGTCGGTGCTTCGGTCGTTAACGCGTTGTCTGAATGGCTTGTCGTGACAATCAAGAGGGACGGGTTCATTTACGAACAACGTTTTTTCAATGGCGGAAAGCCGGAAACCACACTGGAGAAAATCGGCAAAACAAACCAGGCTGGGACCAAAATCCACTTCAAGCCCGATCCTAAAATATTTTCGGTGACGACTTTTAATTATGAGATCCTGTGTGAGCGCCTTCGTGAATCAGCTTTTCTTTTAAAAGGCATGAAGATAGAATTGACGGATGAGCGTAACGACCGTAATGAAGTTTTTCACTATGAAAATGGCATTGAAGCGTTTGTCGATTATTTAAATGAAGAGAAAGAGACACTCCATAGTGTAGTCAGCTTAGAAGGGGAACAAAATGGGATTGAAGTCGAACTTGCCTTTCAATTCAACGATGGTTATTCAGAAAATATTCTAAGCTTCGTGAATAACGTTCGTACAAAAGACGGAGGCACCCATGAGATTGGTGCAAAAACGGCCATGACACGGGCATTTAATGATTATGCCAGAAAAATGGGGCTATTAAAGGAAAAAGATAAAAACCTCGAAGGTACCGATATACGTGAAGGCTTGTCTTCAATCATTTCAGTGCGCATCCCTGAAGAACTTCTTCAATTCGAAGGACAAACCAAAAGCAAACTTGGAACCAGCGAAGCCCGTTCTGCAGTCGATTCCATCGTATCAGAGCACCTAGCCTACTTTTTTGAAGAAGATCCGACCACGAGTACCCTATTGGTTAAAAAAGCGATTAAAGCGTTCCAGGCAAGGGAAGCGGCACGCAAAGCCCGTGAAGACGCAAGAAGCGGGAAGAAACGGAAAAAATCCGATGCCATCCTTTCCGGGAAATTAACACCAGCCCAATCCAAAAATCCAGAACGAAATGAATTGTATCTTGTTGAAGGTGACTCTGCTGGGGGATCCGCTAAACAAGGGCGGGATCGCCGTTTCCAAGCAGTTCTTCCTTTGCGGGGGAAAGTTATCAATACGGAAAAGGCAAAACTGGCGGATATTTTTAAAAACGAGGAAATAAATACGATCATCCATGCCATCGGCGGAGGTGTCGGGGCGGAGTTCAATACGCCGGACACTAACTATGATAAAGTGATCATCATGACTGATGCCGATACGGATGGGGCCCATATCCAAGTGCTGCTGCTGACTTTCTTTTACCGGTATTTGAAGCCGTTAATAGAGTCAGGGAAGGTGTACATTGCCTTGCCCCCTTTATATAAAGTGAGCAAAGGGACAGGGAAGAAAGAAGTCATTGAATATGCTTGGAGCGATGAGGAGCTCCAGGGAGCGATAGACAAGGTGGGGAAAGGCTATATGATTCAGCGCTATAAAGGGCTGGGAGAGATGAATGCCGATCAATTATGGGATACCACCATGAACCCGGAAACAAGGACATTGATACGTGTGAAGATCGATGATGGAGCACGTGCAGAAAGACGTGTGACAACTTTGATGGGAGATAAGGTTGAACCGCGTCGTAAGTGGATTGAAGCCAATGTCGCTTTTGGTCTCGAAGAGGAATCGAATATTTTAGATAATGAAAATATGTCGATTGAAGAGGAGGTCATTAACGATGGTATTTGAAGAAACGTTTCGGGATTTGCCGCTTGAAGAGGTAATTGGTGACCGCTTCGGCCGTTATAGTAAATATATTATCCAAGATCGGGCACTTCCTGATGCAAGGGACGGCTTAAAACCGGTGCAGCGCAGGATATTGTATGCAATGCATGTCGAAGGAAATACTCAGGAAAAAGGATTCAGGAAATCCGCAAAAACGGTCGGTAATGTAATCGGTAACTATCACCCTCACGGAGATTCATCCGTTTATGAGGCAATGGTTCGGATGAGCCAAGACTGGAAGCTGCGGAAGGTCATGGTCCAAATGCACGGAAACAATGGTAGCATTGATGGTGATCCGCCTGCTGCGATGCGGTATACGGAAGCGAGGCTTTCATCGATTGCCTCCGAGATGCTGCGGGATATTGAAAAAAGGACGGTCGATTTTGTACCGAACTTTGATGATACTTCAGAAGAGCCCATTGTATTGCCTGCAATGTTCCCTAACCTGCTTGTAAACGGCTCTACAGGAATTTCAGCCGGCTATGCCACTGAAATCCCGCCACATCAACTAGGTGAAGTCATTGATGCTGCCATTATGCGAATCGATAAGCCGGAAGCGACAGTCGCTGATTTAATGACTGTCATTAAAGGGCCGGATTTTCCTACTGGCGGTATCATTCAAGGAATTGAGGGCATTCGTAAGGCCTATGAAACAGGTAAAGGGAAAATAATCATTCGCGGGTTGGCGGAAGTGGAAACGATTCGGGGCGGCAAACAGCAAATCGTCATCACTGAAATCCCATATGAAGTCAATAAAGCAAACCTTGTTAAGAAAATGGATGAATTCCGTCTAGACCGGAAAGTGGAAGGAATCGCCGAAGTAAGGGATGAGACCGACCGTACAGGACTGCGCATTGTCATCGAACTGAAAAAAGAAGCAGATGCAAATGGAGTCCTGCATTATTTATACAAAAATTCCGATCTTCAAATTGCATACAATTTCAATATGGTTGCAATTTATAAAAAGCGGCCAACATTGATGAGCCTGCCTAAAATGCTCGATGCTTATATCGAACACCGTAAAGAGGTAATCGTGAACCGTTCACGTTATGAGCTGCAAAAGGCACATGACAGGGCACATATCGTCGATGGATTAGTGAAAGCTTTATCCATATTAGATGAAGTCATCGCTGTCATCCGGGCATCTAAAGACAAACGGAACGCTAAAGATAACCTCATGGCTAAATTTGCTTTTACAGAAGCGCAAGCTGAAGCCATTGTCTCCTTGCAGTTATATAGGCTGACAAATACGGATATTACAGCACTTGAAGCAGAGGCAGCGGAATTGAAGGACAAAATTGAGGAATTGACAAAGATTCTTGGCAGTGAAAAAGTTCTTCTTCAAGTAATTAAAAAAGAACTTCGATTCATTAAAAAGGGCTTTGATGACGGACGGCGTTCCAAAATCGAAAAAGAAATTGAAGAAATCAAAATAAATCTGGAAGTCTTGATTGCGAGTGAAGACGTGATGGTTACCGTGACGAAAGAAGGCTATGTCAAACGGACATCGTTACGATCTTATGCAGC
This sequence comes from Bacillus sp. ISL-78, assembly GCF_018613455.1. Classification (NCBI taxonomy): domain Bacteria; kingdom Bacillati; phylum Bacillota; class Bacilli; order Caryophanales; family Bacillaceae; genus Bacillus; species Bacillus sp. ISL-78. The sequence continues at coordinate 267,475 of NZ_JAGGQC010000008.1, forward strand.
GTCAGGAGGTCTTGATTTTGGCATGAAGGATTCCGATCGCCTGCTCCAGAGGCTGGAGATGAATACAACAGATGTCCTGTTGCTGTTCACGTCCAAAGGGAACTACCTCTATTGTCCAGTTCATCAGCTTCCTGATATTCGCTGGAAGGAAACCGGTCAGCATATCGCGAACATCATTCCAATCGACAGGGAAGAACAAATCATAAAAGCGATTCCAATCAAAGATTTTACCATGCCGGAATTCTTGGTGTTCATCACGAAAAATGGTATGGTGAAAAAGACAGAATTAGCTTCCTATAAAGCCCAGCGTCATTCAAAACCACTGGTTGGTGTCAATTTAAAAGGTGACGATGAACTGGTCGATGTCCATCATACGAATGGACAGGCTGACCTTTTCCTAGTCACTCATAATGGCTATGGTTTATGGTTTGATGAAGAAGAAGTAAGTGTTGTCGGTGTCCGGGCAGCAGGGGTCAAAGGGATTAACTTGAAAGAAAATGACTATGTCATTGGCGGAAAGGTTTTGGCCAAGGATAGTAAAGAATCGATCTTTATCGTTACACAGCGCGGGGCCATAAAGAAAATGAAATTAACCGAGTTTGAAAAAACGAGCCGGGCAAAACGCGGTGTCGTGGTCTTGAGGGAATTGAAATCGAATCCTCATAGGATCGTTGGTTTCGATATCATTAACAAAACCGACAGTCTTTTCATTCTTTCCGAAAAGGGAACCATTGAAACGATTCATGCCGCTTCATTAAAAAATCATGATCGATATACGAATGGATCATTTGTTTTTGATGAAACGGTTAGTGGAAAAGCGAAAGAATTATGGAAAATATCATTGGAAGATGACACCGCCATAGAGCAGTGAATCATTTTTTTGAACGGGATGCTGACCTTGATCAGCATCCCGTTTTAATTTCCTGAAGATGATCAGTATGTCCACAGGCCAGCATTACAGTTGGGTCTTTATACGAAAGCAATGTCTTAATTCAAAAATGAGTTATTGAGTCAAATTTAAATCCTAGTATTATGAACCTAAAATTATTAAGAACGCAGCAAATAATTCATTTTTGAATTTTAGCATGAATTGAATCAACGTATCAAAACGATTTATTTTTGGCACACTCCTTGCATATTGTTAGTATGACTTCTTTATTTTTGAATGAAGAAAGGGGAGGACCAATGGATAGACCTTGGATAAAGCATATCCCGTCCGGAAATCCAATAGAGATTGATATTCCTGAAATTTCATTGACAGAACTATTTTTTCAATCAGTCGAACAGTATTCGGATAATACAGCGGTAACGTTCATGGAGGAAAGGTATACATATTCAGAGTTGGGGAAGTTAGTAAAAAAATGTGCCCGCTTGCTTGCTGATGAAGGCATTGGAAAGGGAGATCGTGTAGCTATCATGCTTCCTAATTGTCCCCAATATCCAATTGGTTTTTTTGGAACTCTTTTGAATGGAGCCATTGTTGTCCAAATCAATCCAATGTATAAGGCGAACGAATTAATGCATGTCCTGAAAGATTCAGGTGCAAGGCATATCATTGTACTCGACGATTTATTGCCCATAGTTGAAGCCGTCATAGCTGAAACCGATGTTGAAAAGGTGTTGAGCGTGTCTCTGGAAAAGGGCAAATGTGAAATGACAAAAAAACTGCTATCTGTAACAGAGGTGGATTTCACTGTGGAGATTGAACCTGCTAGAGATGTCGCCGTCCTCCAATATACTGGAGGAACGACAGGGCGTTCTAAAGGCGCGATGCTAACCCATCGTAATATCGTAGCCAATACGCTGCAAAGTGCAGCCACTTCAAGAATCAATACTCAAAAGGGGAAGGAAAGGGTACTGGGCGTTTCCCCATTATTTCATGTTTACGGCATGACTTCAGGGATGAACCTGACGTTTTATAATGGCGGGGAATTAATTCTTGTATCCCGATTTCAGGTAACGGAGATCGTCGATATTATCACTAATCTTAAACCGACTATTTTTCCAGGGGTACCGACGATGTATATTGCTTTATTACAATATTACCAGTCCCATCCATTTGATTTGCATACTTTGAAATCTTGCGTTTCAGGTTCGGCACCATTGCCATTGCATGTATTGTCAAGGTTCAGCGAACTTAGTGGAACAAAGATTGCTGAGGGCTATGGACTGTCCGAGGCGTCACCAGTCACGCACCGGAATCCAGTCAGCGGCCTGCAAAAACCAGGAAGTATCGGGATTCCGATACAAAATACGTACGCCGCCATAATTGACAGCATTACAGGAGAGCCAGCCCTCTTGGTTGATACACCAGGTGAATTGGTCATAAAGGGTCCACAGGTAATGAAAGGTTATTGGGACATGCCTGAAGAGACGAAGAAGACGATTCAAAACGGATGGCTGCATACCGGTGATATGGCCAAGATGGATGAAGATGGCTTCTTTTACATTGTGGGACGGAAGAAAGAGATGATCATCGCAGGCGGATTCAATATTTATCCAATTGAAATTGAAGATATACTATACAGCCACCCTAAGGTTCTGGAAGCAGCCGTCTTTGGCGTTCCCGATCAATATCGCGGTGAAACGGTACATGCAGCGGTAGTTCTAAAACCAAGTGAAAGAATAACTGAAAACGAATTGAAGGATTATTGCCGAAAGCAGCTCGCTGCCTTCAAGGTCCCAAAAGAAATCACATTTGAAAGTGAACTTCCGAAGACGGCGGTCGGTAAAATTTTAAAACGCAAGCTTCAAGAAAAACATATCGCTCATTCTAACTAGATATGAAAGCGCTAACAACCAATTCGCAAATAAAGGGGAATGCAAATGGACTTTCGCTTAGATGAAGACATCCTGCTACTTAAAGAAAATATACGCCAGTTTATCGAAGAACAAATCGATCCATTTTCCATGCAGATAGAGGATGAAGATCATATCCCGGAATCCATCATAAATTTATCGAAGGAAATCGGGCTATTCGGACTTAGTATCCCGGAAAGGTATGGCGGACTCGGAATCGGGATGGTGGGAAAATGTGCCTTATATGAGGAAATCGGCAAAACACATAATGGATATACCACTCTGATTGGGGCCCACACCGGTATAGGGACGGTAGGGATAGTCGAAATGGGCAATGAAATGCAAAAGGAAAAGTATCTACCAGATATGGCAAGCGGTAATAGAATTGGCGCTTTTGCTTTAACTGAGCCTGCAGCGGGGTCCCATGCTACGAATCTCAAAATGACGGCGGTCAAAAATGGCGATAAATATATTTTAAATGGTACCAAGCATTATATAACGAATGCAGATGTAGCAGATATTTTTACAGTTATGGCCGTTACTGACAAAGATAAAGGGGCGAAAGGGATCACCTCATTCATAGTAGAAAAGGATTTTCCGGGTTTTAGAGTTGGTAGCCTGGAAAGGAAGATGGGTCTTCGAGGCTCACATTCGGCCGAATTGTTTTTTGAAGATTGCGAGGTTCCTGCTGAAAATGTATTGGGGGACGTCGGCCAAGGGTATGTAAATGCCTTGAAAATCCTTGCAAATGGCCGGGCAGGCCTTGCTGCCCGTAATTTAGGGTCCTGTCAATACCTGCTCGATCTTTCTACCAAATATGCGACAGAACGTGAACAATTCAATGTCCCGATCATTGATCATCAAGCCGTATCCCATATGATTGCCGAGATGGCAATGGAAATAGAAGCACTTCGCTCATTCACATACAGGGTCGCATGGATGGTCGATCAGAAAGAAAAAGTCATTAAAGAAGCGGCCATGCTTAAGTTGTATGGTTCGGAAGTATATAATCGTATCGCTGATAAGGCCGTTCAGATTCATGGCGGGATGGGATATATGAAGGATTATCCAGTTGAACGTTTCTATCGGGATGCCCGAATCACCAGAATATATGAAGGTACGTCCGAAATCCAAAAGAATATCATTACCGGGCAATTAAAGAGAAAATATCAAAACTAGTCTAATTGGAAAGCGGAGGGGTTAAAATGGATTTACGACTATCAGATGAACAAAAAATGGTGCAAAAAACAATACGCAAGTTCGTGGAAAATGAATTGATTCCATTAGAAAATGAAGTACTTCGCAATGAAATGGCAGGAAAACCTAGTTTACCAGAGGGGACATTGAAAGATTTACAGGAAAAAGCAAAAAAAGCCGGGTTTTGGGGCATCAATACCCCGGAGGAATTTGGCGGCGCAGACCTAGGCCAGCTCATGATGGCAATTGTCTTGATGGAAGTATCAAAAACGTTTGTCCCATTCAGCTTTGGAGGTTCGGCTGATAACATCCTTTATTATGCAAATGAAGAACAGAAACAGAAATATCTGATCCCTACTATTAATGGTGAGAAAAAGTCCTGTTTTGCCATGACGGAGCCGGGGGCTGGGTCCGATACGCGAAATATTAAAATGACGGCAGTAAAAGAAGGGAATGAATGGGTGCTTAACGGAGAAAAAACATTCATCACTGGAGGAAATGATGCCGATTTCGTCATGGTCATTGCCGTAACTGACAAAGAACGTCATCAAGCAACCGGGACGGAAGGGGTAACCTGTTTCATTGTAGACCGTGATATGGGCTGGAGATCAGAATATATCAATACGATGGGAGAATGGGGACCGGCCGGTTTAGTTTTTGATAATGTAAGGGTACCCGAAGAAAACATCTTAGGGGAAGTGCATGGCGGTTATAAACTAGGCTTGGAATGGATTGGGTTTGCAAGATGGATCGTGGGCGCACGGGCTGTCGGTTCTGCAGAAAGATTGCTGCAAATGGCTATAGAATACGCTAAAGAACGAGTAACTTTCGGTAAACCGATCGCTGAGCGCCAGGCCATTCAATGGCAGATAGCTGATTCTGCCGTAGAAATTGAAGCGGCTAGATGGCTTGTATTGAATGCGGCTTTTACACTTGATAATGGAGAAGACAACCGCCATTTAGCTTCAATGGCTAAACTCTATGGAGCCAATATGGGGAATCGGGTCGTTGATCGTGTATTGCAGATTCACGGTGGCATGGGCTATACGAAGGAGCTTCCCATCGAACGCTGGTACCGCGAGGCAAGGCTTTGGAGGATTTATGATGGTACGGATGAAATACAGCGTATGATCATTTCCCGAAATTTGATTAAGGGTCATGTTAAAGTAGGACAATTCTTATAATAGATTAGGAGGAAACGATTATGTCAGGGAGATTTTCAGGGAAAACAGCTTTAGTTACAGGAGGAAGCAGGGGGATTGGCCGGGCGATCGTCGAACTGTTTGCCAGTGAAGGCGCAAACGTGGCGATTATCGATATCAACGAAGAGGTTTTGACAGCAACAGGAAATGAATTAAGGGACAAGGGTTATACCATTTTTACCAAAGTGGCCAACGTGGTCAATCCAGAAGAGGTGGAAGGATCGATAAAAGAAATAGCCGACACATTCGGATCCCTTGATATACTCGTGAATAATGCTGGGGTCATCCGGGATAATTTACTTTTTAAAATGACCGATTCAGATTGGCAGACGGTAATGGATGTGCATTTAAAAGGTACTTTCAATGCAGTACGTGCCGCCCAGAAGCATATGGTTGCAAATAAGTACGGAAGAATCATCAATATATCATCCACCTCGGCCCTTGGGAACCGCGGGCAGGCTAATTATTCAGCCGCAAAGGCTGGCCTTCAGGGGTTAACAAAAACACTGGCGATTGAACTTGGCAAATATGGGATAACGGCTAATTCGGTCGCACCAGGCTTTATCGAAACCGAAATGACGAAAGAAACAGCTAGGCGGGTGGGAGTGAGTTTTGAACAATTCATCCAGGATAGGGCAAACAGTATTCCGGTTGCCAGAAGCGGTTTGCCAAGTGATATTGCTCATGCTGTTGCATTCTTTGCCGATGAGGCATCCTCATTCATTAGCGGGCAGGTTTTATATGTTGCGGGTGGTCCAAAAAATTAAGGAAAAAGGCGGGATGTTATGTTCAACGAAAGTATTGGAAAACGATCCAACCCCGTTAAAAATATAGTTGAACGGGGAGCCGTTAAAAAATTCGCATTATCGATTGGTGATCCCCACCCGATTTTCATAGATGAAGAAACAGGCAGGCAATCAAGGTACGGTACGAATATCGCTCCACCAACTTTCCCAAGGGTCTTTGATTTTGGAACGATTGAAAGCTTAAATCTCCCGAATAAAGGCTTGATTCACGGTGAGCAGGTTTATCGCTATAACAGGCCGCTTAAGGTAGGGGAAGAAATCAACTGTTTTACGGAAGTGAAAGACTATTATGAGAAAAAAGGGAAACAAGGGGAAATGGGATTTCTAGCCTTTAAAAATTATGGGACGGATGCAAATGGGGAAATTGTCTTCACTGCTGAACAGCTTGTCATTTTAAATGAAACGATCAGAAGGATGGTGATGAGTAAGTGACGACATTAACCGAACTTCATATTGGTGACACGTTACATTCTATCGAGCTTGCACCTGTAACGCGACTGGACCTCATTAAATATGCCGGCGCATCAGGTGATTTCAATCCCATTCATACCATTGATGAGGAAGCAAAAAATGCTGGTCTTCCAGGTATCATCGCACATGGGATGTGGACGATGGGAAACCTCGCAAAGCTATTCAGTAATCTTTATGAAATTGGATTTATCGAAGAATACAAGATTCGTTTCAAGGGCATGGTTTTCTTGAATGATGTCATAACTCTTCATGCGGATCTAAAAGAAAAAAATGGGAATAGATATTTTTTCAACGTAGCGGCCACTAATCAGTCAGGTAAGGAAGCGATTAGTGGAGAGGTTATTTTTAAGACTTACTGAGGTAAAGTAGTGATGAAAATTATTTCATCACTACTTTTTTTAGGAGCGAAATTCGACAATTTTAAAGGAGTTTCGAAAATTATCCAGAATTGTACTTAAAAAGAATTCTTTTTGCGGCGGTGAATAGTAATGAATCAAGTGAAACAGGATTCTCAGCTTAATTTACTCAAAGAGTGGACCTTTCCTGCACTAGTCGTGGATTCTGCAAATCGGATAAAGGATTGGGGAAACTATTTTAATCAATTGTTAAGCCAGGATGGTAATAATACATTAACCGAACAATTCGATGAGTGGCAATTTCTCGATAATAAAAGGCTTGCAGCTGCAAGGCTGCATGATAAAAGGTATTTATTTTTATTAATGGAACAAATGGATGCTGACAATTTTCTTTATATAGGCAGGGAAACGGAATTTTTGGACGATTTACTGATTGATGCTCATGAAACGGATAAATTGAATCGCGCACTGGATGCAATAATCGAAAATTCCTATGATGGAATATACATCACCGATCAAGATGGAATCACGCTTTATACCAATTCGGCAATTGAACGGATCACAGGCATACCAAAAGAGTATTATATCGGCAAATCTGTGGACCAATTGATTAAACGCGGCATACTGAATACGTCGGTGACTCATAAGGTAGTGAAGCTGAGACGAACGGTATCAGTCGTACAGGATAATTTTGCGGGAAAGGAAACATTGATAACAGGGAGTCCCGTTTTTAATGCAGAAGGGGATATAGAGCAAGTCGTTACGAATATAAGGGATTTATCTGATTTAAATGAACTGATGCATGAGTTGACGAAAGCTAATGAACTGAATAATCAATATAAGCAGGAAATTGAGAAACTGCGGAAGATAACGAGCAAAGATGGAGTCGTATTCGTCAGTGATAAAATGAAAATGATTTATGAGATAGCAGAAAGAATATCGGATATTGATGCGACAGTACTCATACTGGGAGAAACGGGTGTTGGAAAGGATGTCCTTGCCCGCAATATCTATAATCGGAGCATCCGATCAAAAAAAGGAGACTTCATTAAAATAAATTGCGGGGCAATTCCCGCTGATTTATTGGAATCCGAGCTCTTTGGATATGAAGGAGGGGCATTTACCGGAGCCAATCAAAAAGGAAAACCAGGAATGTTTGAGCTGGCAGAGAGTGGTATCCTATTCCTGGATGAAGTCGGTGAGCTTCCCCTGCAACTTCAGGTGAAGCTGCTCCGGGCCCTTCAGGAAAGGGAGATTCAAAGAATCGGAGGAACAAAACCAAAGAAAATCGATGTTCGCATAATAGCAGCAACGAACCGAAATCTTTCGGAAATGGTCAAATCGGGTGATTTTCGTGAAGACCTCTTTTATAGGTTGAATGTCATTCCGATTACGATTCCTCCTCTAAGGGAAAGAAGAGAGGATATCTTGGCATTGACTGACTTGTTTTTAACAAAAGCAAACGAACAATATAAATTCTCAAAAGAAATAGATTCACGGTTGAAGGAATATTTTTATCAACATGATTGGCCAGGAAATGTCCGTGAATTGATTAATATAGTGGAAAGGCTCGTCGTGCTGACGGATAATCGAATATTATCGATTAACGACCTACCGGAAGAATATCAGCCGGAAAATCGGAATCAACCGAACCTCAATGCTACCTTAACTTTAAAAGAAGCGGTGGAAAAAGCCGAAAAGGAAATTTTGACGAAAGCGGCTCAAACTTACCAAACTACATATGAAATAGCAGAAGCCCTGGAATCCAGTCAGGCAACAATCGTGAGGAAACTTAAAAAATATCGATTAAAGGTCAGTGGAAAAGAATAGATGAGTTTGAACTGTACCTCCCATTTTTAGAAAAATGGGAGGTGCAGTTTTTTTGATTGATTATACGATAGGCGAAAATTCAATAAAAAAAATAAAATGAATGTGAACCAAAGACAAAAGAAAAAAAGAATGGGGCAGCGGTGTCCAACCTAGATTCACCAGCTGTAAACATCTTTGGCTAGAGGACGGTCTTACTAAGGAAACCAGTCTGCACGTTCAACATATTTAAAAAGGGAGGAAGAATATGTAAGGTTACAGAATTAATTTATCAACACAAATTTTCGCTCAAACCTTCAGAATGTCAGAGACAAACAGGGGGATTTATCAATAAGATATCTGATTAAATCCTATTCAATATATTGATTTAAACGGGTTTATTGAAGCTTTAAAACTTGGTAAGCCATTGAAAATCATGTATATTGTTTTTATACACATACAAGGGTAGTGGATCATTTTAATTGGAAAATATATACAAAGAACCAGCTACACTAGTTCAGCCTAATTATTTTCAATTAAATCACTAGAAGGGAGATATAGAATTTGGACTCACTCCAGTTAATTGAATATGACATAGCCCTGCTTGTACGTCTAACAACATCCCCCAGTAGACAAATAGGCAACCTAGATCGATCCGAGTTTTTATTGCTAAGTGAATTGGATAAGCATGGGCCACTAGGCATTAATGAATTGTCAGACCAATTGAGACTGAATGTGTCTACTGCAAGTCGCCAGGTTGCCGCTATGGAGTCAAAGGAATTCATTCGCCGTTATCCAGATCCGAAAAACGGACGAATCAGCTTAATTGTCATGACGAAAGAAGGGCAAGAAATATTACATAATGCTCAGAAGTCTCGTCAAGAAAGATTATCCGATATTCTTAAAGACTGGTCAGAGGAAGATTTAAACGTCCTTCAGAGGAATTTAACACGTTTGAATCAGGATATTAAGAACTGGAAACAAAGATAAATCGAATTTTGATAAGCAGAAACAGTATTGTTTATTACATATTTTAATGAACCTTTTCATGAAAAAGCCTAATTCAAATGTTCTTATTTGAATTAGGCTTTTTCATTTTTCCGTGTTATAGGTTTGTTTGGGTAAAATTTTTATTGCTATATTTTATATATATTGTATAATACAAATTGTAAATGGCAAGTTTGGTTATGTTGCATGTTTATCTGCTCAATATGAATGGATGGTGAAGACTTTCTTCTATTAAAAATATTAAGGAATGGAATTTGACATTCAAAATTAGCTTAGAAAGAAAGGGGGAATTATATGAATTCACAAAAAAATGTTTTGAGTGGCGAGATAAAGAAAACTCTGTTGCCGGAATATGTGCTCATATCTATATTAACGTTATTTTCATTTGGGCCTCAATACTTTACAAGTCTTTCCTATATCTTGAATCAAATGGTTATTCAAAATGGACTTAACTTAAGTACACACGTTATGTTACTTCCATCCATTTGCTCAAATTTGGCTTTTTCTCTAGGTCTCCCATTTGGTCGTATCCTTCCCATGAAATATGGAACAAGAAAAATTTATCTTACTTTCATTTTCATATTCCTTGGTGGAACGATCATCAATATCCTATGCTGGGGAATCATTCCGCTCACCATTGGCAGATCACTCCAAGGTTTAGGGGCAGGTGTATTGTTTTTGACAATCCTACCGCATAGTTTAAGGTCTTACCCAAACAAGGTGCGGAATCTGTTTATATTGTTTGCGATAGGTGGTTTATTTGGTTGCAGCGCGGTAGGTGCATTTGTTGGATCCTTATCTTTAAGTATTTCAGAGTGGCGATGGATATTCTTGTTAAATATTCTCTCATCCCTCATTTGCCTTGTAATCGGATTCAGAATCTTACCCAAAACGAAGCCAGAGCTAAACTCAGGAACGACGAAACATAACATGAAAGGAATTTTCTTATTCACTTTATTAATATTGGACTTGATTTTCCCGCTGTATAACTTACAAGAACACGGCTTTACATCAAATCAGGTATGGCCATTTTTTGTGATTGCTCTTCTATTGGCGTTATTGTTCATAGCGGTTGATTTTAATGCTGTGGATCCCTTTATTCCAATCCGATCATTGTGGTCAGCAAAAACAGTTTCAGGAACAATTATGGCTGTAACTGCACATATTGCTCTTATCGTCGCGATTGCAGGAACTAATGGGTTTTTGCGTAACATTCTAGATCCTCCATTCATATACCTTACTTATTTTTATTTTTGGTTTTTTGTTGGATTCTTGGCGTCTGGTATCGTCTGTACTCTGCTATATAACAAATGGGGTGCAGGCAGGCTGGGAATGGTAGGTTCCATCATCATAATAATGATCAGTATTCAATGGAGATCAATGGGAACCGAGGTTTCTTTAACGGCAATAAATGTTCAAATGGCTTGTATTGGCGTAGGCGTAAGCATGGTGCTATTATCAGGGGCATTGGGAACAGCACTGGCAGGTGACATTCACAAGGCAGTACTACGGTCGTCATCCCTGCATTCTATGAGAAATTTATTTGGTTCAATTGCTGGACCAGTAATAGGATGGTTTGCTTTTCGAATGCATGCGATTCACTATGAAGAAGTTCGAGGGGAAATATCACTATTGAACCCCGAAACTAACTCAGAGATGGCCGGGTTGGTCCGCAATTATATCAATAATGGACATACACTGACAGAGGCAAAAAGCATGGCCTATTATTCAATGGTTGTGAATAGTCAAAAAGGTGCGCTTCTAGGGGCTTACCATGATTTATTTACCATTCTCCTGGTATTAGGCATAATCATGTTGTTAGCTTCCATCGGAAAGGCTGTAACGGGTAAAGGAAGGTCGCTAGTGCAGAAAGAGCAGCACATTTTACTTCCAGCACCATTGGAAAAAACGAATAAAAAGGGGAGATACGTATGAGTAAAAGTCGTTTAATAATAGCCAATATATTGGGTGTTCTTGTTGTAATCGCTTTGCTGGCAGGCGGTGCATACTTTTATTATCAAAATGAGAACTTTGTGAAAACTGATGATGCGAAGGTATCTGCAGATATGGTTCAAATTGTAGCACCAGCTTCTGGTATGCTCAAAGATTGGGATATTAAAGAAGGTAAAGCTGTTACAAAAGGAAAGGCAATAGGAATAATTGAAGAAGAAGGTCAAGACGTTTCCATAAAGTCTACCATGGAGGGAACGATTATTAAAAATGGAACCGGAAATGACCAGTTAGTACAAGGTGGCCAAGTGCTAGCCCAAGCAGCAGACCTCAAGCATTTATACATTACAGCTAACATCAAGGAAACAGATTTAAAGGATATTGAAAAAGGCGATTCAGTGGATATAAACGTAGATGGCGATACCGATGTAACTTTCGAAGGAAAAGTTGAAGAAATCGGCTATGCTACTAAATCTGTATTTTCGTCTTTACCAGAGTCGAATACGGGCAATTTCACAAAGGTCACTCAAAAAGTTTCTGTTAAAATCTCAATTATGAATCCATCTGCCAAAGTACTTCCTGGTATGAATGCTAAAGTTAAAATCTCGTTGTAGATGAAAATTCGCATCAATGCATCAAAGAGGAGTGGGGAATTTTATGGAAATCTATGTAGTCTATGATAGTGAAGGTGAACATACAAAGGCACTGGCATATTCAATAGCGGAAGGGGCTCAAGAAGTGTCTGGTGCAGAAGTTAATATAGATCATGTGGATCAGGCAGATGTATATAAGCTATCGAAAATGGATGCGATTGTATGGGGATGTCCTGGACATTTAGGGACGATTAGCTCTGGATTGAAGGCATGGATTGATAAATTAGGGTTCTTATGGGCAGAAGGTAAGCTTATAAACAAAATTGGTGCTGTATTTTGTACGACTGCTACCGTCCATGGAGGATTAGAAGCAACGATGCTTAACCTCATTACTCCAATGCTTCACCAAGGGATGATTATCGTGGGCTTACCTGGTAATGTTCCAGAAAATGCTTTATATGGATCTTATTACGGGGTAGGGGTGTCCTGTCCTGTTGATAGTACAGATTTGCTTCCTAAGCAAGCACAAGAGTTAGGAAGAGCTCTAGGAAAACGTGTAGCGGAAGTCACACAAACTCTAACACATGTACAGTAAGGGGTTGGTCAGATGGTGACCATTATTGCTTGCATAGGATTGGCTATGGCTGTTATTGGGGGATTGTTCAAGATTAATTTCTGGTCAACTTCAAAAGAAGAGATGGCACGTGAAACGGTTATAAACGAAACTGGTAAGGAAGCCATCCATTCACCTGACAAATCAAAATTGGTTCCAGAGGAGACTCTAACTGCTTCCGCTGGGCAGGTTAAGCACATGAACGATCAGGCCTACCGCCAAGCCCTTCAATGTTTCCAGGAAACGACACAGGAAGATTTAAACATCAAGGGATTGGCTATGAAGGATGAAGAATATAGAAAAGCGTTAAAAACCATGGATCGTAAGCGTGAAAATGAAAAAAACAGAGAAGTGTAGAAAAATTCCTAAGGATGAACTAACTCTAAAAGTTAGGTGAAATTAAATCGTGTGTTAAGTACAACTGCAAGGTAACGGTTCTTAGACATTATGAATGCGTGACCCTTTCGATCGGTAAGAGATTAGAGGATTAACAATAATTTAATAGCTGATCTCTGTGTAAAGGCTGATAAGGAAATCTTGACGAAAGCGGCTTAAACCTACCAAATTACCATGAAATTGGAGAAGCGCTTGATTCTCATGCACAATTGTGAGGAAACTTAAATAATATCGAGGCTGTGGAAATAATAGATAAGTATGAACAGCACCTCCGATTTTGGATATTATCCAAAATTGGAGGTGCTGTCTTTTTGACTGAATTCCTAATTATATTACGCGTTTTAGGGGGATGACGGGCTTTATTACCTTAGAAAATTATTGGTTCTTAGGTTGCGTTTTTTTTTACATTATTACCCGACTGCTAATGTGTGAAATGATGGAAGTTATAAACGGGATTTTTTGTTTCCTTTCCATTTTAATTTTTTGATTCAGAAATGATTTTTTCAGTCAATAGTGAATGAAGGACATCCCGTATGGAACCGATACTTTTGAGATTTTACAATTCAATAATGAATTCACAGACTGGTTAATAGCCTAATTGAAGGTGATTTAATGTTTGGCACGGCACTTGCATTATTATCTGGGAATGAATCTGGAAATGAATCTGGAAATGAATATGGAAATAAATCTGGAAATTATTCTGCGGAATGATTCTCCTATTGGAGGTGCGAGGTGAAAGGGGGTGAAAAAACAGACGACCACCATGTATAAACCATCATTAAACTGAAAATGGAATCATTGGCTTTCCCTAAATACAGCTTGTCTGCACGATCGTTACGCATGAAAAAATGAAAGCGCTAACAATGGATACCTAAGCTAATTCTATAGGCGGAGAATAAAGGGAATTAAAGCTTATTGGCCCTACCCGAGATGTTGATGCTATGGGAGATTTAGTGAAAGTGTTTTTAATACAGATGTGTGCTATTAAAATATGGACAAGATTGTAAGACAGGGAATGAACAGAAAAAAGAAATTCATTAATTTTAAAGGAGGAAATAAATGGAGATTTTGATCCAGCAGCTTTTTAATGGTTTGACGATTGGCAGCGTATATAGTCTCGTTGCACTGGGATTGACGTTAGTATATGGAATTTTGCATATTCCGAACTTTGCCCACGGTGCCCTATATATGTTGGGAGGATATATCACGTTATCAATGATGACATTATATGGGGTCAATTACTGGATTGCCATGTTCGTATCCATTATCGTTGTTGGTTTGTTGGGAGTCCTTTTGGAACGTTTCGTGTTCCGCCTTTTAAGGGAGGCACCCCCGTTGCACGATAAGATTGCAGCAATCGGCATTCTCCTTTTTCTTGAAGCTTTTGCCCAATTTGTCTGGGGTGCCGACTTCCATACTATGACTTCTCCATATGGTCAAGTCGTCAATATCGTGGGCCTGACGTTCACACTTCAGCGATTATTGATCATCGTGTCAGCTATCGCAGTGATGGTTTTACTTTACCTTTTTCTAAAGAAAACTTATGCCGGTTCGACCATAATTGCAATGTCCCAAAGCCGTGAAGGGGCGTCATTAGTAGGAATCAACATTAATAAAGTCGCGATGCTTACCTTCATGATATCGGGGGGATTAGCAGCCATCGCTTCATCCCTTGCATCACCTATTAATCTTGTTTTTCCCGGCATGGGGCATTTAGTCATCCTAAAAGCCTTCGTCATTATCATATTGGGTGGGATGGGCAGCATCCCGGGGGCGATCGTAGGTGGATATATCCTAGGTTTCAGTGAGAGCCTTGGTGCAACCTATATTTCAAATGATTATAAAGACATCATTGCATTCATACTTTTAGTCATCATATTAACGGTGAAACCAACAGGTCTTTTTGCAAAGGGGGAGAGGTAGTGTGAAGATATTAACGAAAAGAAATGGGATTATCGCTCTTATCATCTTTGCTTTTTCATTCCCCTATATCGCGCAAAACGATTATTATCTCCATATGCTGACACTTTCGTTCATCTGGGCGATAGCTGTTTATGGAATCAATTTATTATCAGGCTATACTGGGTATCTCTCGCTTGCCCATGCTGGATTTTTTGCGATTGGAGCATATTCTCTTGGTTTGCTCACAGTAAAAGCGGGAATGAACTTTTGGCTGGCACTTATATGTGCATGTTTAATCACATGTGCCATGGGGGTTTTAATCGGTTTGATTGCGCTGAGGACAAAGGAACACTTTTTCGCGATTTATACCCTATGTGTGGGTTACATCATATATCTGGTGATCGATAAATGGGAGGGACTTACAGAGGGGGTTAGGGGGTTGATCGGGATCCCTGCTCCCGGGAATATAGGGCCGATCACATTCGATAATGCAACATCCCAATATTATCTCGTTCTCATTTTCCTGCTTGCAGTGATTTTAATCGTGTATCGAATTATACGCTCGTTGACCGGCAGAACGTATATGGCCATCAGGAACAGCGAGGACCTAGCACAAACGATTGGTATATCCACAATGAAGAATAAGTTAACGGCATTTGTACTATCAACATTCTTCGCAGGTTTGGCAGGTGCCTTGTATGCTTCATTCATTCGTTTCATTGGACCTGATATCGGATCAACTGCCATCATGTTCGATTTATTGATGTATTTATTGGTTGGTGGAATCGGCACACTTTCAGGTCCATTGGTAGGAACATTATTATTAGTAATCCTGTCGCAGAATCTGCAATTCCTTCAAGAATATCGAATGTTGATATTCGGACCATTACTTACGGTGATCATTATCTTTTATCCGCGCGGAATCGCAGGGGCCTTCTTTGATTGGCAAAGAAAGCGAAAAGATAATGCGTTGTCCGGGGTTAGGGGCGAATTGCACATAAAAGCTGAGGAGGGGTGAATTTGCTAATTGAAACTAAGAATTTGACAAAGCGTTTCGGAGGATTGGCGGCCGTCAATAATGTGGATTTTTCAATTGAAAAAGGTAGAATCAATGCAATAATCGGGCCAAATGGTGCAGGGAAATCCACTTTTTTTAATTTGATCAGTGGCTTTCATCGACCAACTTCCGGGACGGTCCTTTTTAAAGGGATTGATATCACCAAACTTCCTGCCAATGAAATAGCGGGGCTCGGAATTTCAAGAACCTTTCAAACGACAAGCCTTTTCGATCAATCGACCGTGTTGGATAATGTCATTGTCGGTCATAGACTGCGAACAAAATCCAATTTGGTGGATGCCATTCTAAGAACAAAACGTTTAAAACGGGAGGAAGCGGCTTGCAGGGATAAGGCTATGGAGGTGCTTGATATTGTCGGATTAACGGAATCGGCTGACAGAATGGTCTCGAACATCTCGCAGGAGGAAAAGAAACGGACAGCCATTGCCCTAGCCCTAGCGACAGAACCGGAAATCATCTTTCTTGATGAACCTGCTGCGGGAATCAACCCGGATGAAACGGAAGGATTGACAGAACTGATTAAAAAATTGAATCGCTCAGGACTGACCGTTTGTTTAATCGAGCACAAAATGCATATGATCATGAACTTAGCAGACCACATCATGGTCCTTAATTATGGAGAAAAAATTGCCGAGGGCACACCTAAGGAAATCCGCGGAAATGAAGCGGTGATTAAAGCGTATTTGGGAGGGAGTGCCAGTGCTTAAGTTAACAGATGTCGCAGTGAATTATGGAAGTTTCACTGCGATAAACCATGTGAATATCGAAGTTGCCGAGGGAGAGATCGTTGTTTTGCTAGGAGCTAATGGGGCAGGAAAAAGCACGACTTTTCGTTCCATAAGCGGAATCAGTAAGCTTTCCAAGGGCGAAATACATTTTTTGGGCATGCCAATAGGGGGCCGTGCCCCGGATAAGAATGTTCGGGAGGGGATCGTACAGTGTGCCGAAGGACGTAAACTGTTTCCACAGATGACCGTTCAGGAAAATCTGCGGATGGGTGCCTATGTACATCGAAAGAAAAAAACGGAGATCAAGGATTCCTTGGAATACGTCTATCACTTATTCCCGATTTTAAAAGAAAAGCATCATGATGAAGCGGGAAGCCTGAGCGGCGGCCAACAGCAAATGCTCGCAATTGGAAGGGCTTTGATGTCGAAACCGAAATTGTTGATGCTTGATGAGCCCTCGGTGGGACTCGCTCCACTCATTGTCGAACAAATGTTTCAAGTCATTGAAGAAATTAACTGCGAAGGAATCACGGTCCTGCTTGCTGAACAAAACGCGAATGCTGCCCTAAGCATTGCAGATAAAGGATATGTTTTTGAAAATGGGGAAATTGTCGTTCAAGGGACTGCAAGTGACTTATTAGCCAATGATGAAGTAAGGAAAGCGTATATTGGGGCATGAATAAAATGAATGGGGGATTTTTATGAAAAAACTGAAAGTATTATTTGTCTTTCTCCTGCTAACCATCACTGTTTTGACAGGGTGCAATAAAGGGGGTAGCCCTGTGTCTAGCAGTGGCAGTAAAGGAAAAAATGACAATGTCGTAAACATCGGTTTTAGCGGTCCTTTAAGCGGGGCAGCAGCGTTATATGGGAAACGGACATTGAATGGAGTCGAAATGGCCGTCAATGAAATTAATGATGCTGGTGGTTTTGAAGTAGATGGTAAGAAATACACGTTAAACTTAGTATCTTTGGATGATAAATACTTACCTAATGAAACTGGATCGAATGCTAAACGTTTAATTCAGGAATATGATACGCCGATCATTTTCACGCCCCACAGCGGAGGGGTGCTGGCACTTCAGGTTTTTAATGAACAAGAGGAATTCATCATTGGTGCATATACGAGTGAACCGGCAGTGACCGAGAGCGGAAATTCATTAACTGTTCGTATTCCACCGAATTACGAGGGGTATATCGAGCCTTTTACAACATATGCGATGGAACATTTCGGCAAGAAAATTGCCGCTTTGCCAACATCTTCGCAATACGGTAAAGACTGGACGGAAGCGGTGCTCCCACATTGGGAAAAGCAAGGCGGAAAAGTCGTTTATAATTCTTCGATTGATTTCGCCAAAGAAACCGATTTCTTTACGATTGTCACAAATGCCTTGAAAAAAAATCCTGATGTGCTATTCATCGGCGGAGCTTCGGAACCTACGGCAAAAGTGGCGAAACAAGCTCGGGAGCTGGGATTTAAAGGCGGTTTCATCATCATGGATCAAGCTAAGCTGGATCAAATGAAACCGATTGCAGGTTCATATGAAACATTGGAAGGCTCGATTGGCGTTCTGCCATTGATGGACTCAGATGAAGAAGCAGTGCCTGCATTCGTCGAGAAATATCAAAAGAATTATAAGGAAGATCCAAGCTCCGAAGTAGGCTTGAATTATATCGCCATGTATGCGTTTGTGGAAGCGATGAAATCTGCAGGCAGCGTTGATGATGCCAAGGCCATCCGTAAACATATGCAAGACGGACTTTCAAATATAGGGCCAGATCAAAAAATATACGATATTCCCTCGATTGATGAAAATGGAGGATTTGCATCAACTATTGTCGTCGGTGCAGTAGAAAACGGGAAAGTAGTCCCAATCCGTTAACTGGGTAAAGGAGTGCAGGTGTCCCGGGTCTGGAGTAGTATACGAGTTTAGCATTTTGCAAAATTGCGTGTATCGTTCCGATAAGGTGACGGTACACGTTTTTTTTGTTGGGAAAATCCACTCTAAAAATAGTAGGCTCCTATGGGTAAATTACGGCACTCTGAAAGGGATAGATGCAAGTCCGCCAGCATCGGGGTTTTGAAGAACGGAGATTGCTGATTAACAAATTTTACAAAAATATCTTGTCTTCGAGTAATGAAAACGCTATCATTGAATATAATATGAAATATAATTTCATTATTTCCTATTAAAAAATGAAATTATATTTAAGTGATGTTTATAGGAGGAGTTAATTGTCTATGGAAGAACATTTGCGTTCATTAACGACTGAATTACGGAACGAAAAGACGATGAATATCGACAGTGCAAATACGATGGAGATCATTTCTGCAATCAATAAAGAAGATTTTAAAGTGGCAGCAGCAGTTCAGGAGGTATTGCCAGAGATAGAAACGGCAGTTGAATGGGCTTGCGAATCGTTAAAAAAAGGGGGAAGACTCATATACATCGGGGCAGGTACTAGCGGAAGGCTCGGTGTTCTGGATGCCGTGGAATGTCCCCCGACTTTCAGCACAACACCTGATCGGGTGCTGGGAATAATCGCAGGAGGGGAAAAGGCTTTTGTTCGGGCTGTTGAAGGTGCAGAGGATAAAGAAGAGTTTGGGGAAAATGACCTGATTGACGTGGACCTTACAGCAAATGATACGGTTATTGGCATTGCGGCAAGCGGCCGCACCCCTTATGTGAAGGGCGCTTTACGCTATGCAAGAAAAGTCGGGGCTAAAGCGGTCGCTTTATCATGCAATAATAACGCGAGCATCACGAAAGAAGCTGATATAGGGATTGAAGTGGTGGTCGGGCCGGAAGTGTTAACAGGATCCACGAGAATGAAAGCGGCAACTGCACATAAAATGGTACTCAATATGATTTCAACGGCAACCATGATCCGATTGGGCAAAGTCTATGAAAATCTGATGGTTGATGTAAATGTCAGTAATCAAAAACTGAAGGACCGTGCAGTAAACATCATAGAAACAGTAACGAATGCTGACTATGATCAAGCTTTGAAAACGCTTGAAAAGGCAAATAATCAAGTTAAGCCAGCGATCGTCATGATAAAAACGGCAACAGATTATGAAAAAGCTATGGAGTTACTGGAAAAAGCGGATGGGGATGTCAGAAAAGCCATCTCGATCTATGAAGATTAGGAGGGAAGCAATGGCTACGGGAGGATTATCCATCATACAGACGATGTTGAGCAAGCTGCCGCAATCAGAACAAAAACTAGCGGAATATATTCTACAGAATCCCCATGAAGTTGTGAACAGCACTGTACAGGAATTAAGTACGTCTGCCCAAACAAGCGGGGCTGCCGTTATTAGGTTGTGTAAATCGCTTGGAATAAAAGGATATCAAGATCTGAAAATAAGGATTGCAGGAGATTTGATGAAGACGGTTGAACAGGGCTACCGTGATATCGAGCCTTCCGAATCACTGTACCGGATTGTGGAGAAAACAACGAGTAATTCGATTCAGACCATCCGGGACACATCTGAAATAATCGATCATGATAATCTCAAACATGCCATAACGCTGATGCTGAATGCAAAAACCGTCCACTTTTGCGGTGTGGGTGCTTCGAATATAGTTGCTGCGGATGCTCAGCAAAAATTACTTCGCATCAATAAAGGAGCAACGGCTTTTACAGATATGCATTTAGTTGCAACCCTGATTGCAAATGCTGATGAGAATGACATCGTTTTTGCCATTTCATTTTCTGGGGAAACACCTGAAGTTGTCAATATATTGAAGCTGGCAAAGGAACGTGGGGTCAAGACAATCGGGATGACCCATTATGGCCAAACAACGGTATCTTCTTTGTGTGATGCCACATTGTTTACATCCCATTCTAATGAAGCACCATTTCGAAGTGCAGCAACTTCCTCACGATTGGCGCAATTATATATGATTGACATTTTGTTTTTGGGGATGGCTTCAGAGCAGTATGAAGAAACAGTCCAATATATTGATAACACCAGGTCTGCCATTAAATCGATGACAGATCGATATAAATGATTAATCCGAGATTTGACAAAGGGGGCTTATGAATGGGTAAGGGGGATAAGTACGCCAGTTTAGCAGAAGAGTTATTGGGGAAATTAGGTGGGCCATCTAATGTTGCCGATGCTGCACATTGTATGACCAGACTGAGGGTATTGCCAATCGATCGTTCGAAAGTAAAAATGGAAGATATAAAAAATACGGAAGGCGTTTTTGGCGTCATTGAAGAGGAAACGATACAAATCGTCCTCGGACCAGGCGTGGTGAACAAGGTTCATACAGAATTTGAAAGGCTTCTGGGGGAGGCTTCTGGAGATTTGAACTTAAAAGAAGTTGCCTCGAAGAATAAATCAGAGATTGATAGGAAAAACGCAAAACCATTTAAACTTTTTTTACGCAGGATTGCAAGTATTTTCATCCCTTTAATTCCCGCCTTAGTGGCATCCGGTTTGATTACCGGTATTACAAAGGCAATCGTTCAAGCGGGCTGGCTTGCAGCAGAATCACAATTAGCCATCATTTTAACCGTTATCGGATCCGGTCTGTTTGCCTACTTGGGGATTTTGGTTGGGACCAATGCTGCAAAAGAATACGGCGGATCACCTGCACTTGGTGCCCTTGCTGGTATCCTGGTCATAAACCCGGCCGTCGGCGACATTTCATTGTTCGGTGAAAATTTGCTCCCTGGCCGCGGAGGGTTGATCGGAGTGCTCTTTGCAGCTATTTTCATAGCCTTGGTGGAAAAACAGGTCAGGAAATTCATTCCACAATCACTGGATATCATTTTGACGCCAACCATCGCTTTACTCGTTACCGGGATTGTCACTTACATTGTATTTATGCCGGTAGGAGGGTTTTTATCGGATGCCATTACGACCGGGTTATTGAATGTATTGGATTTCGGCGGTGTTGTAGCTGGATTCGTGCTTGGGGCGGCCTTCCTCCCTCTCGTCATTACTGGTTTACATCAAGGTTTAACGCCTGTCCATCTAGAATTGATAAATTCGATTGGTGATGATCCACTGCTACCCATTTTGGCGATGGGTGGCGCGGGCCAAGTGGGAGCGGCATTTGCCATCTATATGAAAACGAAGAAAGCAAGTTTGAAGAGAGCTATCGGAGGAGGCCTTCCTTCAGGGATGCTAGGTATTGGTGAACCCCTAATATTTGGAGTGACCCTGCCATTGGGCCGGCCCTTCTTAACTGCATGTTTAGGTGCAGGAGTAGGCGGGGCATTCCAAGCTCAATTCGGAATCGCCACGTCTTCCATCGGTGTGTCCGGACTGCCGCTTACCTTTCTAGTTCATCCAAACCAAATTGCCCTGTTCCTTGCTGGGTTGTTCATTTCCTATATAGCAGGTTTTATTTTTACGTATCTGTTCGGATTTAAAGATGAAATGGCGGTTGGATTTAAGTGATCGGAATTTCATTTTATCTACAGGACCCGCATGCAGAAACACAAATTATACATGCTGCAAACCTAGGAGTGAAGAGAGCATTTACTTCGCTCCATATTCCTGAAGAAAAGGGAGACCTCGTGAAGAGGATGATCAGGCTTTTAAAGCTTGCAGAGGACTATGGAATGGAAATCCATGCAGATGTCTCATTAAATACGCTTGATCATTTGGGGATTAACAAATTTACGGATTTAAGGCCATTAGGTATTAAAGGGATTCGCCTTGATGATGGGTTCGGTAAAGAAATGGTCATTTCTTTATCTAAGGTGTTTTCACTCTCACTTAATGCAAGTACGTTGAATGAAGATGAACTTTTAGCCGTGCTTGGGGGCGGTGTGGAACCGGAAAATCTGATAGCTTGGCACAACTTTTATCCAAGGCCTGAAACGGGCCTTGAAGAAGTGTTCTTTCATGAACAGAATAGAATGTTCAAGAAATACGGCATACCGATCTTTGCTTTCATCCCGGGTGCAGGAAGTAAACGCGGTCCTCTTCATGAGGGCCTTCCAACGCTTGAAAAACACAGGTTGATGAATCCTTACGCCGCCGGAATTGAGTTGATACAGCATGTGGAAGGAGTTTACGTTGGAGATCAAGGAACAGAGGATAATCTACTTGAGAATCTAACTGCATATGAAAATCTGAAAATTCTAACTGTTAGAGTGGAATCCCGACTTTTGGAAAGCGGACTGTATAAATTGAGGCCAGATGTTTCTCAAGATGTTTTCCGGCTGCAGAATACCCGGGTCACCGCAAATGTTGAGCCGAGTAATACAGCTGCACGAAGCCTTGGATCCATAACGATGGACAATGATGCTTACGGAAGATATCGGGGAGAGGTTCAAATTTGCAAAAGAGACCTAGGGGCAAACCACCGAGTCAACGTTATAGGAAGAGTTATAGAAGAAGATTTACCTTTGCTGTCCCTTCTAAAGCCTGGTCAAACGATAAAACTTATAATTGGGTAAACAATTGGACTCCAAGAATCCAGGGGTAAATGGAAACATTTCATGAAGGCTTTTTTAAAGAGGCGGCTGCTGGGATTCCCGATGCTGCCTTGATTTCTTTATGATCTATATAGTTCATTTCCATTCATCTTTACCCCTTCACGGCAGTGGTTTTGAATTGTTGCTAACAGAACTAAAAAGAATACAAGGGAGGAAGCCTAATGATAAAAAGGATATGTGCCCCAGCTGGAATCGCATTATGTTTGGTTTTATCCATTATGGGAGGGAGTGCGACAGCAAAGGGATACGAGAATGAAAAAGCGGTTTCCGATATTCAGGAAATCGTAGAAAACATGACAATCGATGAAAAAGTCGGTCAAATGCTCATGCCGGATTTTCGTAATTGGCAAAAACAAGGAGAAACAAAGGCTACCGGGTTTATTGAAATGAACTCGGAAGTTGCAAGCATCATCAAAAAATATCATCTGGGCGGTGTGATTCTGTTTGCTGAGAATGTAGTCGATACCGAACAAACGGTTCGGCTCACGGATGGTTTGCAGATGGCAAGCCCGGACCTTCCGCTGTTCATAACGATTGATCAGGAAGGAGGAATCGTAACTCGTCTTCAAACTGGAACGAACCTTCCTGGTAATATGGCACTTGGTGCAGCCAGAAAAGAGAGTTACGCTTATCAATCCGGAGAAATTATTGGTAAGGAACTGTCGGCACTTGGCATAAATGTCAATTTCGGACCGTCTGTCGATGTCAATAATAATCCCGGAAATCCTGTTATTGGCGTTCGTTCCTTCAGTTCCGATCCGGACCTTGTATCAAAGCTTGGCATTCAGATGATAAAAGGATTGCAAAAACAGAACATGATAGCGACGACCAAGCATTTCCCTGGCCATGGAGATACAGCAGTCGACAGTCATTATGGTCTTCCCCTTGTTTCTCATGATAAAGAGCGATTGCGCTCAATCGAGCTGCTTCCTTTCCAAAAAGCCATCGATGCTGGAGTTGATATGATGATGACTGCACATGTTCAATTTCCTGCATTCGATGACACTACCTATATCAGTAAAAAAGACGGTCAGGAAATCATGGTTCCTGCAACGCTGTCACAAAAGGTCATCACGGGTCTATTACGTGAAGAAATGGGATTTGACGGTGTTGTGGTTACAGATGCTTTGAATATGAAAGCCATCGCGGACAACTTCGGACAGGAAGAAGCTGTGGTCCTTGCCCTGAAATCTGGTGTTGATATTGCTTTGATGCCGGCACAGGTTAATTCGCTTCAAATGGAAAAGAATCTAGCCTCTGTATTCAATGCAGTGAAGGCGGCAGTGACAAGCGGGGAAATCCCTCTAAATCAAGTCAATCAATCTGTCACGAGGATACTTGAACTAAAAGTGAAAAGAGGGATATTAAACCCGGAGGATACCCCGATAGATAAAAAAATCGAAACCGCGCTTCAAGTGGTCGGGAATGAAACTCATTTAATAAAAGAAAGGAAAATGGCGGAAGATGCCATCACTCTATTGAAAAATGAACACAAAACATTGCCTTTCAAACCTAAGAAAAATGATAAAGTTTTAATTCTTGCTCCTTTTGATGACCAAGTTGAATCCATGTCCAGGAGCATCAGCGAATTAGCTGATAAAAAGAAAATAAAGAAAGTCCAAATAACGGGTATGAGTTTTTCAGGAAAGTCATTTACAGATCAAGTGGCCAGACTCATTGATGAATCGGACTTTGTCATAACTGGTTCCTATATTGTCAAAAACGATCCGGCTGTCAATGATGGAGTGATAGATGATAGCATTCAAGATTCGTCGAAGTGGGCAACAGCCTTCCCTAGAGCGGTCATGAATCATGCTAATAAGAAAGATAAAGAATTTGTTTTAATGAGTTTAAGAAACCCTTATGATGTTGCAAACTTTGAAGAAGCGAAAGCGGTTCTTGCTGTTTACGGGTTCAAAGGGTATTCGAATGGGCGTTATAGACAGCCGAATATCCCGGCGGGCATCTCGACCATTTTTGGAGAATCAAAACCTAAAGGCACGTTGCCGGTCGCTATACCATCAGTAACTAAGCCCGATGAAAGCCTTTATAAATTTGGATATGGATTAGATATTAAATCTGGAAGACCCATTAAAAAATAGGGAGAGAAGCAATTTGAAAAGAATGTTAATCCTATTTACCATTTGCATGCTTTCTTTCGGCATCGTTTCCTCAAAAAGTGTAACAGCTATTAAAGAGAAGAAAAAACAAAGAGTCAGTCCCGGTATTGAAGTTCTTTTAAAAGATGAAAAGAACGTTTTAAGCGGAAAGAAAGTCGGCTTGATTACGAATCCAACTGGCATCGATTCCAAATTAACCAGCATCGTCGATCTCCTTCATGATGATCCGGATATTAATTTGACAGCGTTATTTGGTCCAGAACATGGAGTGCGTGGAGATGCGCAAGCTGGTGCAAGCGTTGAATATTATATTGACGAAAAAACAGGATTGCCCGTTTATAGTTTATATGGCAAAACGAAAAAACCGACGCCTGAAATGTTAAAGGATGTTGAGGTCCTTGTTTTTGATATCCAGGATGTCGGAACACGCTATTACACTTATATCTATACGATGGCTTATGCAATGGAAGCAGCCAAAGAAAATGATATCCCCTTTATCGTGCTGGACCGGCCGAACCCACAAGGCGGGGAGACGGTTGATGGACCGGTACTTGAACCTGAATTCTCATCGTTTGTTGGGTTGTATCCAATTCCGCTTAAGCATGGGATGACTGTTGGGGAACTCGCGACTTTGTTCAATAAAGAATTCAAAATAGGAGCAGATCTAAAGGTCATCAAGATGAAAGGCTGGAAGCGAGATATGGATTATGACGATACTGGTCTCCCTTTTGTCTTACCGTCACCGAATATGCCGACAGTTTCCACTACGTTCGTATATCCGGCAACAGGCTTGATCGAGGGAACGAATGTCTCGGAAGGCAGAGGAACGACCAAACCATTCGAGTTGATAGGTGCTCCTTATATAAACAGTGATGAGCTCGCTGGGAAATTAAATGCATTAAGGTTACCCGGTGTAAAATTCAGGGCAGCGTCCTTTACACCTACATTTTCAAAACATGCAGGTAAACTTAGCCACGGAGTGGAAATTTATATAACGGATAGAGAAGAGTTCAAGGCTGTCCCTACTGGACTTCACATCATCAAGACCATTCAGGATCTATATCCCGGTGATTTCGAATTCCTTGCAGCCAACAATTTCAATTTATTGATTGGCAATGGCTGGATAATGTCTAGAATTAAAGAAGGTTCAACAGTAAATGAAATCTTGAAAGAATATCAAGTAAAGCAGGATGCCTTTAAAAAGGTTCGCAAAAATTACTTGCTCTATAAATAAGTGAAAAAAGAAAAGTCCGGGTTGGACTTTTCTTTTTTTATGGGCTTTCGAAGGAGGAGTAAATCGCTAAGACTTTATTCCTGATTATAGTTAAATTTATAAATGAAATGAAGTTCTAAAATGGAAGGAACCGTTGTCTAATAGAATATGGGCTTTGCCCTAAATCAGTATTGTCAGGAGGAAAGCGGAATGAAAAAATATCTTCAAAAAATAGGGCGTTCCTTGATGCTGCCAGTAGCCGTATTGCCGGCAGCCGCCATTTTAATGGGGATCGGTTACTGGATAGATCCAGCAGGATGGGGAGCGGGAAGTCCGTTAGCAGCTTTCTTAATCAAAGCAGGTTCTTCGATCATTGACAATATGGCAATCTTGTTTGCCGTTGGAGTGGCGTTGGGGATGTCGAAAGGAAAAGATGGAGCTGCCGCTTTGAGCGGGCTGGTAGCCTATCTGGTCGTAACGACATTGCTTTCCACGGACACGGTGGCGATGCTGCAAGGAATCGATGTAAAAGATGTAAATCCAGCATTTGTGAAAATAGAAAATGCATTTGTCGGAATCCTCTCGGGTCTTATAGCGGCAGCTATGTTTAATCGTTTCAGTAAGGTAGAACTGCCGGATGCTTTCGCTTTCTTTAGCGGTAAACGCCTAGTCCCGATCCTTACTGCGGTTGCCATGTTACTGGTTTCCCTAATATTATTCTTCGTATGGCCACTCATCTACTCTTGGTTAGTTATATTTGGGGAAGGAATAAGTGAATTAGGTGCCGCTGGAGCAGGACTCTATGGGTTCTTCAATCGGCTTTTGATACCAACTGGTTTACATCATGCATTAAACTCCGTGTTCTGGTTCGATGTAATAGGTCTTAACGATATCGGTAAATTCTGGGCTGGAACGGGAATAAAAGGAACCACAGGCATGTATCAAGCCGGCTTCTTTCCCGTCATGATGTTCGGTTTACCGGCAGCGGCCCTTGCCATGTACCATTCGGCAAAATCACGGAAGAAAAAACAAGTGGCCTCATTAATGCTCGCAGCCGGCTTCGCTTCATTTTTCACAGGCGTTACTGAACCTTTGGAATTTGCTTTCATGTTTGTTGCACCAGCCCTATTCGTTGTGCATGCCTTATTAACAGGAATATCGTTGGCTATTGCTGCGACTTTCCAATGGACAGCAGGGTTCGGTTTTAGTGCAGGATTCATTGACTTTGTTTTAAGCTCAAGATTACCAATGGCAAATGAACCGTATATGCTGCTTCTTCAAGGACTGGCTTTTGCAGTCATCTACTACTTCTTATTCCGATTCTTGATAACTAGGTTCAATTTAATGACTCCCGGCAGAGAAGATGATACAGAAGATGAGCTTGATGGCGGAGGAGCGATTGCGGAAGCAGACAGCTCTCAAGGCGGGAAAAATGAGAGTAAATTCTTTGGAATGGCTTCCGCTATTTATGAGGGATTAGGCGGAGACGCTAACGTAACATCTGTAGATAACTGTGTTACCCGTTTAAGGGTTGAAGTGGAAAATATGGAATCTGTCGATCAGAGTAAAATCAAATCAGCAGGGGTTGCTGGAATCAATATTGTGGGTCCGCAAAGCATTCAAGTCATCGTAGGGACACAGGTACAATTCATAGCTGATGAAATAGAAAAGATCAGGCGGCAATAGATCTGGTTAAACTGCATTTTGCCTTTTAATGAAAAAATCTACGATCAGAATAATGATTTCTGATCGTAGGGATTATTATGGTAAAGTACTGATTTTTAAAGCGCGAAAGATTTACTTAATAAACTCTGCTCTTAAAATAGAATAAAAGGAATCAATGTTCTATAATATATAAGGGTATAGTGAAGGATTTGCCATGAAGCTTAGAGAAATAGTATAGGAGCTCGCCCGCCAATCATTGATCATCGGTGATGAAGGCTGTATACATACATAACAACCTAACAGGGTACTAAGATACTAAACAAGCGATATCTTATGAATTTTTTCTGCCTTTTAATATAAGGGAGGTTCCGGTCATGTATAAACAAAAAACCAAAGAGACGGACAGTAGTGTCATTGAGTTCATCGAAAACGTCGATAACCCGAAAAAACGTGAAGATGCCTACGAATTGTTGAGTGTTTTTACCGAAACGACAGGTTATGAGGCAAAGATGTGGGGACCGAGCATAATTGGGTTCGGAACCTATCATTATAAATATGAATCAGGTCACGAAGGAGATGCCCCCCTGGTTGGCTTTTCACCTCGAAAAGCAAAAATCAGTTTATACTTTGCTCCAGGGGACAAAAAAAGAGAAGAATTGTTACAGGCATTTGGAAAACATACTTCCGGAAAAGCGTGTGTGTACATCAATAAAGTGGCAGATATCAATATTAATGTATTGAAAGAATTGATTAATCAATCTGTCAAGTTTTTGAGAGATACATACCCGGACAATGAAATATAATAAAATGTTTGTTTAAGAGGAACAAGAAAGCGAGTGGGATTGAAAATGAGAAAAATTAATGTGGGCATAGTTGGGTACGGATTGTCAGGAGCTACTTTCCACGCGCCATTACTAAGTGTTTTAGAGCAGTTCCAAATAGTGAAAGTTGTGAGCTCCAATAAGGAAAAAGTCCAAAAGGATTTGAAATATGTGGAAGTGGTAGGCAGCTTAGAGGAAATTCTTGAAGACCCATCCATTGATTTGGCTGTTATTACGACACCGAGTGGTTTGCATTATGAAATGGCAAAGCAAAGCTTGTTAGCCGGGAAGCATGTCATCCTCGAAAAGCCGATGGTTGTGGAAGCTTGGGAGGCGGAGGAGCTCATCAAGATTGCTGAGGAAAAGAATCTTCTTTTAAGTGTCTATCATAACCGGAGATGGGATAATGACTTTTTGACCGTGAAAAAACTTATGGATGATGGAGTGCTTGGGGAAATCAATACATACCAAGTCCATTATGATCGATACCGGCCTGTGGTCAGGGATAGATGGAGAGAAAAACCAGGCCCGGGATCAGGCATGCTTTATGATCTAGGATCACATCTCATCGATCAAGCACTTCATTTGTTTGGATTGCCGCAATTCGTATGGGCAGATGTATTTTCCCAAAAAGAAAATGCAGAAACGGATGATTATTTCCATGTGATATTAGGATATGAAAAGCTGAGGGTCATCTTGCATTCAGGCTCAATCGTTCCGTTTAATGGACCGCGGTATCAGGTTCATGGAAGTAAAGGATCATTTATCAAATACGGTCTTGATTGCCAAGAGGCTGACTTAAGTGAGGGGAAAAAACCAGTGGATGACTCTTGGGGTGCAGATGATCCCGAATTCTATGGTAAGCTGGTTACGGTTGAAGGAGAAAATGAGATGCATGAAACCATCGAAACACTGCATGGTTCTTATTTAACGTATTACCAGGCAGTTGCCGATAGTATATTGAGCGGGAAAAAAGCTCCAGTCACTGCCCAAGAGGGGTTAGCGGTCATTAAAATCATTGATGCGGCTTTTGAAAGCAGTAAAGGAAAGAAAGCCATTTTTATTAAATGAAATTAATTTCCCTTTATTACAATATGAAATGAGAAAACTGAATGATAAGCGGCCTTATTCTAAAATTAGGTCGCTTTTAGAATGTAGACAAACTCGTTAAAAGTCGAGTTTGTCTACATTTTTTTATGGCTTGTACAATTTGGACATTGATTGGAACGTAGGGCACTCGCTTTCCGCGGGCGGTCCGGGAGCCTCCTCGGCTTTCGCCTGCGGGGTCTCCCCTGGACGTGTTTTCCCGCAGATGTCTCTTGTTTTAAAATAGAAGTTTTAAAACTTGAGGTGATGAGGATGCTTTCTATACTTGATTCTAATCAGTGAGATCAACTTGAAATAATTACTTTAGATCAACTTTTTTATTTTGGTGAAATAAAAGCTTCAACTTTAGGAAAGAATGTAGCAAATACTCGTGAATTCAAGTGTTACGGAAGATTTTGAGCAGTTTCCGCAAGAAAATGGAGCAGAGTATGCTAGAGTTGGGGACGTTACTCGTGAAATTGACGCATTTACTCGTAAGTTTGAAGCAAATACTCGTGACTACAAATATTACGCATGATTTGGAGTTAAATCCGAATGAAATAGGAGCGAATATTCGAGAGTTGGAAGTGTGTTACTCGTGAATTAGAGCCATTTACTCGTGAATTTGGAGCAAATACTCGTGAAATTGACTCATTTACTCGTGAGTTTGAAGCAAATACTCGTGAATTAGAGTGTTACGCAAAAATATGAGAAGTTTCCGTATGAAATTGGAGCAAGTTCTCAAGAGATTGAAGTGTTACTCGTCAATAAACTTTTTTGGAGGATTTCAATTAAAAGAAGAATGGATAAAAAAATCATAATGAAAACCCCCGGATAGCGGATGCTACTCGGGGGGGGGGGTTAAGGAATAAATTTTGAAATGCCATTTAAGCTCTAAGATAATGCTTTTGCATGAAGAGATCGCTTTTGCCAAGCCATAGTAATCATTAAAGTAATGAATAAGAGGATAAGACCCAACATGAACGGATAGGTAATGTGGACATCATACATCATTCCCGCAAGTGTTGGTCCAAGCACATTTCCGATGCTCATATACGCATTATTCATACCCATTGCAAAACCTTGCTCATTCCCTGCCATCTTGGAAATCAGTGTGTTAAGAACTGGACGTAAGATGGAAGTGGAAAGGAAGATGATAAGAGAAATCAAAAAGAAAATCAGGTAATTTGATGCAAAAAGTGATAGGAGGAAACCGATGGCTGCAACACTGATAAAGATATTCAGAACATTCACTTCCCCGAAACGCTGTACGATCCGATCGACGACAAACAATTGAACTATTACACTGACGATACCGGTGGCTGTAACCATGACGGCGATGTCCTTAGGAGTCGAATTGAATTGATTATCAAGATAAAGACCAATTACAGATTCATACGCCATTAAGCCAAAGCTCATTACAAGAGTAATGATAAGTGGGATGAAATAAGGCTTTTTCACGGATAAAGTGATCTTCCGAAGCATCGTTTCAGTTTTTGCATCCATGGATTGAGTAACCTGTGCCGTTTCGCTTTCTTTTAAAACAAAAATCGAAAATACAACTGCAGATAGGGATACCAGCGCAGAAATCAAAAAGGGAAACTTCAAGCCAAAGTCAGCTAAAAAACCTCCAATTCCTGGACCGACTACAATTCCCAGGGACATGGCGGCAGATACTAAACTATTGCCTTTAGCGCGTTGATCAAATGTGGTGATATCAGCAACATAAGCAAAAATTGCGGGTATAAGCAAAACTGCCCCGATTCCGCCAATGATACGTGAAGCATATAATAACCAAATGGAATTGACTGCATAAAAAATAAACATGGATAATGTCAAACCGACCAATCCATAAATAATCATTTTTCTGCGCCCGAATTGGTCAGTCCATTTTCCGGCAATTGGCGAAAAGATAAGTTGTGCACCTGCGAAAATGGCAATCATTAGGCCAGCGGCGGTTCCACCTTGATTAATGGAGGCCAGGTATGCTGGTAAAATGGGAATGATGATACCGAAACTCCCTATTGCGATAAACATATTGATCATGAGGATAATGATCTTTTTGCGTTGTTCTGCTGACATGGACAGCCTCTCTCTCTCTTTAAAAATCAATAACCAATTTAATTCGCATGGTTAATTTTTTGATACGTTAATTATGTTATAGTTTTAGATAGATAGTGTCAATAAGAAAGGATTGTCAAACATGCATTCAAGTGAATTGTATAATTTACATCTAGAGATCAAGGAACTAAGCAGCCTATCACAGGAATTGGTGGAACCGTTACTGGTTAAATATGATATAACTTCTGTTCAGTATCGCGCATTGCAATTAATAGTCTTGAATGAATCCATAGCGGTTAAAGATGTTTCTAATCATTTGAAGATTAAACCTGCAGCAGGAACTGCACTAATTGATCGGCTTGAACGGAAGAAGTTGATTGAGAGGGTACACAGTGAGGATGATCGGCGGGTCGTTTTTATCCAATCCACTGAAAATGGATGGAGTACCTATCATTCCATCAATAAGTGTTTTACCAAAACCTTTCGTGACTTTTATGGTGTACTAAATGAAGAGGAAACGGAACGTCTTAAAGAAATCGTTGGGAAACTTACCGAACATGCCTCTTCATGCATAGAAAATAAAAGATAGTCTTTCTGAAGTGTACTGTCTCCAATATAATAAAAAGAAGAAGCGCTATATTAATTTTTTACGGTGTTTGTTTTAAAAAAATATCTATTAAAGCAGTGAATTTCACTGTTTTTAGGAGATTAATTGTCGGAATAATTAAAAAATATTCAAAAATCTTTAAATGGAAATCCATTAAAGAAGATATGACGGCTGGAAAATGAATATGTATTAAAAGGATACGAAGTCAGGATCCATCATGACGAACCAAGCAGGGTGCTGTATATAGTGAATCTGTAAAGAAGGAGATGATAAAAATGTTTTTCCCATTAACTCCAATTGATTGGAAGCGCAGGGCCGTAAAATATTATCCTCATAAAGTGGCAGTCATCGATGAAGAGAAAAAGTTTACATATAAGGAATTCGGGCAGCGAACAGATCAACTTTCCAAAGCTTTGCATTCTTCGGGAATTGAAAAAGGTGACCATATTGCAGTTATGTTGCCAAATACACATTATATGCTGGAATGTTTTTATGGCATTTGTCAAATGGGAGCGGTAATGGTTCCTTTGAATTATAGGCTTGCTGCAGAGGATTTGGAATATATCATCAAGCATAGCGATTCAAAAATGTTGATAATCGATGAAGAATTCACCGCTCCGATTGAAAAGATCATTACTAAACTTTCCTTGGAAAAGATCATCATCGTGCCTTTTGAAGGATATGAAACCACTTTACCTGGAATAGATTATGAGAATTTCATTTTGCATGCAAATGATGATGGACTGCCAGAGGTTAAAATCGAAGAAAATCAACTTTTGACTATAAATTACACGAGTGGAACGACTTCAAAACCAAAAGGGGTCATGTTAACTCATCGCGGGAATTACATGAACGCCGCTAATTTCATTTATCACCTAGGGGTGAAGCATGACGATGTATACTTACATACATTGCCAATGTTTCACGCTAATGGCTGGGGAGGGGTATGGTCGGTAACGGCTACTGGCGGGACTCATGTATGTTTAAGGAAAGTCGATCCTCCTCTTATCCTCAAATTATTCGCCCGTCATAATATTACATTGTTATGTGGAGCGCCTACTGTCGTCAATATGCTGGTAAATGACCCTAAAGCAAAAGAAACAAATATCAAAGTGCATCCAAGGATGTCAACAGCAGGTGCTCCTCCAGCAGCAGCGCTTATACAAAAGGCACAAGAAATCCTTGGTTTGAATATGATCCACGTATATGGATTAACAGAAACTTCCCCATTCATCCTATATAACGAGTGGAAGGATGAGTTTGAAGCTAAATCTGCGGACGAACAAGCAATAATAAAGGCAAGACAAGGTATTGAATTGGTTTTTAATGGGGAAACGATGGTAATCAATAAAGAAGGGAAAGAAGTCGCTTGGGATGGAAAGGAACTGGGGGAAATCATTACTCGCGGCAATGTTGTAATGGAAGGATATTATAAGGATCCGGAAAAGACGGCCGAAGCAATTAGGGATGGCTGGTTTCATACTGGGGATCTGGCAGTTACCCATCCTGATGGATATATTGAGATACAGGACAGGGCTAAGGATTTAATCATTTCCGGCGGGGAAAATATTTTTTCAACAGAGGTAGAAGGGGTAATGTATAAACATCCAGATGTTTTGGAGGCTGCGGTCATTGCCATTCCAGACGATAAATGGGGAGAAACGCCTAAGGCAATCATTGTGCTGCAGCCCGATGCAAAAGTGACGGAAAATGAGATCATTACCTTTTGCCGCTCAAAAATGGCTCACTTTAAAGCACCGACAAAAGTTGAATTCGTAGAGTCTTTACCGAAAACGGCAACAAGTAAACTACAAAAATACCGATTGAGGGAAATCCATTGGAAAGGATCGAAAAAGGTAAATTAACTGCTTTCATAGGAACGGGATATATATTAAGTGAATGTCGTAAAAAGGAAAATCAAATGAAGTATGGAATTAACAAGACCAAGAATGCTTTTAAATAAGCATTCTTGGTTTTTATATTATGGAAAGCAACATTTCCACTGTAATATTAGGAGCAGGAAGGATTAATTAACGAGGGCTTCTAAATGAAAGAATTGACTTAGTGTAATATATATACGTTATTTTAGATAAACTTGGTTTTTTACCACTAGCATAGACAGATACATGATAAGCGTGTTTTCCGGAATAATATGCTGCTATTAAACTATTAGGACTGCCAGCAAGTGCTGATGCCAGTGCAGTAGCTACTCCTGCTGGTGCGGTTGGGTCACCCGCAAACACAAGAGTACTTACGATGCTTAACCATGTTGTTCCCTTTTGATGAGCCTTTACCATCTTTCCTAATTGGGTATTTGTTAGTTTAGCCTGATGAGCAATAGGTTTGCTCATTTCAATGATGCTTGCTGTTGGTTGTATTAGTATAACATCATCACTAATTAATTTGACTTCCACAATAGGGTTTACTGTTGCTGAAGGTATTGTTTCTTTTTTCTCTTCGGCCAATGTATTGGGGACATGTGAGAATACTAATAAACTGATTATTAGTATTGAAAATAAGGACTTTTTCTTCATTTTTAATACACTCCCTTATATTTTTTTTGAAAATTTTGTATAATTTCATGCTATATAACTATATGTAGAAGGTCATAAAATATGGAAACTAAGGAAAAAAATTTTAAAACAGTAATAATTGTACTTATTTCTATATGTCTAGGTTTTATAATCAGGATGTCCTCAGTAATAATAGCTGGTCGAAATTTATTTTCTATGTACAACAAAGACCTATTAATTTTATTTATAGCGATAATTGGATTAATTATTTGGTTGAATAAAAATGAAAAAAAGGATCTAATTATCAGTTAAAAGGGGTTCTATAGCGAGTGTCTTGGAGGAACCGTTCAAACCCTTTAATCCCATTAGTCTTTATTCTGACTTAGTGTTAGTTTTATAAAAAAAGCATTATTTCCGGATAATTAGGGTGGAAACTTTCATAAATGGATTTTGTGAATTCGTAAAAAAAAAGGCGGGGAGAAAAACAGATTGTTTTTCTCCCCGTCTTTTTTCCATGGGTAGCATGAAAAATTTTAAAAAACCTAATGAGATTATATTATATGAAGAAACTAAGAAGCACAAAGACAAAATGGCCTTGATCTTATAAAATTCTGTAAATTTAAATCAAACATTATAACGTTATATTGATTAGTTCGACAAAATATGATAATCTATTTTTGT
Source organism: Bacillus sp. ISL-78 (assembly GCF_018613455.1). Taxonomy (NCBI): domain Bacteria; kingdom Bacillati; phylum Bacillota; class Bacilli; order Caryophanales; family Bacillaceae; genus Bacillus; species Bacillus sp. ISL-78. Next base: position 303,615 of record NZ_JAGGQC010000008.1, read on the forward strand.
AAAGAGAAATTAATGAATTCTTATACAATTCAGTGTAACCGTATACAAAGTACTTTCAATCGATAGGATGTACCGAAAAGGATGAGGGAAATGACAGATACGTTAGTTCTGAAGAATGTAAAAATGGTAGAAGGAAAAGCAGCGGATATCATCCTGGAAAATGGGATGATTAAGGAAATTGCACGACCCGGAACTGCAACAGGAGATAAGATAATAGATTATGATCAAAAGGTTTTTGTTTCGAGCGGTTGGATTGATATGCATGTACATGCTTTCCCGGAATTCGATCCTTATGGTGATGAGGTTGATGAGATTGGATATAAAACTGGTGTAACAACGGTCATAGATGCGGGAAGCACGGGGGCAGATAGGATAACCGATCTGGTTAGAAGTTGTGAAAATTCCAAAACGAATGTTTTCGCCTTTCTGAATATTTCGCGGATTGGATTGAAAAGGATTGATGAGTTATCGGATATTTCATGGTTGGACGAAGGGGAATTAATGAAGGCAATTTCCAAATACGGGGATTTTGTCGTTGGACTTAAAGCGAGAATAAGTAAAAGTGTAGTTGGTCCAAATGGTGTCGAGCCATTAAAAATCGCTAGGAAATTCTCGGCTGAAACGGGTTTGCCATTAATGGTTCATATCGGTTCAGGGCCGCCTGATATTAAGGAAGTCCTTCAATTACTTGAGGAAAAGGACATTATTACTCATTTTCTAAATGGTAAAGCGAATAATTTATTTGATGAAAGAGAAGTGCCGCTGCCTGAGTTGATTAAGGCGATTGAACGTGGTGTACATTTGGATGTAGGTCATGGAACGGCAAGCTTTTCTTTTAAAACTGCAGAAATGGCTAAAAAGCGGGGAATCGGCTTCAATACGATCAGTACGGATATATATCGGAAAAACAGAGAGAATGGGCCAGTTTTTAATATGGCAAATGTGCTTACAAAATTTTTGTACCTCGGTTATCCATTAAAAGAAGTAATAGATGCGGTTACGGTCAATGCAGCAGCTTGGTTGAATAAACCAGAGCTTGGAAGGATTTCAGCTGGTGATATTGCGAACCTGACTTTATTCAGTATCGAGAATGAGCCGACCCTTTTATTGGATTCCGAAGGCGAAAAAAGGATGGCAGAAAAAAGAGTTGTTGTAAAAGGAGTGGTTATAAATGGAGAATTCATTGAATGCTAAATACGGTTTGAAAAGAGTCATCAATGCAAGCGGAAGAATGAGCATATTGGGAGTCTCTGCCCCAACTGACACAGTGATGGACGCGATGAAAAAAGGTGGGCAAAATTATGTTGAAATTTCTGATTTAGTCGATAAGTCAGGCCAGCATATAGCGGATTTGCTTCATTCTGAAGCAGCTGTGGTCGTAAACTCAGCATCAAGCGGAATTGCGCTTTCAGTAGCGGCAATCGTTACTGAAGGAAACAGAAGGAAAAGCGAAAGGCTTCATCAAGATCGTATTCAAAAGAATGAGATCATCATGCTGAAAGGCCATAACGTTCAGTATGGTGCACCGGTTGAAACCATGATTTATCTTGGCGGCGGAAAATTGGTTGAAGTTGGATATGCAAATGAAGGGAAGGCAGAACATATTGCGGAGGCCATAAATGAAAATACTTCCGCCATTTTATATGTGAAATCGCATCATACTGTCCAGAAAAATATGATATCGGTTGAAGAAGCATGGGAAGTGGCCAAAACGAATAATATCCCTCTGATTGTCGATGCAGCAGCGGAAGAAGATTTGGAAAAATATGTACAATTCTCCGACCTGGCGATTTATAGTGGTTCAAAAGCCATTGAAGGACCCACATCCGGTATCGTTGCTGGCAGAAAAAAATATATCGAATGGGTAAAGGTTCAATTGCACTGTATAGGAAGGAGCATGAAGGTTGGAAAGGAAACGACCTTTGGTCTGCTTCAGGCATTGGATGAGTATTTTGTCAAGACGGATAATAGCGAAAAAGAAAAAGCTAGTTTACAAGTGCTCACATCACTTGACTCGATTGATGGCGTAAAAGTTACGATAGTTCAGGATGAAGCCGGACGTGCCATATTTAGAGCACGTATTTCCATAAATCCTTTGATAGCGGAAACGACGGCGAAAGAAGTGAACGAGCACCTCAAAAATGGGGATATCGCCATTTATACACGGGATTATGGGATACGGCAAGGCTTTTTCGATATAGATCCGCGCCCATTGCAAGGTGATGATATAAATGTTATTGAATCACGATTAAGAACCATATTAGGAGGAAAACAAGGATGACTAACATAAACAAACGGTTATTGAATGATCGTGTAGCCTTAAATGTACTTGCAAATAGTGTGGAAAATGCAGTGGAAGTCTTTGAAGCAGCAGAAGGACATGTATTGGTTGGTGTACTCTCAAAGGATTATCCAACTGTCGAAGCAGGTGTTACTGCAATGAAAGAATACGGGGAAGCCATTGATGAAGCCGTTTCAATTGGATTGGGCGCAGGCGATAATAGACAGGCTGCAGTTGTCGCAGAAATAGCAAAATACTATCCAGGCAGTCATATTAACCAGGTTTTTCCGGCTGTTGGTGCTACGAGGGCCAATTTAGGCGAGAAGGATAGCTGGATAAATTCACTTGTTTCTCCAACTGGGAAAGTCGGTTATGTGAATATCTCCACTGGTCCAGTAAGTGCAGGCGCAAGTGAAACTGCCATTGTGCCAATCAAAGCTGCCATTGCGCTCGTTCGCGACATGGGAGGGAATGCTTTGAAATATTTCCCTATGAAAGGGCTGAAGCATGAAGATGAATATCGTGCTGTAGCAAAAGCTTGTGGTGAAGAGGGATTTGCTTTGGAACCAACAGGTGGAATCGACTTAAATAATTTCGAGACCATATTAGAAATTGCATTAGAAGCAAAAGTGCCTAAAGTCATTCCCCACGTATATTCTTCCATCATTGATGAAGCGACTGGTAAAACGAATGGGGAGGATGTACGGAAATTATTGGCCATGACGAAAAAATTGGTTGAAAAATATGCCTAAAAGGATTGTGGCATTCGGGGAAGTGATGATGCGTTTGCAGGTACCAGGGCATGAATTGCTATCACAGGCTAACACGCTGCAATACTCCTTTTCAGGCACGGGAGTAAATGTGGCTTCTGCGATGACAAAACTTGGACATGATGGGTATCTTGTGACAATGTTACCGGATAACCCCCTTGGTGATTCAGCAATTTCAGCTTTGCAGCGCTTAGGAATCGGAAGGAACTACATCTCTAGAGGCGGCAAATACATGGGGATGTACTTTTTGGAAAACGGATTTGGACAGCGGGCGAGCCGTGTCACATATTCCAATCGACTGGAAAGCAGTTTTAATACTGCCACCTTATCCGATTATGATATGGATATGATTTCGGAAAAGACGGATATCATCCATTTTTGCGGAATCACTCTTGCAATGGCGGAAAATGTTCGGGAAAGCATGAAGGTGCTGGCTAGAAAAGTCAAAGAAAAGGGCGGTACAGTCTGTTTCGACTGCAATTACCGACCTTCCTTATGGGAGGGTGGTTACGCTGACGCAAAGCCTCATTATGAGGAAATGCTTTCTTTGGCTGATATCGTCATGATGAATGAAAAAGACGCCCTTTATATTTTAGGAATGAAGTCAGAAGGTTCCACAAGGGAAGAACAGCTTGTGGAGTTGATCCCTGAAGTGGCCAAGCGATTCAAAATTCAATCGATAGCGGGGACACATCGTTCGATCAACAGTGATAATAGCCATACGTTGAGGGGGTATATATATAAAGAAGATACTTTTTACTTTTCCGATATCCTATCATTTTCCGTATATGATAGAATAGGTTCAGGCGATGCTTACACCAGCGGAATCTTACATGGCGAATTGCTAGGATATTCCCCTGAAAAGACAGTACGATTTGCTGCTGTATCAGGAATGCTGGCATGTACTGTCGTTGGAGATACTCCTTTGGCAACCGAAAAGGAGATATTCTCGGCAATGAAAGGTAAAATGGAAGATATTAAAAGATAAGGCAGGAGATCAGGAATGAATGTGAACAGGAAAAATGGACCGATGTATTTACAGATAAAAGAAATATTAAAGGATCGTATTTTACATGGGGTTTATGCCATCGACACAAACATTCCTTCCGAGCCTCTTTTGGAAGAAGAATTTAACGTAAGTAAGGTCACTGTCCGTAATGCAATCAAAGAACTCGTGCAAGAGGGGTATGTTGAAAAGAAAAGCGGCAAAGGCACTAGAGTCATAGCTAATGGTTCGATTGTCAAACTTTCCAAAGGGAAACGTTTCACAGAGCTGTTGGTGGAGGAAGGGCACTCCATTTTAAAAAAGGTGTTAAACATAAGTCGAATTGACCTTTCTTCAGACTCTAAGCTGCATTCTTTATTTGGTGCCCGTTGCATAAGTATCGAACGGATATATTTATTGGACAATGAACCTTATATTTACTTTACACATTATATTTCACTTGATTTAAACAAAGAAGAGATAAAAGACGTCCAAATCAATTCTTTGTACCGCTTTTTGGAAGAGCAAAACGTCAAACTTGAAACATTCAGAGATGAGTTTGCCGTTGCTATCGCTCCGGATCACATTTGCGAAACACTGAAAATCGAATACAATAGTCCAGTACTAAAGAGGATTCGGATTTCCAGTGATGGGGACGGAAATGTTACCGAATACAGTGAAGGATATTACAACACGGCTAAACAGAACTACATTGTGACATATAACGAGCCGGTACAATAATCCCATTTATTGTATTGGTTTGAATGTAAGCGATTTCTTGGGAATGGGGAGAATATATGGAACTATATTTATTAGGAATTACGCTGATAGCAATCGTAATCGTCATTTTAGGGGTATCATTGTGGAAATGGCATGCGTTCATCAGCCTGACTGTTGCCAGTTTATTTTTAGCGATTTTTTCCGGACTGCCAATGGACAAGATCGTTGGAGCTTATGAAACGGGTGTCGGAGCGGTCCTTGGGCACCTTATTGGAATATTGGCCTTAGGGACCATCCTAGGAAAGATGATGTCCGATTCTGGAGCTGGAATGCAGGTTGCTGACTTTTTCATTAATAAATTCGGTGTGAAAAACCTGCCATGGGCCATGCTTTTATCTGGTTTCATCATCGGCATTCCGGTATTTTTCGAGGTTGGTTTAGTAATATTGCTTCCTTTAGTCATTTCCATTCGTAAATCAACCAAAGTGAACATCTTGTTAATTGGCATTCCAGTACTTGCTGGTTTATCGATCGTACATGGGTTGGTGCCTCCGCATCCTGGAGCCATGACAGCTATTGGAATTTATAATGCAAACATGGGACAGGTACTTCTGTACTCATTGATCATCGCATTCCCGACGGCTGTAATTGCGGGACCGCTATTCGCAAAATGGATTCATAAACGGGTTATTCCTGTTGGAGAACCGGAATTGATCCGAGTCGAAACAAAGTCAAGTGGATTACCCGGCACTGGAGTATCGTTCTTCATCATCCTTTTGCCAGTATTGTTGATGGTTTTAACTGTAGTGGCGCCTTATCTGCCGCTACCGGGTTCGATTGAAAAATTCTTATTGTTTATCGGAAGTCCAGTGATCGCCCTATTAATCTCCTGTTTTGCCGCATACTATTTCTTGGGCTACAGACAAGGAATGAACAAATCACTAATTAAAAAGTTGACGGATGAATGCTTATTGCCATTAGCATCCATAATTCTGATTATCGGTGCTGGCGGAGGGTTCAAGCAAATTTTAATTGATAGTGGCGTGGGGACTGCAATCGCTTCCATGGCTGAAGAAATTTCTCTATCACCGATCGTTCTTGCATTCCTAGTGGCCGGATTGATTCGGATTGCCACAGGTTCTGCAACCGTCGCTTTGACCACGGCAGCAGGGATCGTTTCACCGGTCGTTGCCAATATGACGGGTGTTAATCTAGAATTGCTCGTAATTGCCACGGGAGCAGGCTCACTCATGTTCTCCCATGTTAATGACGCAGGTTTCTGGTTAGTAAAAGAATACATGGGACTAACCGTTAAAGAAACTTTCAAAACTTGGACAGTGATGGAAACATTACTTTCCTTCGTTGCATTCGGTTTGGTTTTAATTTTCGATATATTCATATAATTAAAATGAAATTCTACAATGTCTGATAAAGTAACATTTACCTCCGTGAACTGTCTTGGGGTGACAGATCACGGAGGCTTTTATATATTTATGAACATACTGGGGATGATAATATGACCGGATGTATTGTTAAAGATAGGTCGTTGCGGAAAAAACAGAAACAAAATTCATCCACAATGGGTAGTTAGTCTAGTGACAAGGGAGCTTCATCCAGGAGACGTTTGTTTGGCTCCTCGAAGATATAAGTCCTGACAGAGACTTCTATATTGCAAGATTGACAGCTTCCCGTTTACATATTCATTCTGAATATATTCCAATAAATCATTGGCATGGTTAGGCTTTTGACGTTTTTCCTGAATATAATGGAGAATTAAAACTTCTATATTCACACACTCACCTTACTTGACAAGTATTTTTTTCCATAAATAATATAACATGGGCATTCAAAAAAATATCATTTTTTGAATATTTTAACTATCGACATATTTATACAAATAAAGGAGTGATTCGGAGTAACCAGTGGGAAATTTTATCGGGAAATCCAAAAAATGAGCGATGTTATTTCGACTTACTTTTAAGTCGGCACAAGAAAAAACCCTGATAATTCAAGGGTTGGAGGTATAAAACTGATTTTACAAGGACTTCATGCTTGTATCTTTTGTACATGTATAGGTGATAAGCGGAGTTCTGCGGATTCTCTCTTAATGGAGAATAAATAAGCTGCTAAACCTAAGAGGGCTGTAAAAATCAGCATGGCGATCGATGAACTGAAGTCCCCGCCAGACAAGTCACGAAGCCATCCCATGATATAGCTCGAAAAGCCGCCCATGATATTCGTGAATCCAATTAGACCTGCGGCTCGTCCTGCCGTTTCAGGTGTTGAGTATTTTACCATGAGCATATTGCTTAGGTGGAACACACCGCCTTGACATCCCATTGCCAATCCCATACATAGTCCAGCCAAAATAGGGTTGGGGATGAAGACTGCTACAGTCAAAAAGACAGCCGTCAATGAAAATAGAATCGTGGCCATCAAACTTGGACGTCTGGTTTTGTCAGCCAGAAAACCGCATGCCAAGACAAATCCTAAAGCGAATAGCCAGGAAAGTGAAGTAATGCTCGACATTCCTTCCTTTTCAAATCCTTTTGCTTCAATGAGATATGTAGGAAGCCAAATGCTGATTCCAAAAAATAAGAAGGAGCATATGAGCATGCCGAACCAAACGATCCAGAAACGATAATCTTGGGCGAAACTTTTCTTATTCTCGGAATGGGCGGTTTCTTTCATTTCATCATCCGTTTGTCGAATGAATGCCAATTCCTCCTTACTTATACGGGGATGCTCTTCAGGTGTATTCCTCGTCATTAAGATGAACATCGGGATATTTATAAATAAGTTGAAAGCTGCAAGCATAAAGAAAGCTGCTTGCCAGTGGAGTAAAGATATCACAAGCACCAAAACAACGGCTCCCATTGCCGGTCCTAAATAGTTTCCGGTAAGCCAAGATGCCTGGGCCCTCCCCAGTTCACGTTTATTAAACCAGTTAGAAATAAGCTTTCCGGAAACCGGAATCATCATTCCTTCACCAAAACCAAGAATGATCCTGCTAATTAAAAATATTTCATATGAATTTGCCAGTCCTGACATAATCATCGTGATTGTCCAAACGAATAAACCGGCGATGGCTGTTTTTCGGGCACCTAATTTATCAATGATGAAGCCCCAAAAAAGATTTGAAACTCCATAAGCAATGGTGAATACAAAAGATAGAAGACCGATCTTTGCATTTTTGTCAGCACCTGTCATACCGAGTGCATGCAAGAATTCTGGATCTGTTTGAATGATGGAAATGCCAACCTTATCAATTTGTCCGAAAAACCAAAAGAAAAAAATTGGTACGGCAATAAACAACCATCTTTTTTGCCCATTTAACATAATACCATCTCCTTATCGCTTTTTAGCATTCCTTAAAACACTTATCATTGAGTATAAGTGTTTTAAAGTTATCCCTTTAGAAAGGTACTAGTTTTGAATATTCATTTAAGAGCTATATCCCGCCTTTCTTTATAATTTTGATAGATAAAAAGTAACGGTAGTGTTTTGTAAGGAAAACAAAGTTTTACTTTCTTAACGATAAATTAAAATAATTTGATTGTCAATTTAATATTTTGACAATTTTATATTTTTAGAATACAAGCGCTTTCAGTTCAATATCGAACTTTGTTTCATCCTATGGAGTAGGTGGAACTCTTTCAAGCAAGGGCCTAAAATGGAATTAATTCTACTTCTTTGTGTCCAAAAAACAAATTATTTACAAATTATCAAAAATTCTGACTTGTTGATGTTGAATTTAAAATCAGGAAAATCTATAATTCATTTATATTGTTTTGTATATGAAATACTTAATACGGGAAATTTTTACAGAGAATAACGAAGTATGAAATTTACTTATTTGTTTTTACTGGTGCTATTGGTTATATTTGGTTATATAACAACAAGCTTTTCTATCGAAACGTCAATTATGCTAGGCCTTCCAAATAGTTTTATATATGTAAATATGCTTTAATTGACACATAAACACCATTCTATTTATACATGAAGGGTAATGGATTGTAAGGTAGTAATGGTTGCCAATTTGCGATATTGATTCTTTAACAGGAATAGGGATAAGGAATAGCGCTTAAAGACCGCTCGGTTAAAAGTTCCCGGCTTTTACTAGCGTTTTCCGGAAGTGGTGAAAGCCTTGTGTATATCTGATGTGACTCATGGACCAGCTGTTGTTAGCATGAAAGAAAGTAAACGGAAACTTCTGAATTGATTACAACCCATCGAAATATGTAAATTGCAAAGCAAAGGCCGGTGCGCGCTACTGGCGCCAAAGTACCTGTCTGGTTAAGGTAATAAAAGAAAATAGGCAACGATTGAAGTATGCATCATAAACATTCACCAAAAGAACGATCAGAAAAAAATGTACATATACTGCAAGTTCTTCTTTCTAGGTATGAAGAAAGCTTTACTGAACGGGTTATAGTCAGGGAAAATGAGATTTATTCACAACGGGGGGGGGAATACTCGAATGGCAAGCGAAGAAAAAGAGAAAGAGAAATATAGTGCTAATTCATTGGTTAGGGGCTTGGAAATCATTAAGCTCTTTAATGAAGTACAGCCGAGCTTGTCTCTTTCAGAAATAGCAAAACAACTGGGAGTAAGCAGAACAGTACCGTATCGATTATTATTCACATTACAAAATATTGGTTACTTGTCGCAGGATGAACATACCAAACGTTATAGTTTAACTCCTAAAGTTCTTGAATTGGGGTTCAGCTATTTGAATAGCTTGAAATTCCAGGAAATTGTCCAACCTTATATGGAGACCTTGCGTGATGAAATCGGAGCCTCCTGCCATCTGTCCATTTTGGATGGACAGGAAGTTGTTTATGTTGGAAGTGCCCCGATCAGAGGTGTATCCGCTGTCAATGTTAACATAGGTTTGCGACTGCCGGCACATGCTTTGGCCAATGGAAAATTACTTTTGGCATATCAACCGAAAGAATTGCTCATGCAAATGTTCAAAATATCGAACCTTACTCCTTATACAGACAAAACACTCACCGCGCCTGGTGAATTTCAAAAACAGCTGGAATCGATTCGGCAAAATGGTTATTCGATGACAAGCGGGGAATTCCACCCCGGCATCCGTTCCGTTGCCGCCCCGATCTTTGATAGGACCGGGAATGTATTGGCTGCCTTGAATGTCGTGGCAACAGAGTCTGCTTATCAGGAGGATTTCATCGATAAAATTGCCTTGCCGAAACTATTGGAAGTTTCTCGTCAGTTATCCGTTTATATGGGATATAGCGGGGTTAAGCCTTATCAACACGAAGATGTCTGAACGATTTAAAATCGATTAATAAATGAATAACCTCCTTCGAAAGTGTGGATCTCCCAATAGGGAATTCCACACTTTTTTTTTGTTACAAGTTTATCCCATAGATGGTGAACGTTCGGATTATAGAAATAGTTTTAAATATTCTAAAAACTCATTGACAATGAAGCGGTTTCATTTTAGACTTAATTCATAGACAAAACAATGTTTTGCTTATGAAACATAATTCGATTTAGAAACAACAAATAAGGGAGGAATTTTAAAATGACAAAAGAAACTTTTTCAGTGAAGGATTTTGAAAAAAAATATGTTGCCCGATTGAAAGACCGTACTCTTGATTGGAATGTCTTGAAGTTCCAAGAAGAAATTGATCCCGCTTATAGACGCGCACAAATGAGATATATCGGACGTGGTGCCACTGCCAATAACGATACGAATGTAATTGCAGGTGAACATTTCACTTTAAGTACGATGGTGCTTCCTCCGGGATGTATCGGTCCTTTGCACCTTCATGACGATGTTGAAGAAGTGTTTTTCATTCTTGAGGGTGAAGTCACGGCATTAATTCAAGAGGACAGCTACAGTGAAGTGCATGAAATTAAATTAAGTGCGAGAGACTGCATAAGCAGCCCACCAGGGGTTTATCGGGGAATTAGGAATGACGGGGATGTAGAGGCGCGCATGCTAGTGATGCTTGGGGCAGTGAAGCCTAACTTACCGACATATCCTGAAGGCAGTGAACTGGAAGAACTTCGTAAACAACGGTCTAAAGAAAGAGAAGCCATCATTAAAGATTGATCATTAAGCCGAAAGGGCACCTGCATTATGAAAATTAATGAGGCGCCCTTTTCGATTAGATTGTTAAATATGGCCAATGCGAATGATCAAAAGGGCAATCTAAATTATGGGAGGTATAAAAAATGCTTGGGATTACTCATTTACGGCATATAAGCATGATTACTCCGAATTTCGACGAACAAGCAGAGTTTTATGAAAAAGTTTGGGGTCTTGATAGGGTGGATGTTCCGGAAGAGGAGAATACGGTTTATTTCCGGGGGGCTGGACCGGAACATCATATTCTTAGCCTTCACAAGGGAGAAAAACGAGGATTGCACCATATAGCTTTTGGCATGGTCGATAAAAATGCGGTGGACCGTGCAGCAGGGATATTACAATCGAAGGGCGTTCGAATTATTGAACCACCTGGATATTTGGATGAAGCAGGTGCCGGTTATGGCCTGCGGTTTATCGATCCGGAAAACCGCGTGATCGAGCTTTCTGCTTGGGTGGAAGTGCAAACGTCTATTTGGAGCAAGAAAAATGTTGATCCAGTGAAATTGAATCATGTTGTAATGAACACGAAGAACTTGGATATGATCGTTGAGTTTTATACGGATGTTCTTGGTTTTAAAGTCACTGATTGGAGTGAGCATCAAATGTCATTCCTCCGGTGCAACAGAAAGCATCACTCCATAGCCTTCAATCAAGATGAGCATGCGTCAGTCAATCATATCGCATACGAAGTCGATTCCGTGGATGAGCTGATGCGAGGAATAAGCAATGTCCGAAAAGCGGGCTTGTCAGAACTTTGGGGACCTGGACGTCATGGGCCGGGAGACAATATTTTCTGTTATTTTCAAGACCCAGGCGGTTTTGTAATGGAGTATACATGTTATCTGGAAACGATCGAAGATGAATCTGAGTGGAGAGCACGTGTATGGAAACGGGTTCCGCATTTAATGGATCAGTGGGGGATTGCAGGGCCGCCGAAACCTGAAGCGCGCAAAGCAATGGGAGGAGATCCCGATCCAGGCTGGGTTGATTCTCATATAGATGGTTCTGTCATGGCGAAAAAATAAGGAGGAGTTTGATTTCCTCCCATGATTCTTGCGCTAGTTAGTTTCTTGTTGATTAAAGGACAGCATTTGAGGAAAATGGCTTTGAAAAGGAGTGAAGAGAGTGGATTTAGGATTGCAAGGAAAAGTGGCTGTCATTATGGGCGGCACGTCGGGCGTGGGATTAAAAACAGCAGAAATGTTTTTAGCTGAAGGAGCGAAAGTGGCTATTTGCGGCAGAAGTGCTGAGCGTATGGAAAGTGCACAAAGTCAATTGCTCTCATTTGGTGAAAAGGCAGATATTTTTGCCTCAACATGTGATGTCACCTCAAAATCGGATGTAGATTCTTTCATTAATGGTACCGCGGAGAGGTTTGGCGGAATCGATATTTTGGTGAATGCTGCAGGTCAAAGCGTGATGGGTCACTTTTTTGACATAACGGATGAGCAGTGGGAAGAACAGATTCAGTTAAAGTTCTTTGCCATCATATATGCCGTTCGTGCTTCGCATCCCCATATAGTGAAAAGGGGAGGCGGGCGGATCATTAATATTAATGCAACGCTTGCCAAAGAACCTGAACGTCATATGGTAGCGACTGCAGCAGCAAGGGCTGGCCTCCTTAATTTAAGCAAAACCTTGTCCCAGGAATTGGCCTTTGACAATATATTGGTGAATTCAGTGAGTCTTGGATTGATCCGGACCGATCAATGGGAGCGAAGAAGATTGAAAAATGCGCCTGATATGGACCCTGAAGAGTATTACGGGGACCTAGCGAAAAAACGGAATATCCCTCTCGGCCGCGTAGGGGAAGCGGAAGAAGTGGCCAGTGTCATTGTTTTCCTTGCTTCAGACAAAGCAAGTTATGTAGCGGGTTCGACGATTGAGACGGCAGGAGCGATCGGAAAGGCACTATAAATATATTACTGAAAAAGGTAGGATAACGCGATGAAAATACAAGAAGAATTAGAGTTTACGACCGCCGATTCCATCGTAAAGGAGCTTGTTCAAGCAGGTGTGGAAGCTGCTTTCGGGATTGTCAGCATTCACAATATGCCCATCTATGATGCAATTCTTAGGGAAGGGAGCATCAAACTCATTTGTTCACGCGGTGAGAGCGGTGCCGTAAATATGGCTGATGGATATGCACGCGCCACCGGGAAATTGGGTGTAGTGATTACCAGTACTGGAACAGGGGCAGGAAATGCTGCTGGTTCACTAGTGGAAGCTTGGGCAGCTGGTGTCCCCCTTCTTCATCTAACAGGTGAGGTGGCTTCTTCTTATCTTGGTACAGGCAAAGGATACATACATGAGTGTAAAGACCAGCTTTCAATGATGAGCGGAGCTTGTAAATATGCAGTGAGGCTTAGAAACCCTGACCAAACCGCAGCAGTAGTAAGGAAGGCAATCCAAGAAGCTTTAACTGCACCAACGGGTCCGGTTACATTGGAAATTCCAATTGACTATCAATCGGTGATCATAGAAGATCTTTCACTCGAAGGGCTAAGAACTTCACCCTCTGAAACAAATTCAATGCCAATTATTCCTGAACTAGCCGTTCAAAAAATGGTAGGCGCACGCCGTCCTGTCATATGGGCCGGTGGTGGAGTCATCAGTGCCAATGCTTCGCAAGAGCTGAAAAAATTGGCGGAAATCCTTGGTGCAGCGGTTATAACCAGTCAGTCAGGAAAAGGTTCGATTCCAGAAAACCATGAACAATGCATCGGACATTTTGCGGCATATGAAACTACAAAAGAGTTTTTAAGAAATGCAGATTTATTGATCAGCGTAGGTGTAAGGTTTAGGGGGAATGAAACATCCAACTGGAAAGTGCCGGTGCCACAGGAACATATAGCGATCGATGCGGATTGGCAGGCCATTAACCGGAACTATAAAGCCACGTTAGGTTTGGTTGGCGATGCAAAGGATATGCTTGCTGCCATCATTCAAAAGCTTGAAGAACATTCAGTTCATGCAGAGCCATCTTATTTACAAGAAGTTCTTTCACTTAGAAATGAAGTGCGCGCTCAACTCAGGGAAACGCTTGGACCGTATGAGCAATTTGTAGATGGCATGAGGGGGATATTACCAGAGGATACCATTCTAGTTCGTGATGTGACCGTTCAGGCAAATGTTTGGGGTAGCCGTTTATTTGAAATCTATGAACCGAGAACATCGATTCATGCATCAGGCGGCGGAATTGGTCAAGGTCTTCCAACAGCAATCGGTGCCCAAATGGGATGTCAAGATAAAACCGTCGTTCTTATGGCTGGAGATGGTGGGTTTATGGTGAACGTTGGGGAAATGGTTACGGCAGCCGAAGAAAATTTACCAGTTATCATCGTATTGTTCGATGACTCAGGCTATGGAGTTCTTCGCAATATTCAAACAGCCGCATATGGTCGGCAGGTAGCTGTGGACTTATTGAGCCCTGATTTTGTGAAACTGGCTGAGTCCATGCATTTTGATGCAGTGCGTATTGGTTCTGGTGATGAATTCATATCCGAACTTAAAAAGGCTAAGGAAAGACGTAAACCTTCAATGATCGTCGTTGATATGGAAGCTGTGGGGCCAATGGCCAAACCATTTGGCGGACCACCGGGAGCTGCGGAAGCATTCAAGCCCAAAAAACTATAAGGAGGATTGAGAATGATTTCGACATACCCATTTGTTTCAGGAAAATATCTAGTTAATGGAGAATGGATAGAATTACCGGAAAAAGTCGATGTTGTAAATCCGGCAAATACATCGGAAGTAGTTGGCCAGGTGGCAAAATGCTCTGAAAAAATCGTGAGTGGCGCTATTGAAGCTGCAGAAAATGCTTTTGAAACGTGGTCTCGCTCTGATATCGGGGAACGGGCAAACAGGATGAACACTGCGGCAGAAGAACTATCAAAAGTTATCGAGGAAAATGTTACAGTGTTTGTACGTGAGAATGGCAAAACACTTGTTGAAGCTAAAAAGGATTTACTGCGCTGTGTTGAAGTAATGAAGGGCTGTGCAGCAGAGTTACTTGATTGGTGGAAGCCTGAAGTGCTTCCAGGAAAACAAAAAGTCCAAATCCGAAGAAGAGCAAGAGGTGTCACGGCAATAATCACACCGTGGAATTCTCCGATGATATTAACATTTAAAAGGGTCATACCTGCTGTTTTGGCAGGTAATGCCGTTGTCGTGAAACCTGCAACGAATTGTCCCTTAACGATCATGACCTGTTTAAAAGTAGTTGCTGAACATTTTCCTCCAGGAGTCATCAATATAGTCTCAGGATCAGGAAAAGCAATCGGCGACACACTATGTTCCGATTCACGCGTAAGGACATTGGCGTTTGTCGGAAGTACGGAAACCGGGAAAGATATCATGCAGAAATCAGCTGGAAATCTGCAAAAAGTATATATGGAACTTGGCGGCAATGATCCTGCCATCATCTTGGAAGATGCCAATATGGATGAAGCGGCTATCAAACGTTTGAGGATGGGGATTTTACGAGCAGCGGGTCAGGTTTGTTCTGCTGTAAAAAGAGTGTACGTCCATGAATCACGATATGATGAAGTTGTGGAGAAGCTGACCAAAGAGTTCAGCCGGATGGTGATCGGTGATGGAATTCAGCCTGATGTAACCATGGGTCCAATGAATAATAAAGCACAATATGACTTTGTGAATGGCTTGATCGAACGTACCGCTAAGTCAGGAGGAAATATAATCACAACCGGCATCCAGCTGAATCCGGAAACTTGGGATAAAGGTTATTATATGCTTCCTTCCATTATTACTGGCGTCGATCAGCAGAGCGAATTGGTTCGAGTGGAACAATTCGGACCGATCATTCCAATTTTACCTTTCAATGATATCGATGAAGTTGTAAAATTAGCGAATGATAGTGAGTTTGCACTGCGTGCATCTGTTTGGACCGAGAATGAAGATATCGCTGTCGAAATGGCAGATCGCCTTGAAGCTGGTGCCGTATTCCATAATAATCATACCGTTTTCAGTGACTTGGCCCTGGACTTCCCTGGCTTAAAAGAAAGCGGTGTTTCGCGGGAAACAAGACATTGCGGGTTGGAATTCTTTGCGGACTCATACGGGTTTGCTGATTGAGGAAGGATGAAACTACATGAAGTTAGGTTTAATCGGGTGCGGTAATATCGGAAAATTTCTGCTTAAGGCCATTAATAACGACGGGCTTCTTCCAGGTGGAAGAATCGATGCAATTTATGCCCGCCGTGGAGAAGTTGCGGCACAATTAGCTGAAGAATTCAGGACACAGCCATATCGTGATGTCGACGAACTCCTTAAATCCGATGTAGATTTAGTCATAGAGGCTGCAACGATAGAAGCAGCTGAAGAGTATGCATTGAAAGTGCTTAAAAGCGGGAAGGATCTCTTGCTAAGCAGCATTGGCGTGATGGCGAATTCCGCCTTTGAAGAACAATCAAACCAGATTTGTAAATTGAATGACGTGAATATTCTCCTTCCGTCTGGTGCGATTGGAGGTCTGGATGTACTTAAATCGGCAAAAGCGGTGAATGGACTTGAATCTGTTTGCATCACCACAAGAAAACCGCCAAACGCATTACCGGCAGGGTCTTCAGTGACAGAAGAAACGGTATTATTTGAAGGAACTGCTGCAGAAGCGATCAAGCAATTTCCGAGAAACATTAATGTTGCGATTGTGCTGTCTATGGCTGGTCTTGGATCAGAAAAGACGAAAGTGAAAATCATTGCCGATCCAAATGTGTTAAAAAATAATCACCTGATAGAAGCGTCAGGGTCGTTCGGGAAACTGAAACTAGAAGTGGAAAATGATCCGATGCCAAATAACCCGAAAACGAGTTATCTAGCGGCATTAAGCGTTTTGGCGACTCTGCAAAACAAGGAAAAAAGCGTTCAGATTGGGTAATGCTTAATGATGTAAAGCTTGGAAGGGAGAGAAAAAGTATGCTTAAAACTGAAAAATCCTTAGAAGAAATGTCGAAACAGCAAGTTGTTGACTATTTGAACGAAACAGTTAAACCAGAGGAAGGCGTTATACCTGCATACCTCCTTGGAGACCCAAAGGTTTATGATATAGAACATGAAAAAGTGTTTTTGAAAACATGGGTTTTTATCGGCCATGATTCTGAAGTACCGAACAAAGGAGACTTCATGACCCGTGAACTTGCTGGCTACTCGCTCATCATTACTCGTGATGCTGAAGGGGAAATCAGGGCTTTTTATAATATGTGCACCCATCGCGGAATGAAACTATGCCGTGCAGATAAAGGGAATAAGTCTTTATTTACGTGCCCCTACCATGGGTTTAATTTTAAAAACACTGGTGAACTCGTAGGAGTGCCATTACAAAAGGACATATATGGGGGTAACCTTGACCGCTCGGAAATGGGCCTTCACAAAGTAAAGCTTGAATCCTATAAAGGTCTTTTATTTGGAACTTGGAATGAAGATGCAGAGCCGCTTGAAGAGTTTCTTGGAGACATTAAATGGTATTTGGATATCCTTGTAGGACGTGCAGAAATGGAAGTAATCGGAGTTCCGCAAAGATTCGTTGTTAATTCGAACTGGAAAGTTGGTTCCGATAACTTTGTTGGTGATTCCTATCACACGATGGTCACACACGGATCCATTGCCAAACTGGGCATGGTGCCCAATGCTACCTATTCAAAGCGCGGTTTTCAAATCCATACGGACAACGGGCATGGTCTTAACTTAGGGACTCCTAATCCTGACTTCGCTTTCCCGGAAGAATTGAAAGATGAATTTAAAACTAATTTGTCTGAAGAACAATATGGAGTGTTATCAAACTTGAAGAATATGATTGGGAATGTTTTCCCTAACTTATCATTTTTAATATCCCATACAAAAATCAAAGACCAATTCATCTCCAACACTTCAATAAGGATGTGGCGGCCAATAGGTCACAATAAAATGGAAGTGATTGCTTGGATGCTTGTGGAAAAGAACGCCTCCCAAGATTGGAAAGATAGATCAAGAGATTCATTTATCTTGACCTTTAGCCCTTCCGGTATTTTCGAACAGGATGATACGGAAGTTTTTACTGATATCACTGAAGCAGCCCAAGGACCAATGCCTTTCCTAAAGAATCTAACCTACAATTATACTATGGGTCTTCATCGTGAACCAGTTGATTTTATAGGTCCTGGTGTTGCTTACGATGATAAATTCACTGAAGCGAGCCAAAGGAATTTTTACAAGTACTGGCTTGAATTGATGACGAAATGATAAACGGGAGGGGGAACGGAAATGAATGTGGAGAAAATGTTGCTCAAATGTCAATTTGAACAATGGCTGTATGATGAAGCTCAATTACTGGATGATATTGAATTTGATGATTGGTTCGATTTAATGCACTCGAGCTTACGCTATCAAATGCCTGTACGTGTTAATAAAGAAGGAGTGGAACGCCAGGATTATTCAACGGACATGTTTACATTTAATGATGATATTGAGCTGCTGAAACTTCGAGTGGATCGTTTGAAAACGGATTATGCATGGGCGGAAATACCGCCATCAAGAACACGGCGTTTTGTCTCAAATGTACGTGTTAAAGACTATGTTGAAGGTGAAAAGGCAGTCGTCAAGAGCTACCTGCTCATCTATCGTAGCCGCAGCACGGATATTCAACATGATCTGATTTCGGGGGAACGAAATGATGAATTCATTTTCGAAGAAGGTAAATGGAAACTTTCCAAACGAATATTCATTGTTGATCAATCAACGATAAATACCAGAAATCTTGCTATTTTCGTATAATATTGACTTGGTTAAAAAGGGGAGGCTGGTTACAATGGCAATGGCGTTAAAGGATAAAGTAGTGCTGATTACCGGTGGCAATTCAGGTATCGGGGAGGCTGTCACTAGACGTTTCATACAAGAAGGGGCAAAAGTCAGCATCATCGGCCGCTCGATAGAAACGCTAAAGAAAATGAAAGCGGAATTTGGTGAAGAGATTCTCATTAACCAAGGCGATGTAAGCAAATATGAAGACAATGAGAGGGCTGTCCAGGCCACTGTTGAGCAATTTGGAAAACTGGATGTTTTCGTAGCCAATGCAGGAGTCTTTGATGGATTTGCTAAATTTGCCGACGTAACTCCCGATGCACTTTCCGATGCATATGATTTTCTGATCGATATTAATGTTAAAGGATCATTCTTCGGTGCTAAAGCCGCTCTTGAAGAACTGCAAAAATCGAATGGAAATATTATTTTCACCGTATCCGGTGCCAGTTTTTATCCGGATGGCGGCGGGGTGTGGTACACAGCAAGCAAGCATGCCCAAATAGGGCTGATGCGGCAACTTGCCTTTGAACTCGCTCCTAACATCAGGGTGAATGCTGTAGCTCCTGGTGGCACTCTGACCGCATTATCGGTCATTCCTCCCCTGCGTCCATTCGTTAAAATCGTGGATAATGAAACGAAGGCAAATAGCATAAAAAAGAGAAACCCTCTACAGCTTGCACAGCTGCCTGAAGATCATGTAGCTGCATATGTCCTGTTGGCATCAGACGCAGCGCGTGCAATTACCGGTGAAGTCATCTCCAGTGATGGAGGATTGTCCGTACGCGGGCTGGGTTGAGTTCATAATAAAATAAACTATGGGAAGTAGGTTTATTAGTATGGCTGAATCACTATTGGGCAATAGGAATATTAATCAACTCGCATTTGTTGTAAAAGATATTGAAGCTGCTAATCTAGCTTTCACAAGACTGCTGGGCATTAAGAAGGCAGAACCATTTCTAACTGGTGACAGTTCTGTTTCGAAAGTTACTTTTAGAGGTGTACCAACGGAATCGCAATCCAAACTGGCTTTCCTGAATACTCCTACCGTCCAATTTGAACTAATAGAACCCGATAAAAATCCAGGAACGATGCGTGAGTTCCTGGATGAAGTAGGTGAAGGGATCCACCATATAGCTTTTGATGTGGACTCTATCCAAAAGAGGCTGCCAATCTTGGAGAAAAGTGGCTACCCAGCTTTGCAAACAGGTGAATTCACATCAAGTGACGGCCGATATGTATATGTGGATACACTAGATGATCACAAAACGTTAGTTGAACTGCTTGAAAGTGCGGAGCCAAGAGTAACGGCATGGGAAAGACCGGAAGATGACAGCATTCAGCCGCTACTAGGGACTAACAAAGTGGAACAGCTTGCGTTTGTTGTCAAAGACCTTGATGCGGCTGCAGATGCATATAGTAAGTTGTTGGGTGTTGAAAAACCTCCCATCATCCATTCTGGTTCATCCGATATTACAAACGTGATTTACAAAGGGAAGCCCACTGAAGGCAAATCAAAATATATGTTCATCAATACTCCGTTAATTCAAATTGAATTGATCGAGCCGGGCGAATCACCCAGTACGTGGAAAGATCATCTAGAAACATATGGTGAGGGTGTTCACCATATCTCTTTTGTCGTTAAAGACATGGAGGCTAAAATGAAGATGCTGGAAGAAATGGGCTATCCGGTCATACAGAGAGGAAACTTTTTTAACGGAAAAGGCCGGTATGCCTATATGGATACAAAAGCGACCTTTAAAGTGATTATTGAATTGCTGGAACGTTACGATGAGTAAACAAGTAACCATTGATCATCAAAAGGTGTATGGATGATTGTCCGGACATTTGGAACTTACATAATTAGGAATAAGAACCCCAGGGGTCATTCAATCGAAAAACCTAGCCATTTTCCCACCTAATCAGCTGAATAACTACCTAGAGCGCAACCGTATAAAAAGCATACAAGGCAATGGTCGGGAAGGGGACTTCAACCATGGCCTTGTACGGTTCGAATAAAAGTGAAAAATTTAACAGCAATATTATTACTTTTTCTACATCTTTGTCACGAATGGTCTGGATTAACTGTAAGTGCTCGTTGTTTCGTTCCTCATACCAAGATTTATCAACCCAATGTAACATCCTCATTACGGGCCGATTAAAAGGAAATTCGAAAAGAAAGTCATGATGAATCTGTAGTTTTTTGGAGAAAGGTATTTCTCGAGTTGGAATATAATAAGCGGGGAAATTCGATGTTTGCACGACTTGCCGCTATTCGGTCATTTTTAATTATTTCTTGTTGCGGTTTATCCGTTGCCCATTCCAGTTTTTTTAAACTCCTCTTCCGTAATTCCTTCACAGTCTTTTTGTATAGAATGGTTTTCGAGCATTTTACTGATTTCCAATTCTTACTGCATAAGTTGAATATCCACATTGGATATGACCATCCCTATGGACAGGTTTAACCAGAAGCAAATTTTCCTATTCCAATTTCCCAATAGCATCACAAACCGGTGTACTGTTACAATTGAAGCTGGGCGATATCATCTTCCGTTAAACGGTCTCCGGGCAATACTCTTCAATGATCGCACTATTAATAACAAAAAATATACCTTCCCTTAAGGGCTTAGAAAAATAATGTTCTATTTGTTCTGAAAATATTGATAACGGTTGGTTTCCATGGCGCTCCTTTTTAATAATATACAAGTATATATTTTTTATCTTAAAAATGAGTGAAGTCATTTCAATGCTTCATACATTTTATTGATACAATTCAATGGGATGGATGACCCTATTACCACTAAAGACGCTCACAAGGCTATCGGAACTTTTTGGCAAGTGATAAAATTCCAGGTAGCCCTCATATATGCTGTAACTGGGGACCTGCCTGAAACTTTTGAGGAAAAAAGGGCGTCATAGAAAAAGCGGAAGCACTAATAGTAGGTTTTGATATCATTTTGCCCTGACGAGTGATGTATATGAAAATTCTTTTTAGAGATAACCATGCTAGAAGGGAGATTCATGTTGCTCGATTACATAAAGATGCTATGATTGAGATCGAAGTATTTTAAACACAAGAGAACATCAGATTGATATTTTCTTTTGTTTATATACATAGAGGATCAGGAGGAGTTATAAATGAATTTAGCACAATTTCCTAGAAAGCGATATACACCGACATATACACCAGTTGAAAGACTGGATCATTTTTCTGAAGTTCTAGGGGGCCCATCCATTTACGTTAAACGAGACGATATGCTTGGTCTGACGGCAGGCGGAAATAAAACAAGGAAACTGGAATTTCTTGTTGCCGATGCATTGGACAAAGGCGCGGATACATTGATTACATGTGGAGGCATTCAATCAAATCATTGCCGCTTGACACTAGCTGCTGCGGTTAAAGAGAAAATGAAATGCATCCTTGTGTTGGAAGAGGGCCTTTCAAATACTGAACCGGATTTTAACGGTAACTATTTTCTCTACCATTTATTAGGAGCTGAACAAATAAAAGTAGTGCCTAATGGAGCTGACTTAATGCAAGAAATGCAAAAAGTGGCTAAAGAGGTGACAGAGAAAGGACATCAACCTTACATTATCCCGGTTGGGGGATCCAATGTCATTGGTGCGACGGGATACGTTGCATGTGCTCAGGAGATCTTGGCCCAGTCCTTTGAGCAAGGGATTGATTTGAAAGCAGTTATTTGTGTAAGCGGCAGTGGAGGAATGCATGCTGGTTTGGTGGCAGGATTTCATGGAAATCACAGTGGAGTATCGGTAATTGGAATAAACGTAAGCAGAGGGAAAGCTGAACAAGAAGAGAAAGTTTTTCAGCTTGTTAAGGAAACTTTAACACATATCGGCATTCCGAATTCACTTCCTCGTGAGGCTGTTACGTGTTTTGATGAGTATGTCGGCCCGGGTTATGCTTTGCCTACACCTGAAATGGTGGAAGCAGTCAAGCTAATGGCAAGAACGGAAGGGATATTGTTGGATCCGGTATATACGGGGAAAGCGGCAGCGGGACTCATCGATTTAATACAAAAAGGCACCTTTAAGCCGGAGGATAACATTCTATTTATTCACTCTGGCGGTGCTTCATCGCTTTACGCCAATACGTCTCTCTTTAATTGAGATTTTACGAACCAACTGGTTCGCCGGCACCAGTTGGTTCGTCTAAAGTAATCATTTCAAGTTGATCTCGTTGAATAGAATGATGTTTCGAAAGCATTCTCATCACCTCAAGTTTTTAATGGATCTATTTTAAAACAAAAAAAGACTGTAGGGAAAAGTGTTATATCTAAAAGGTAAGTCAAAGTTTTATTGGAACGGAAGGTACGAGACTCCTGCGGGAAAAGCGCGCCCCACAGGCGAAAGCCGAGGAGGCTCCGGGACCGCCCGCGGAAAGCGAGTGCCCTACGTTCCAATCAACGTCCAAATTGTACAAGCCATAAAAAAGGACAAACTCGATTTTGAGTTTGTCTACAGTCTGAGAGGATTCTACAGTTGTAGAATCCTCCTTTAATGTTACTTTTCAATTAAAGACCTCGTATGATCAAAAACAACTTTCCCATCAACGATCGTTAACTGTACCTTTGTATTGGGGATTTCTCCCACTGGCATTTCAAAGAGATTTCGTTCTAATACTACGATATCAGCAAGTTTTCCTACTTCTAATGTTCCCAATTCCTTCTCCCTAAAGGAACCATAAGCATCCGGCTGTATAAGCTTTCAATGCTTCGGCAAGTGTGATGCGCTCATGTGGATGCCATACCGCTTTTCCGCTGCTGTCGATTCTCGTTACTGCCCGATAGATTTGCAGAAGCGGATCAAGGGTATCGATTGGGAAGTCCGTTCCGAATGCCAATTTCGCCCCGGCTTCTTGCAGTGTATTAATCGAGAAAACATACTTTTCTCGTTCTGTACCAATCCGCTCGGTATACACACCTCTTTCAGACATCGCAAAGTGATCCGGCTGCATTGAAGCGGTCACGCCTAGCTGTTTGAAACGATGAATATCATCAGGGTGGATCACTTCAATGTGTTCAACGGAATGCCGCGAGTCTCGTTTACCGTTTGTCTTTTGCGCTTCCTCATAGGCATCTAAAGCAAGGCGAATCGCTCCGTCTCCAATTGCATGAAAACGAATGCTGAAGCCTTCTTTATCAGCATCTACGACCCATTTTTTGATTGTTTCAGGAGGGAACGATGATTCACCTCGTGTATTCGGTTGATCAGCATAAGGTTCAAGTAAATAAGCGGTACGGGCTGTAATGACGCCATCGATAAATTGTTTAAGTCCTGACACACGAAGTTTGTCCGATTGATACGTATCTCGTAATTTTTTGACACGTTCAAGATTGCCATTTAAAGCTGGCCATAAATGAATACGGGCAGTTAAACCTCCATTGTTTTCAAATTCTTTGAAAACATCATAATCATTAAGCATTTCCAATGCTTCTATTGCGAATAAGTCGTGGACGGATGTTACTCCTAAACCAGCCGCATGAGTGAGGAAATTCGTGAAAAGTTCTCTCTTTTGTTCTTTTGTAAAATGATAGGCATGGAGGATAACCGCGTCCATTGCTTTTTCGTATAAAAGACCATTAGGTTCCCCATTTTCGTCTTTTCCAATCATTCCATACGAAGGGTTTTCCGTATGACGGGTAATATTAGCGATTTCAAGTGCCTTTGAATTTACCCATGCGTAATGACCTTCGGCGTGAAACATAAGCACCGGACGGTCGGGGAGAATGCGGTCCAATGAAGACCGATTCGGTAATTGCTGCGTATCCCAATATCCTGCATCCCATGAAGCGCCGATTATCCAAGGATCTTGCGGGCGCGATTCGGCAAATTCACGAATCATTTCCAACGCTTCTTCTTCTGAACGGGCTGGGAATAAATTGGCACTATTCATCGAAACAGCCCCATCCATCATGTGAAGATGGAAATCATGAAAACCCGGTAGAATTAATTGGTCATTAAATTGATGGATTTTGGTATTCTCGCCTAAATAAGGTTTAACCTCCTCCTTAGAACCAACCGCAATGATTTTATTGTCCTTAATCGCAATTGAGGCGGGCTCCGGTTGATCAGAAAGTCCTGTAAATACAGCATTACTTGAAATAATTACATCAGCTGGTTGTTGATTCATTATCTATCATTCCTTTCAATTCTATAGAATAGCTTCTATTATTAAGCTTGTTCAATGGCAAGCTCAGGAGGCGGCTGTCTAAACATTTTTGTAAGGTTAAGAAGGTACACAAATCCGATCGCAAACCAAGTTCCTCCCAGTATTAACGAATGGATGTCTAACTTTATCCAAAAGAAACCTGTAAGAGAAGCACCAATTAACGGAATGATAAGGTACCGAATTGTCCCTATTAAGGATCGCTGCTTTTTTCGGAAATAATAGTGAGCGATAACCGAAATATTAACGAAAGTAAAAGCGAATAATGCACCAAAATTTATAAGAGATACGGCAGTCGTAAGGCTTAAGAATAGGGCGCTTAAAGCCACGCCTCCTATAATTAGTATGTTGAAGACAGGTGTACGATATTTAGGAGAAAGGTATCCAAATATTTTGGCAGGAAGTACACGTTCACGTCCCATTGCAAATAAAATGCGCGAAGCACTTGTACCTGACGCAATAGCTGATGAAAAACTGGACATGATTCCTTCAGCAAGCATATAACTTATCAAAAAGTTACCCCCGATATACATGGCAATTTCCATATAGGCTGCTTCCGGGGCTTTAAATGATTGGTAGTCAGGCCAGACAAGCTGTAAAAAGTACGAACCGATAAAATAATATAATCCACCAATGATTGTTACAAGATAAATGGCCTTAGGTATGGATTTTCGCGGGTTTTTCGTTTCTTCAGAAAGAGTTGTTACTGCATCAAACCCTAAAAAGGAAAAGCATAAAATAGGGATTATGGACATGAAGCCCGGAATATTTATATTTGAATCAATAAACGGGAGGATCGAAAAAAGCGTTCCTGCACCTTGACCATTTAAAAGCCCCTTTATTGAAAAAATGATGAACAACGCAAGTGTTCCGAATTGCAAGAATAGAAGCCCCATATTAAGCTTAGCCGCTACCTTAATACCGAGAATATTTATAATCGTAACCGTGACGATAAAGAGAATGATCCAGACGTACATAGGAATTATAGGGAAATATGCTTTCATTGCAATGCCTAACAATAGAGCACTGATCATTGGACTGAACATATAATCCAGTATAATGGTCCAACCTACGAGAAAACCAATGTGAGGACTTAGGGATTTTTGCGTAAACGTATAGGCTGCACCCGCATTTGGAAAGGCTTTGACCATTTGCGCATAGCTGTAGGCTGTAAACAGCATAACGATAAAGGCAACGATATAAGCAGTAGTGATCATCCCGTTTGTGCTATGAACAGCAACTCCATATGTTGAAAACAAAGTAGTTGGGGCCATAAAGGCCAAACCAAAAAACACAACATATTTTAATGGAAGTGAACGTTTAAGAGTTGGTGAGTTTGAATTATTCATATATCAGTCCCCCTATTAAATGGCTGCATCATAGTCATTCTTTATTCCAATACCATACTGATTCTGCAAAGCAGACCGATCTCCATGCCCAACTTTTCTATAGTTTTTATTTTCCATAGTATGGTCTATTTTCGCATTTAAACGTTTGATGACAAAGATGTACATCCGCTGTTTGATCATCTTTTTCCGAATCGTTTACTTATCATACTAAAGAACCGGCATAATCATAAACTACTTGACCGTCAACCATTGTTAACAGTACCTTTATATCTGGTATTTCTTCCACAAGCACTTCAAAGGGATTTCGTTCCAAGACGATAATATCAGCAAGTTTACCTGCTTCCAATGTCCCTAATTCCTGCTCTCTAAATGTACCGTAGGCTGGGCCACTTGTATAAGCTTTCAATGCTTCGGCAAGTGTGATGCACTCATGTGGATGCCATACCGTTTTTCCGCTGCTGTCGATTCTCGTTACCGCACGATAAATTTGGAGGAGCGGATTCAAAATATCAATTGGGAAGTCCGTTCCAAAAGCCAGTTTCGCACCGGTTTTTTGCAAAGTATTAATCGAGAAGACATACTTTTCCCGTTCAGCACCAACTTGTTCGGTGTAAACACCTCTTTCAGACATCGCTAAGTGATCTGGCTGCATTGAGACCATAACACCGAGCTCACTAAAACGATGAATATCATCTGGATGAATCACTTCAATGTGTTCGACGGAATGTCGTGAATCTCGTTTACCATTTGTCTTTTGCGCTTCCTCATAGGCATCTAAGGCAAGACGGATTGCTCCATCTCCAATCGCATGAAAACGAATGCTGAAGCCCTCTTTATCTGCAGCAACGACCCATTTTTTGATCGTTTCAGGAGGGAAAGACGTCTCACCGCGTGTTTCTGGTTGATCCGCATAAGGCTCGAGTAGATAAGCTGTACGGGCGGTAATGACGCCATCGATAAATTGTTTAAGTCCCGACACACGGAGCTTATCCGATTGATATGTCTCTCGCAATTGTTTGGAGTGCCCAAGATCGCCATTTAATGCAGGCCATAAATGAATCCGCGTTGTTAATTTACCGTTGTCTTCGAATTCTTTGAAAACATCTAGTGATTCTATTGTCTTTAAACCATGTAAGTCATTGACAGCAGTCACCCCTAAGCTGGCTGCATGTGCCAAGAAATTGGAGAAGATTTCATTTTTTTGTGAATTTGAAAAATTAAAGGCATGGCGGATAACCGCATCCATTGCTTTTTCATATAAAATACCATTGGGTTCGCCATTTTCATCTTTTCCTATAATGCCATAGAAAGGATTTTCCGAATGACGAGTAATATTAGCAATCTCCAAAGCTTTCGTATTCACCCATGCATAATGACCTTCAGCGTGAAACATGAGTGCCGGACGGTTAGGAAGAATATGATCCAATGAATGGCGAGTCGGTAATTGTTGTATATCCCAATAACCTGCATCCCAAGTAAATCCGATTACCCATTGATTTTCCGGTTTTGATTCGGCAAATTCACCAATCATTTTCAGCGCTTCATCTTCTGAGCGAGCGGCGAACAGATTGACACTATTGAGGGCAACGGCACCTTGCATGATATGAAGGTGGAAATCATGGAATCCCGGCATAATTAATTGGTCTTTAAACTGATAGATTTTCGTGTGCTCACCTGCGCAGTGTTTAATTTCTTCCTCAGTACCAATCGCAACAATTTTGTTGTCCTTAATTGCAATGGAGGCGGGTTCAGGTTGATCGGAAAGACCTGTAAATACAGTATTACTTGATATAATTACGTCAGCTACTTGTTGACTCATCATCAATCATTCCCTTCTTTTATAGCGTTATTATTAAGCTTCCTCAAAGGCAAGCTCAGGAGGCGGCTGCC
The DNA here is from genome assembly GCF_018613455.1 of Bacillus sp. ISL-78. Taxonomy (NCBI): domain Bacteria; kingdom Bacillati; phylum Bacillota; class Bacilli; order Caryophanales; family Bacillaceae; genus Bacillus; species Bacillus sp. ISL-78. The sequence goes on from NZ_JAGGQC010000008.1 coordinate 331,715, forward strand.
TAAGCATTTTCGTTAAGTTTAATAGATAAATAAATCCGATAAGAAGCCAAGTTCCACCCAGTATTAGTGAATGTTTATCTAGATTTATGAAAAACAATCCAATTAGTGCTGCACCAGTAAGCGGGATAATCATATATTGAATCGTTCCTCTAAAAGATCTCTGTTTCTTTTGAAAAAAATAGTAAGAAACAACTGAAAGATTCACAAAGAAAAAGGCAAATAACGCACCAAAACTAATAAGTGATACAGCTGTCGTTAGATTTAAGAAAAGAGCGCTTAATGCAATCCCGCCAATGAGTAAAATATTGAACACGGGTGTCCGGTATTTCGGTGATAGATAGCCGAAGATTTTTTTCGGCAATACATTTTCCCTTCCCATCGCATACAAAATACGAGAGGCGCTCGTTCCCGATGCCACGGCTGAAGCTGTGGTGGAAGTTAGCCCCACTGCCACAAAGAAGCTCACAAAAATGTTTCCGCCGATATACATAGCTATCTCTAAATAGGCGGATTCAGGGTTAGTGAAAGAATGGAACTCCGGAAAAATTAGTTGTGCAAAATAAGAACTTGTGATAAATAAAAATCCGCCAATCATCGTTATGAAATAGATCGCTTTTGGCAACGTCCTCGTAGGATCCTTCGTCTCCTCTGACAGAGTAGTTACTGCATCAAAGCCTAAAAAGCTAAAACAAAGAATTGGGATAACAGATAGGAGAGCCGGTGCGCTAATTTCAGGGTCATAAAAGGGAACGGTGGAAAATAATGTCCCTGTTCCTTTTCCATCAAGAAGACCTTTAATGGACAAAATAAAAAATAGTGCAAACAATAAAAATTGCAAGAAAAGCATATACGTATTAAGTTTCGCTGCTAATTTAATGCCAAGGATGTTGACAGCAGTAATAACCACAATAAATAAAATGATCCAAACAAACATCGGAATGGATGGAAAATAAGCTTTCAATGAAATTCCGACGATTAGGGCGCTGATCATCGGGCTAAATATATAATCAATGATGATTGTCCAACCAACGATAAACCCTATATGCGGACTTATAGATTTTTGCGTAAACGTATATGCTGCTCCTGCTTTTGGGAACGCTTTCACTAATTGGGCATAGCTATAAGCTGTAAATAACATGACAACTAAAGCAATGGCATAAGCCGTCGGCAGCATCCCGCCGGTGCTGTTTACAGCAACCCCATATGTTGAGAAAAACGTTTTTGGAGCCATGAAAGCCAATCCGAAAAAGACGACATACTTCAAAGTAAGAGTACGTTTAAGAGTTGGTGAATTCGTATTTTCCATTAATCAATCCTCCTTGTGAATTTTTTACTAACGATTTTACACATTCATTAATGTGCACTTCGTAAATAACCTGATTATTCAGAATAATTAAATTGAAATTCTGTATATTCAGTTAATGGAAAGGTTATTTGTCTGTATTCATTTAAGGATAACCAACATAAAGTATCTTTCTTGTGAACGGATACAAAAAATTGAGCTCTGACTGAATGCTTTTAACATTTTTTCATAGTGCCTGTCCTCCAATCGGCCGCACAGAGGATTTGGTAAAGTAGAGTAGCATAATGCAAGGAACAACTTCGTAATGGCCTTGTCTTTTTTGATGTCACACTTTTTAATAAAAGGTATCACTCCTTCGAACAAAATGATTTTTCAAAATAATGGTTTGCTGTTTTCATTTAGGAATGCATCACTCCATTCATTATGTATAAATCCATTATAAAGTCTCGTCTAACACGAGAGTAAACAGTTGCGATACAAAAAACAGCCTTCGAAATGATAATGCTTTCATTTCGAAGGCTGTTCACTTGTTACTTTTCTTGAATCGGAATTTGTATTTCATAATAAGCTTCATCATATTGATCAGTCAGAGAAACGTCAACCTGCATAATTCGAAAGGCGTCACCGGTAATAATATAGTCATGAGTATCACAATAATGGAGTAGCTTTTTTAGCTGGATTAGCATTTTCTCCCTTGTGAGTCCTCCATAATAGGAACATAAAAATAGCCCATTTTCAATTTTTTGGGTTGGTTGCTCTGACTCCTCACCCTGAACAAGAATGAATGATTGAGATTGATAGTCACTTAGGTTAGCGGAAAAGTCAGATGATTGACGAATTTCATCAAAATACTCTTTCTTGATAAAATCTCCAAATTTATTGCTGGCCAAAGCAGGAATGAGTCCACCAATCTTGTTTTCGAGCTCCAAATATCCAAAATAAAGATTTTCTGTATCCGTCCAACTTACCGATCTGGCTAGCTGGATGTATTCCCGTTCTTCACATTGTTTTATCAAGATATCCGAATTGCTGTAACTGTTTGTGAAATGTTCAATATTGTATAATCGTGTCATCAAAATATTATGGATACCTTGCAATTTCTTAATTTCTTCCTGTATATTAGCCATTGATTTTTGAAGTGATTGAACCGACTTTTTGACATTGCGATCCGTAAGAAACTGCTTGATTTCTTCTAAGGAAAACCCGATGCTCTTTAACTCTTTGATTGTTCCGAGAACCTCATACTGGGAAATGGAGTAATAACGATAGCCAGTTTCGGGGTCAATATGAAAAGGCTTTAGCAATCCGATTTTATCGTAATGGCGCAATGTATCTACGGTTACACCTCGCAATTTCGCCATTTCTCCTATACTAAGCTTATTTTGCATGGCTTTTCTCCTAACCAATACTGAATTTATATATATTAATAACATGATTTCTCCCTATTATAAAGTAGTGATTCTTGATGTGTATAGATAGTGCAGGAAGATTTGTAGAGCATCGCATTAAATAAAATTGCAGTCACAAAACTTACACGTCCAGTATTCGATTTAAACAGGGTTAACCATTTCAGCTCTTGAAATGGGTATACTTTTTTGGACTTAAAGGATTAAAATGCAGAAGAGGTAGTACAGTTCAACAGTTTTTCTTGAAAACTTGTAACCAAAACTTCCAAGCGGAAAGTACAAAGAAAAGCAATGGTTTTCTAATTAGAATGGATATTATTGATTGCATGTTTAATGAGGAATTTGTAATGAGGGAACATATGTTTTATAATGTAACTTAAGTAATGTCCATCGAAATAGGGGAGGTATTATATGTATATTTCAATTTCAGATTTTATTAAAGAATGGAATAAAGAAGCCATACTCACTCAAAATGTCTTGGATAGTTTGACAGATGAATCCTTAGAACAACAAGTTTATCCTGAAGGTCGCACTTTAGGAAGAATTGTGTGGCATTTCACCACGAATATTCCAGATTATCTAGCTCATTTCGGGTTAAAGATAGACCGGATAGAAAGTTCGGAAAACGTTCCATCTTCAGCCCGCGAAATTGCCATCACTTTTAAAAATGTAAGTTCTCATGCGGCAAAAATTATTGAACAACAATGGACAGACGAATCCCTGGGGCAAATACAAGAAGCGTTCGGAAGACAGGAAACAAATGCTTCCATCCTTATGGGGCTAATCAAGTATATTGTTCATCATCGCGGACAAGTTACGGTTCTGATGCGTCAAGCAGGAATTAAACCTTCTGGGGTTTATGGACCGCCAAAAGAAGATTGGATTCATTTAGGTGTGGAAAATCCTCCGCTTTAAGGATTTATGAATCAGTTAGGATCTTCTACATACGGGACATTGGCGAATAATTAAATCCAGTCCTCCATTTTAAGACTGGGTTAATAATATGTTTTAGCATCCTATGAAGGGTGCTTTTTTATTTTGCGAAAGAAGGGTTTAAATGAAATCAGCTAATTTAGAGACGATGTCCTAAGTGTAATCCTTATTTTTCCAATTGGGGCTAATGAAGGTAGGGTGGATTCGGTCTTTTCATTTTGGTTAGGCTCTATTAATCATTAGTGCAGAATAGTTCTTTAAGGTTATTATTTATAATCATGCTATTTGTAAGGCGCCATATGCTGAACCCCCTCCATAATTACCACAACCACCGGCACAACTATATCCGTCAATGATCAGGAGTTAAACAAAACTACTAAAATGAAAAAATCTTCACCAAATTAATTAAAGCTGACTGAAAGTTTCTATTTATAAATATCAGGATTTTGTTGAAAAATGTCGTAATTTGCGAATATCATTATCGTCATTTCTGAGATATTATTATATTGAATGTACTTTACCACATTGAAGTGATAGTGGAACTTTGTCGGGCTCAACTTAGTGAGTGGGGGAAAATAAATGAGTGTAATCATCGAGAAGAAACAAATGGAAAACTATACTCATATGGAAGATGTAATGTTGGTAGGAAAAATCCATAATGGCGATGAAGATGCACTGGAATTTTTAATCAAAAAATACAGATGTGTCGTTCAATCAAATGCTTTAAAGTATTTTTTAACGGGTGGAGATAAGGAAGACGTCTTTCAGGAAGGGATGATTGGACTATATAAGGCCATTCGAAACTACAAAAATTGCAAAAAGGCGTCTTTCAGATCATTTGCGGAACTGTGCATTACAAGACAAATCATAACGGCCGTTAAAGCGGCTATTCGCCAAAAGCATTCTCCCTTAAATAATTATGTTTCATTGTATATGCCAATCCATCAAGGGGAGTCGGAACAGGGTTTAATTGATCTAATCCCTGAACAGAGACAAAATGACCCAGTTACGATCTTAATAAAATCAGAAGAAATTTGTGATATTGAGCTAATTTTAACCGAAGTCCTTAGTGAGTTGGAAAGCAGTGTTGTGGATTTATACCTGGAAGGAAAAACTTATTTAGAAATATCAAAGGAACTGAATGTTCAAAAAAAGACGATCGATAATGCACTTCAGCGGGTAAAAAGAAAGCTGGAGCGGCACCTCGAGTCCAGAAGAGTGGAAGAATAATAACAATCATTCTTTAAATTTTCGGTCATTATTGATTTGTAAAATAACATTGATACAATTATTAGAATAGATAAGAGTACTTGTTAAAAGCATTTTCCTGGTAATGGAGGAGTTAGTGCATGCTATTCTATGAGGAAATAAAATCCCTCAGGTAACATGCCGATAAAAAATTCCCTGAGTATAACCAAAAAAAGCCCAACTGAAACACGTGGGCTTTTTACTATGTTCATTTTTTTAATTCACTCTCTTCAATTGGAGATTATAACTCAATGTTTCATCGTCTGAATATAATTTGTATCCAAGTCCGTTACTGTAATTGAGGAAGACTTTATCCGGAAGATGTTTTTTTGACTCACTTGAAATTAATATGGGGATTCCAGCAATTATGAATCTCTCATCATCTTCGTTCTTATTATCAATTTTCAATTCATGTTCCACATAAATCGAACAGCTACCAACATAAATGGCTTCGATACGAACACCTTCATTCTCTTTATAATTAACTTTTAATAGTTGTTCAATGGCTGCTTCTTTAATCTCTATATTCATAAAACACGCTCCCATATTATTTTTTATCTAGACAATCTTCTATTCTTTCGTATACCCAATTGCTTATAAGTTAATGTGCATAAGAATGTTTATTAAGTATAATAAAGCCGATGTTCCCGGTCATCAGGCTTATGATTGTTTAATAAAATCACAATTAAGATCAAACGCCATGTGTCAGTAACTCCATCTTTGGAATAGCTTTCTTTGCAATGATCATCCTATCGGCTTCGCTTTCATGGGCCACTTTTTGTTTAATTCAGTTATAAAAGTCTTTACATTTTTTTTACCTTTCATAATTGGGGAATAGACGTAAGAGAGTGTCCTGTTAAAGGATTCATCTTTTATCTGAATGATAGAAAGGATTTTATTTTGTACATCCCTTTCAATGACACTTCGGGAAAGCAGGGCCAGGCCTGAGCCGTTTTTTATAAGTGTTTCTTTAATTCCTTGATTGCTGCTTATCGTGAGTATCGATTTAATTTTCAAACCATTTGAACGTATGACATGGTTAAGGTATTCTCGTGTACCAGATCCAACTTCCCTCGTTACCCATGCTTGGTCATGTAAATCAGTAATTTCCACATCGTCTTTATTAGCAAGTTCATGATTATTAGAAGATACAATGAATAGCTCATCTTGCATGAATGGGTGAACAGAAAGCTCTTTTTCATTAGTTTGACCTTCGATTAAACCAATATCCACTTTGTATAGCCGAACGGCTTGAACGATTTCTTCCGTGTTCCCAATTACCACTTGAAGTTCAAGTTCAGGATATTCCTCTTGAAGGTCGATGAGTAAAGAAGGAAGGATATACTCTCCTATTGTAAAACTTGCACCTATCTTTAATTCGCCCTTGATGGACCTATCGTGTTCCTGTATGTCTTGTCTGGTCTGTTCATAGATTGTGATCATTTGCTTGGCCCGGTCGTAAAGAATTTCTCCCGTTAAGGTGACTTTCAAAAATTTAGGAGAACGGAGGAATAATTTCGTCTGGAACTCCTCTTCTAATTTTTTAATATGTAAACTAACACTTGGTTGCGACATAAGAAGAATTTCTGCTGTTTTTGTAAAATTCTTGACTTCCACAAGGGTCACAAATGTTTTTAGAGCATCATAGTACATAGAAATTTCTCCTTATTATTAATATTCTTAATAGTTATAATAAATTATATATATTTTACTAATGATGTACCTTCCAGTAAAGTTTTAATGAGAAACTTATTTTAGGAAGAGTATAGGCTGGGAAAGCTATTGTCCTTTGTTGCGTGCTATGAACCTATATAACTGTATTTTTCATTTTTTTTGCAGTTAAAACCGACTTGGTCTATAGGAGTAAACGAGTTAATTTGTGGATTGAAATTAAATATTTAAACCCACTCGTATACATAATAATCAACTAAGATAAGTTAATATCCCTTTGTGAGGTGGAAATCGTGCAACTTCAGGTAAGTAACAGTCCCTTTAATCAAGAGCAAGCAGAGCTCCTTAACAGCCTGCTGCCAAGCTTGACCCAAACACAAAAAATTTGGTTGAGCGGTTATCTGACTGCATCTTTGTCAGTTTCGAATACAAGTTCAGCCGAAGCCCCGGTATTGGAAGCCCAAAGGGGCGGTAAGACAATATCAAAAGAAGTGACCATCCTGTATGGTTCACAAACGGGCAATGCTCAAGGGCTGGCAGAAAATGCGGCGAGTAAGCTTGAGGGTAATGGCTTTCAGGTTACCATTTCATCCATGAGTGACTTTAAAGTAAACAATTTGAAAAAAATCGAAAATCTTCTGATTGCCGTTAGTACACATGGAGAAGGTGATCCGCCGGATAATACATTGTCTTTCCATGAGTATCTTCATGGCAGGAGGGCACCAAGCCTTGAGGGTCTCCGATATTCGGTATTGGCGCTTGGGGACAGCTCATATGAGTTTTTCTGTGAAACGGGAAAACAATTCGATAAACGTTTGGAGGAACTTGGGGGGACACGGTTATTTCCGCGAATGGACTGTGACCTTGATTATGATGAGCCTGCTTCCGAATGGCTGGAAGGAGTACTTTCCAGTTTAAGAGAAGGGGAAGTCAGTTCTAATGCTGCAGTTCCCGAAGCAAAAACTTCTTTAGGTGAACAAACTTATTCGAGAACAAATCCGTATATAGCGGAAGTGTTGGAAAACATAAATTTGAACGGCCGTGGCTCCAATAAAGAGACACATCATCTTGAGTTATCTCTAGAGGGCTCAGGTCTTACATTTGAACCTGGTGACAGCCTTGGGATTTATCCGAAAAACGATTCGGATTTAGTGGATATGCTTCTTACGGAGCTTAATTGGGACCCTGAAGAAACCGTGAAGGTCAATAAGCAGGGGGAACTTCGTCAGCTTAGGGAATCGCTCATCTCCGATTTCGAAATAACGGTATTGACCAAATCGCTCATTGAACAAGCGGCACAGCTTTCTGATAATGAGGATTTAAAGGAGCTTTTAAAGCCTGGTAATGAAGAAAGGTTGAAAGAATATCGAGAAGGCCGTGATTTACTTGATTTTATCCGTGATTTTGGTTCATGGGGCGAATCGGCGCAAGAGTTCGTATCGATACTCCGGAAAATGCCAGCCCGTCTATATTCGATTGCGAATAGCTTATCCGCCTTTCCGGATGAAGTGCATTTGACAATCGGAGCCGTCCGGTATGAAAGTCACGGAAGGGAAAGAAACGGTGTCTGCTCGATTTTATGTGCGGACAGATTACAGCCAGGGGACACGCTGCCCGTTTACATTCAGCATAACCAGAACTTTAAGCAGCCAAAGAACCCAGACACGCCAATTATCATGGTTGGACCGGGAACGGGCATTGCCCCGTTCAGATCCTTTATCCAGGATCGCGAAGAATCTGAAGCGAAAGGAAAAACGTGGCTCTTTTATGGCAATCAGCATTTCGTGACGGATTTCCTTTATCAAACTGAATGGCAAAAGTGGTTGAAAACAGGTGTGCTTACGAAAATGGATGTGGCCTTTTCCCGCGATACGGATGAAAAGGTGTATGTTCAAGACCGGATGCGCGAGCAAAGCGGGGAATTATACGAATGGCTTCAAGAAGGGGCAGCTGTATACATTTGCGGAGACGAGAAAAACATGGCACATGATGTCCATAATACGCTTATTGAGATCATTGAAAAAGAAGGCAATATGAGCCATGCTGATGCGCAGGCTTATCTTGAAGATATGCAACAGAATAAACGATATCAACGTGATGTGTATTGAAATTTGGAAGAAAAGGAGATAACAACATGGTGAACCCACTATTGAAAGCACCAGCAGGCCCGCCAAGTGATGTTGAGCAAATTAAAGAAAGAAGCGATTATTTGCGAGGTACACTTGGAAAAGTGATGCAGGATCGGATTAGCGCCGGTATTCCGGATGATGACAATCGACTGATGAAACACCACGGCAGCTATTTGCAGGATGATCGGGATCTACGTAATGAGCGTCAAAAACAGAAACTGGAGCCTGCCTATCAATTTATGTTGCGTGTCCGCATGGCCGGCGGGGTTGCACAGCCTTCTCAATGGCTTGTTATGGATGACCTTGCCCAGAAATACGGTAACGGAACCTTGAAATTGACAACAAGGCAGACGTTTCAAATGCATGGTATTTTAAAATGGAATATGAAAAAAACCATTCAGGAAATCCATGCTTCCATGCTGGATACAATCGCTGCATGCGGAGATGTAAACCGAAACGTAATGTGCAATTCTATTCCATTTCAATCCGAAATCCATTCCGAAGTATATGAATGGTCGAAAAAATTGAGTGATTATCTATTGCCGCGTACAAGGGCGTACCATGAAATCTGGTTGGATGAAGAAAAAGTGGTTAGTTCTCCTGAAGTCGAGGAAGTCGAACCAATGTACGGAAAGCTTTATTTGCCAAGAAAGTTTAAAATAGGCATTGCGGTCCCGCCATCCAATGACATTGATGTCTACTCCCAAGATCTTGGCTTCATAGCAATTGTTGAAAATGGAAAACTTGTCGGCTTTAATGTGGCGATTGGCGGCGGTATGGGAATGACCCACGGTGACAAGGCGACATATCCTCAACTAGCCAAGGTAATCGGCTTTTGCCAGCCAGACAAAATACTGGATGTGGCTGAAAAAATCATTACGATTCAGCGTGATTACGGAAACCGGTCCGTACGGAAAAATGCCCGGTTCAAGTATACGGTAGACAGGCTTGGGCTTGAACCGGTAAAAGCTGAACTGGAAAATCGTCTAGGATGGAAGCTGGAGGAAGCGAGAACTTACCATTTTGATAATAATGGCGACCGCTATGGATGGGTAAAAGGCATGCAGGGTAAATGGCATTTTACACTATTTGTCGAGGGTGGCCGAATTGCCGATATCAATGATTACAAGCTGATGACCGGTTTGCGCGAAATCGCAAAGATCCATACGGGTGATTTCCGATTGACTGCCAATCAAAACCTGATCATTGCAGATGTGTCAAGCCAGAAAAAGAAAAAAATCATAGAATTGCTTGAAACATACGGTTTGACGGATGGTGCACATCATTCGGCGCTCAGACGCAGCTCGATTGCATGTGTGGCGCTTCCGACATGCGGGTTGGCAATGGCTGAAGCTGAGCGTTATTTGCCGGTTCTGATTGATAAAATCGAGGCCATCGTTGATGAAAACGGCTTGAGGAATGAAGAAATCACGATACGTATGACTGGTTGCCCGAACGGCTGTGCCCGGCATGCGCTCGGTGAAATTGGCTTTATCGGTAAGGCACCTGGTAAATATAATATGTATCTCGGAGCTGCATTCGACGGAAGCCGATTAAGTAAAATGTACCGTGAAAACATCGGTGAAGAAGAAATATTAAAAGAGCTGCGTGTACTTCTTTCCCGATATGCAAAAGAACGTCAGCAAGGCGAGCATTTCGGCGACTTCGTCATCAATGCAGGGATTGTTAAAGAAGTAACGGATGGAACGAATTTTCATGATTGATTAAAACAAATGAGAGACAGGAATATAACTTCCTGTCTCTTTTGGTATTCAAAGGCTTTCCAGAGTGGCTGGAACATCGATATGTTGAATCATGACCATACTCATCTATCGTCTATTTATTTGCCTTGCTGTTACTTTTATAGGCTACTTCTGCTTCAATCTCAATGAGATAATCCGGTGAAACCAGACTTTGCACCCCTACAGTGGAACGGGCTGTTTTCACTGGATTTTCCTTTGTATTAAAGAAAAGAGCGTAAGCATCGAACCAACCTTGATAGTCTGGTGTATTTCCCTTCTTTGGATCTGGCGCGACATACACACGCAGATAGATTACATCAGCGAGGGAAAGTCCTTTTGTTTTCAAATCTGCTTTTAATTTCTCTAAGATTCCGATTGCCTGCTTTTCTGTATTGCCATATCTCTCATAAGTGGTTTTTCCATCCTTGTTTAAAAGAGGTGCAACTGTTCCGCTAAACAATAACCGGTTATAACTTTGAGGCGCAGCAACTGAACTGGAAATCACAGAAGTAGGGGACCCAAAAAAGGTCACTTTATCCGATTTCAATTCATCTTTTTCGTTACCTGCGGAAGCAAATGAGTATCCTGTGATTAAACATATACTTAATACTGAGGCAGCGATGATTGATTTCATAGGTATTTTCATAAAGTCAGCTCCTGTTATTAATGTAACGACGATAGGTAGATAATCAGATTCGTTTATCCGGCTAACCACAATTCTTGCTGTTTCAAAAGCATCTGCCAGCCATGCATTTTGAATAAATGGGCTTTTCACCAGCAATTTAATATGAAAGTAGTTTTTTTCCGATCAGGTGAAGATTTCTAAATGGGCTATCGACAATTCATCATTCAGAGACCCCGGTTTGGATGATGTTAACTTTGGTTTCTACGTTAATGTCCATCTTCGGATAAATCATTTTCCATCGTTCATAGGTCAGTTGTTTATTTTTGCCGTGGTATTTTTCCTTTAAGCCAATCGGGTCAAGGGATTTTTTCTGAAAATCTTTAATAAGACGGTTTGCTTGCTTGGTTAAATCATCTTCCATTGCCTGTTCGATTTTTTTTATCATCTTTCTATTTGTAAGATTTTCACTTCGCATAGATTCCTTGATTTGTCCTTTAATTTTGAGTTTAATCGTGATGGAGGGACTACTATCTGATTTGGATACCTCATAACTTGAACCGCTTCGGATGCTTTCTACAACGATATCGCTTTTTTTCTTGTCTTTTAATTTGAATTTGTATATTCCCCGCCTATGATTTTGAACTAATGTCTTAAAAATGAACATATCACCCGTTCGAACTTTCGTGACCATTTTATTTTCATGAAAAAGGGCGACTCCAGAAACCGCAACTTCATTATTAATTAATTTAATTAAAGGAAGATACGAATCGCCGCCAGCTTCTAGAGCGTTTCCTAAAAAAAGATGGAGGTTAGTATCCGGTCCGTTACCTGTTTCATTCTGTTGATTAATCAAATCCGATAAAAAGATACCAATATTCACATTCGTATTTGGTGGTTTCGTATTTATTACATCCTTGGTCTTTCCCTCAACGACAACCAAAATGACCCTGTTTCCAAGTTGAGGCTCACGGTAGAGATAATCGGTCAGTTCTGTCATTCCGATTTTACGAACCATTTTCTCGCTAAATAAAACTATACGTGTCTGTCCTAGCAATACCGGCTTATCCGCTTTTTTGGAAACGACAGCCTGGACATCACTCGTTGTCGACGATGTTCCAGTTAAGATTTGATATTTACCCATCTTATCCTGTTGGAAGATAGGGATGACGAACATTCCTTCGACAGTATCATTCTTTAGAATATCGTAGCCAATGGCTTGGGACATATTGACTTCGTCAACCACTCTTGGCTGGGCACAGCTGCAAAGGAGGGGAAAAGCCAATATAACAAGAATCAATTTTCTCATAAACGTTTCCTCATTTTCTTTATATAAATGACGACCAAAAGAAGAGGCAAGTATAAAGCAATAAAGAGTGCGCCGTATGGATTGACGATTTTACGCAATATATATAGTGAATCAACATCAAAAACAAATATATTGGTAAGCAGGATTATAATGGACATTCCCCATAATGGATACTTTTGCTGAACATTGAATAGTCGCTTGAAACCCCGGCTTGCAGCCCACAAGGAAATGGTCATGTTGGGGATGATAACGATGGCCCACCAAGAAACGTCTATATATTCAAATCGTTGAATAAAGGGCAATTCGACAATACTGGTTAATGACAGTGTCGGCCATATAGTCAGTTCCAACTGTTTTTGTGAATAAAAAACAATGGAAACCAAATAAACGAATACGGTTATTAAGGTTGTTGTTAAGGCCCCTCCATGAGCATATTTTTGTGAAGTTTTAGCATCTTTGATGAACGGATAAAACATCACGATCATTTCAAACCCAAGCATTGTTAATGAAGTACTTCTAGTTCCTTTCAATATATCCAATAGAGTGTGGTGGAAAACAGGGAGCAAATTGGTGAATTCAGAGTATTTCATGGCATAGAATAGGACAAATAAAAGCCAATATGTCAAAATGGAGCTTAAAAAGGTAATACCCGTAATCGTTCGGAACCCTCCCGTATTTATATAATAAACCAGGATCAGAAATACTAGAGCAAACGCCCAAGATGGTACCTCTTCAAACATCCATACATGTATGACATAGATATAGCTAATCATGACTGTCATCCCTAGGATCAAAAAGTAAAGAATGAATAATAGACTGAAGAAATTCCCGATCCACTTCCCGAATGCAAGATTATTTGCAGAAATGATATCACCAGGGACGAAACTGAAGATTTTATATATGACCCAAATCATTATATGAACGATCAGGCCGGCTAGTAATATCGAAATCCAGCCATCCGTTCCCGTTGTTTTCGCTAAAACCCTTTGAAAACTTAAAACGCCTATTCCCGTTTGCATGGAATGCACTAAAAAAAACACATAGAACGGTGACACTTTATACTTTTCATTTACTCCAGCTTGGTTCATATAGGACCCTCATTTAGATCATTCATTAAAATCATTTTTTTTGATTCTTGCTTTTTTGGGCTGCGGCTGTCTAGAAGTATCATCAGGACGTAAATTAACAGGTCGTGACTTGAACAGATTAAAGGGAAGCCGGACAAAGCTATCTTTCCAATCTTGCATGCGAAATGGGTATATCGGTTCAAGGTATGGGTGTCCCATCGACGTTAATTTGATAAGGTGGGTCATCAAAAACACGCCCGCTATGGTAATGCCGAGCAGCCCCCAAATCTGGGCTCCCACTAAAAAGGGGAACCGCAGCAGCCGTATGGCATTACCCATTTTATAAATGGGAGTAACAAATGATGCCAATGCCGATAGGGCAACGATGATCAATAAGATATTACTTGTCAAACCAGCAACAACGGCCGCTTGACCGATAACGATACCGCCGACGATACCTAATGTCTGACCTACCTTCGTTGGCAGCCTGGCAGCCGCTTCCCGTAATAACTCTATGGAGATCTCCAAGAATAATGCTTCAATCAAAGGCTGAAAAGGTATTAAGTTCCTTGAGGTAACAATTGTTTCCAAAAGATCTTTAGGTATCAGCTCATAATGATAGGTCAGCACGGCTACATAAATGGGAGTAGCAAATATCGAAAAAGCGACCGCAAATATCCTTAATAAACGGAAAGCAGAAGCCGGAATCCAAGGCATATTATAATCTTCCATGGTGATGAAGTATTCCAGCAAAATGGTTGGTGTAATAAGTGCAGAGGACGACCTATCGATTAACAAGGCTACCTTGCCTTCAGCCAATGCACTTGCGATGCGATCAGGCCTTTCCGTATTTAGAAAAAGGGGAAATAAGGTATTTGAATTATCATAAAGCATTTGAGCGAGATATGACCCGTCCAATATTTCATCAAATTCTACGTCATTGATCCTTTGTATAACATTGTCAACATTTTCCTGATCAACGATCCCTTCTATCGATAAAATTGCCACTTTAGTTTTAGACAAGGACCCCACAGTCATTTCACTTACTTGCAACCCAGGGATAGGCAGCCTTTTTCTGACTAAATTAAGATTGATATCAATATCCTCGACAAAAGCTTCTTGTGCACTTATGATTCCAAATTCAAGTTCAGGTTTATTAACTTGCCTTCCTTGTTGGGCCGCAACATTGATTAATAGGCATTCATCAAGATTTCCATCTAAACGAAGTGCAATTTCGCCTCTCATGATCCTATCTTCGATTACAACCTTGGTACTGGTGATTAGTGTATTTGCTATAGGAACGTTCTCTTTAATTTGCTCCAAATTTATCGTTTCCAGAGTAGGTATGACAGAAAGAACACTTTCATGAAGTTCCTGTGCATCAATTAAAGAGCGATAAAAAGATACCCAATAGCCTACACCATTATATGTTCCTTGATGGTTTATGAAATCATTGGATGAAGAAAGGGTATTGAATAGATCCCTTACTTCTGAAACCTTATTTAATTCATCATTTTTTTCGTTGGGTTGATTGGGTTTTTTTTTGAATGTTCTGCGGTTAAACAATGCTGTCACCTCTAAACTAAAGCTAGTTATCCTAGCATTTGCAATTTAATTACAAATTAACCATTTTGGATGCTAATGAAGCTCGCATCAGAAAGGAAATTCATTAAATAAATTGGTGTTAAAAGCTGCCTTCATTTCCTGTCGCATAAAAAAATTGTAAATAGAGGAAACTGAGAATATAAAAACCCATTTAACCAAAGGAGTTCACCATGAAAAGTAAACCCTTGCATATTAAATTGGATCAAAAGCAGGAAGAATTGAAATCTGAATTGGATATGCAGGATGATGTAGTATTTAAACGGATATTCATTCCCGGTTACGAAGTTTCGGGATTATTCGTATTTGTCAATGGAACGATGGATTATCCTGCATTCAATGAGATTGTCCTTGATCTATCGGCTGCCCAGGTTGAAACCAGGCATCGGGTTTCTATCGAACAGCTGGTCATTTCCAAAATATGTTCAGTCAGGGAACAGGATGTTGAAACATATGAAACAGCCAAAGAGCATATTTTTGACGGAAAAACGCTTTTATTTATAGATGGGATGGTAAAAGGGTATGTCTTGAACCTGGTAAAGGAAAAAAACCGAACGTTTAGTGAACCTTCTACAGAGAGGGTTGTCCGGGGACCGAAAATGGGCTTTATCGAAAGTCTTCAGGAAAATATCGGCTTGATAAGGCAATATTCAAACCATCCCAGCCTTATCGTCCAACAACAGAAATTCGGGACGATGGAAAAACGGGAAGTTGCATTGATCTATTATGAAGGAAAAGCGAGCGATTCTTTGCTAAAAGAAGTGAATAAACGGATTAATGAAGTGAAAGCTACTGATCTCCAAGACTCGGGGATGCTCGAGGAATTAATTGAAGATACAGCGTTAACCCCTTTCCCACAGATCCAAAATACGGAGCGTCCAGATAAAGTATTGGCTGCATTGCAGGAGGGAAGGGTGGTCATCATGGTTGACGGATCGCCATTTGCTTTGATGGCACCAACGACGATCACGATGCTGCTGCAGTCACCGGATGACTATTATGAAAGATGGGTTGCAGGAACTTTTTTGCGTATACTTCGCTACTTTTCTTTATTTGTTACAGTTTTTCTTTCTGGGATTTATATATCCTTGGTTTCATTCAATCCTGGTTTGCTGCCATCGGAATTAGCGATGACCATCGCTGGTACGAGGGAGAACGTGCCATTTCCGCCGTTTGTTGAAGCTATCATCATGGAAGTAACGATTGAGCTGCTTCGCGAAGCAGGCATTCGGCTCCCATCGCCCATTGGTCAAACGGTTGGATTGGTGGGCGGAGTCATAATTGGCCAAGCAGCCGTTCAAGCGAATATTGTAAGTTCCCTTATGGTCATTATCGTTTCGATCACGACGATTACCTCTTTTACGGTCCCACAATATAGCTTTGGATTGGCATTCAGGGCTTTAAGGTTCGGGGCGATGATTTTTGCAGCCGTTTTAGGTTTATACGGAACCACCCTATTCTTTATAATCGTTATCAGCCATTTATCAAAATTGACCAGCTTTCAAGAATCTTATTTTCAACCAATGGATTTTTTCGGTAAAAAAACTTGGAAGGATGCTTTCATACGGTTACCGAAACGGAAAAAGGGGGGGAATTCTCTTGGGTCAATCCGAAGGCAAAATCCTTAGTGGCGAATTGGCAGCGATCATTTCATGCAGCATGCTAGGAATTGGCATGCTGACGCTTCCAAGGACGATAACGGAAAAAATCCATTCGACAGATGGATGGATCGTCTTGATTTTAACTGGGATCGCTATAGCCCTTTTGTTATGCTTATTGGTTGTTCTGTTAAAAAAACATAAGGTGGCTGACTATTACACATACATGGAGGAGGCCTATGGAAAATGGCTCTCCAAACTTATTGGGTTGGTCGTGGTGGTGTACTTTATAGGCGTGGCCAGCTTTGAAGTTCTTGCGATGAGTGAAATGGTCCGCTTTTATTTGTTGGAGGAAACCCCGGTTGAGATCGTGATTCTTACCATGATTTTAGCGAGTGTCCATCTCTTGACAGGCAAAATAAAAGCTATAGCAAAGGCATGTGTCTTCTTTCTTCCTTTGACAATCGTCATCGTCTTGCTCATTTATTTGTTCAGTCTTAGGGTAGTCGAGATAAGAAACCTACAGCCTGTTCTCGCGAAAGGAATTCTCCCTGTCATTAAGGGAATGGGTTCCGGAACTTTGTCTTTTTTTGGAATTGAACTTTTCATCTTTTTGTTTGGCGTCGTTAAAAATCAAAACAAGATAAGAAATGGCGTTTTAATCGGTTTTTTCATCCCGCTGATTTTATATGTGATTACATATGTATTGGTAGTGGCTACACTGACTGTCCCGGAAGTCAAAGCAGTTACTTGGCCAACCATTTCCTTTATTCAGTCCTTTGAAGTAACAGGGATATTTTTAGAGCGTATGGAGCTATTTCTCTTGATCACCTGGATTCTTCAGTTTTTTTTAACACATGCGATTTACTATTTCTTCGCAGCAGAAGGGATGACTAAAATATTTAGCAATTCATATACAACGAACCTCATAGTTTTGGTTCCTGTCGTTTTTTTTCTGGCCAAAATCCCTAAAGATATAATTGACATTTTTAAAATGAGCGATTTACTTGGATATCTATTTCCGGTTATATTGATTGGCTTGCCAATTATTACATTCATAATCGTTCAAGTGAAAAGGAGCAGAAAAAGCGGATGAAAATATTATGGTTGATCTTGCTTATTCCTTTGCTTACAGGCTGTTGGGACAGTGAAAATATAGAAGAATTATCCCTTGTGGTGGGAGTGGGGATCGATAAAGGCAAAAAGGATGACGAAATCATGTTAACACAGCAAATTCTGGTGCCTCCAGGAAATAGTGTTCAGGAGAATCAGGCTCAACTGAAATATAAAAATGTTACCGTCAGTGCAAAAACGCTGCATGAAGCAATTAGGGATTCTTTACTCATAACCAATACGGTATTAACCAATCATCAGCGTATCATCCTCATTAATGAAGATGTATTAAGGAAATTCCCGATGGAAGCGATCATTAATCAGTCAATTCGCGATAATAATACAAGGAGAAGCTGTCATGTTTATTTAACGAAGAGACCGACGAAAGAAATTTTGGGACTATCTGACGATGGGGAAATTCCTTCGAATGTAATCTATGATTTGAAAGATAATGAGAACAGAACGAATAAGATTCTTCCGCCTTTAACACTGGGCAAAGCATCCTCAAATTTGCAGTCAGATGGGAGTTTTGCCATTCAGGCCGTTGATATCAAAGGTAAGAAATTAATTTTGGAGGGTGCAGGGGTGATCAACAATTCAAAGTTGGTCGCGGTCATGAATGATGAGGATATTGCTGCATTAAATTGGTTGAACGGAGAGGTAAAGGGCGGAGTAATCGAAGCGGCCCAAAACGGTGAGCCTTTAAGTGTTGAAGTGATCAATAGGACAAGGAGGAAAATCACGACTGAATTGAACGGTGATCATTTGACGATCAATATAAAGGTCGGGTACACAGGAAGACTTTCGGAAGACTGGTATGGTAAGGAGAATTCTTTTGAAAAAGCCTATTTAAAAGAGATTGATCGTATTGCCGAGGATGAAGTGAAAAAGGATGTCAAGAAAATCGCATACAAATTACAGCATGAATATAAAACAGGAGTAGCGGGATTGTATCGTTATGTGGAAAATCAGCATCCAAAGTTTTGGGAGAAAAATAAGCAGAAATGGGACGAAGTTTTCAGTGAAGCAGATATTAATTATGAAGTGGACATAAGGATTGTAGACTTTGGTTCAAAAGGAGGGATAAAGTGAATAATCATAAGAAGAACCTTCCGATTGGAGGGTATCAGAATGTATACAAAATTGATGAAGATCGAGTTTGTCTACATTTTTTTGCTTGAACAAATTTGGACGTTGATTGGAACGTAGGGCACTCGCTTTTCCCAGCGTACAGTCCGCCCTCGGCGCATTGCGCATGTGGGGGTCTACCTTGGACTCGCTATTCCCGCAGGAGTCTCGCACACCTGCTCCAATCAACCATGTTTAATAATTTGAAAAAAGCTCCTTTTGCCTTTGAGTTACATAACCAAGGAAATGGTCCATTCAAGGCCCACTGAATGTCCTAGGCAGGTTCGTCACTTCATGTGCAACCCTGATGCCGGATTGAATGGCTCCTTCAATCCAGGCAGGTACGGTTGATGTATGCTCGCCAGCGAAGTGGACCCTTCCTTCAGGGGTTGGGATGTATGGAAACAAGTCAGTCTCCTGACCAGGTTTAAACATGGAGAAAGCGCCGTAGGCATACTGATTCAGTGTCCAGCTATAGGAAGCTCCTGATAAAAAATGATCATATACTTGTTTCCCATGAATCACTGCCAAATTTTTCAATGCATGTTGAATACGATCATTCTCTGGGAGAATATCCCATAAGGTGGCGTCGTCTTCCCATGTATAACTTGCTAAGATGAGACCGGATTCACTCTGGTTGCTCGTTTGGCTGGGATAATAAGAAAATCTAATGGGTAAATCGGTCGTCAATTTACCGCCGAAGATACCTTCCTTTTCCCAAAACCTATGAGTGAACTGAAGTCCAATTTTAGTGGAAGCAGCATAATGTAGTTCCCTTATTGCCTTCCATTTATTATGGGAAAAGGAATTCCGGGGTTCAATATCTATAAATTGCAGCAATTGAAGAGGAATCGTCACGATGGCAAGGTCACCGGTAACCGTTAAGGGGTTTTGGCTTTGAGTATGTTTGGAATGGATGGTGACTTGATTATCATGTTGGATGATTTTTGTCACTTCATATCTGAAGTTAAGATTATCCTTCAATTCCGGCAGAAAAGCATATGGAAGCCGGTCGTTTCCACCATCGATTGCAAAAAAATTCACGTCTGGATTAAAGAGCGGCATAAGCTCCCGAAGTATGGCCGGAAAAGAAAGTTCCGGGAATCCTTCTAAACCCATTAGGACTTTGATGCTTTCAATCGCCCCTGTAGATAGACTGATCCCAACTGGATTATACTGTAAAAAAAAGCTCATGGAGTATTTATCAAACTCTTTAATGACTATTTCCCAATTTCTACGTGGGTTTTGAATGATGAAGTCAGTCACAGGCTTAATGGCCATGTTGAGTAATTCTTCAGCGGTTTTACCTCTTTCTTGGGGAGCTACAGGGTACCTCAGTATATCCGGGTTCCGTTGATATATGGTAGAGGTCGTCTTGATTCCATTGGCATAAATGGGGTCATTAGGAGTCGCATTCACAAATGTATTGACTTGTAAACCATACTTCTTGATGTATTCAGCAACTAAATAATGATAATTCGGAATGCGCATGGCACCGGCTTCAAGGTAGGAACCCTCAGAAAACGGCTCCCGTATCGTCAAAACACGCCCTCCGACTCTCCCGGTTGCTTCCAATATCGTAACATCGTGCCCCGCTTGTTTTAAAAGGGATGCTGCAACCAAACCAGACATGCCGGCACCAAGGATAATGATTTTTTTGGGGATTGGGGAAGGCCCCAGGCCATTTCTGATCACAGCAAGCATTTGATCTGGAGATAGCGGATCTTTGGTAAAGGACAAAGTGTTTTTCTCCTCTCTTGTTACACTTTCTATAAGGGATTTACGCTATCATATTCCTCTAGGGTCACCTTTTATGAAGAATCTTCTATAATTTCTCATCTAAGTGCTTTGTGAAATCTTAAAATCCAATGAATTTATATATATCAAAAATAACCTCGATAGAATATTTGATGATAAATGAACCAAAAACATCGTTAAGTAAAATGCTGACTTTCTGTAAAACCTATGAAAACTTAGTTTGTGGAATATTATTAAATATTTTCCTTTATAGAGGAGATACTACCAAGAGACAAAGGGTAGAAAGGAAGACAGTATGGATCATATACAAATGGCCCGCGCAATGTTCGGGACGAATATGGCTGTACATATCATATTTGCAACAATCGGTGTCGGGTTGCCGATGATGATGTTGGCAGCGGAATTGATGTATCAAAGGACAAAGGATTTACAGTATGTCGTCATGGCTAAACGCTGGACCAAAACCTTAGGGGTTTTACTTGGGGTCGGGATTCCGACTGGTACGATTGCGGGTGTGCAGCTTTCACTATTATGGCCTGGATTCATGGAAGTGATTGGACGCGTCATGGCGCTTCCATTCCAGATCGAGATTTATGCATTCATGGTTGAAGCACTGTTCATGTCAATCTATGTGTATGCTGCTGAAAAAATCAAGCCATGGGCCCGAATCGTGAGTTTATTCTTTGTTGCATTCGGAGCATTGGCTTCGGCTGTTTTGATTTCGAATGTCCATGCTTTTGAAGGGACACCTGCTGGGTTCCGGTTTGAAAATGGGGAAATCGTCGATGTCGACCCTTGGGCGGCATTTTTCAACCCAAGTTTTTTGGTGACGGCAGGCCATACGGCGCTGACTGCATATACTACAGGCGCTTTTGTCGTAGCGTCAGTTGCAGCCTATAAGATGCTGAAAAATAAATATGGCACTGCTGAATTTAATTTTCACCAAAAAGCACTGAGGCTCAGTATTGTCTTGGGCTTGGTTTTTTCGTTTTTGACGGCATTGAACGGTCATGCGACAACACAGCATTTATATAGGGAACAGCCGGAAAAACTGGCGGCGGCAGAAGGGTTGTTTGAAACACAGGACCATGCCGGACTTACCTTGTTCGGTTATACCGATAGGGAAGCCCAGGAAGTGAAGTATGGGATTGAATTTCCATGGTTATTAAGCTTTCTTTCTGGTAATAGTTTCGATACGGTTGTGACCGGTTTGAACGATTTTCCGGAAGAGTATTGGCCGCCGCTTTATGTCCATATCTTATTCAACGCCATGGTCATGATTGGTTCAGGCTTAATCGCGTTGGCACTGTTTGCATTGGTATGGAATAAATGGCTGAAAAAGGAGACATATCCGAAATGGATTCTTTGGCTGTTTGTTGCATCAGGGCCGCTTTCGGTGATTTCCATAGAATGCGGTTGGATTTTTGCCTGTACCGGCAGACAGCCATGGACGATATACAGGATGCTGACAACGGAGGATTCTGTTACTTCGTACGAAAACCTTGGATTCTTATTCACGATGTTCATTATTGTATATATCATTTTATGCGTTTCTGTCGTGTTTACACTTTTGTATTATTTCAAACGTCATTCCGTAATGGATGATATATATAAGGCCGAACAGAAAGATGTAAGACTTTTCGATTCGAATTCATAAAAGGGGGGAAGGCGCATGAGTGATGCTCTTCTTGCAATAACACTGGTCTGGGGCTTTATTTTTCTTTATGCCATCATGGCCTCTATGGATTTCGGGGCGGGCTTTTGGGCAATGACTTACATTAAAAAGGAAGAGACGAATGCTACCAAGATAGCGAATAGCTATTTATCACCAACTTGGGAAGTGACGAATACATTTGTGGTTGGTCTTGTCATTGCGATTTACAGTTTATTTCCAGGTGCGGTATTCCCGATTGGGGTAGCATTGATCGTTCCCGCGAGCCTGATATTGGTTCTTCTATGTATTAGGAGTGCTTTCTTGGTTTTCTCGCATAGCGTTGACAAATATGAAAAAGCGTTAACGTATATATCAGGATTGACAGGATTGATCATACCGGGGCTATTAATCAGCGTATTGCCAATCACTCATCTTGGGTTTGTCGAGGGCGTGAGAGGAAATGAAGAATTGAATTTATCTAAACTTTTCACGAGTCCGAATGAGTATGCATTTGTCGGGTTCGGAATAATGAGCACGCTTTTTTTATCATCTTTGCTCCTGTCCGATTACTCAAAACAGGCCGACGAAATGAAAGCATATAAAATATATCGCAGGGATGCGATGATAACGGGACCGCTTATGTTGGTCATGGCTCTGTTGGTCATGCTCACGTTAAGAAACGAAGCGAATTGGATTTACCAAGGAATGATGAAAAACTCTGCATTGTTATTCGTCTCGCTCATTTTTTTCATCATTAGCGGGATAGCATTGTACCTACCCTATTTTTCTAAGCAGGAGGTTAAAGGGATGCCACGCCTCGCTGTCATTGCGATTATTATACAGTATTTAATCGGCAGTTATGTTTATGGTATCGCCCATTTACCTTATATCATCTATCCAAATGTCACGATTATTTCAGGATTTACCGATCCAACCTCATTCCGGGCCGTCTTTGCCACGTATATCGTGGGCTTTGCGATATTAGTCCCAGGGTTCTATTATTTCTGGTCCATTTTCATGAAAGATCAGCGTCGAAAGTTCAAACGGCGACAAATGTCAAATTAGTTCATCTTTGAAAAGAGAGGTTATCACTATGAAAAAGTTAGATCTGCTAAAATATGCGGTTTTAGTCATCTCACTATTTTTGAGCTATCAAGCGGTTGAAGCGCATGATAAAAATTTTCAGGTGGATGGCACATATATATCAACAAAAAGAGATGTAACAGGTGACCAGAAAATAGACATTATCCAGGTTCAGGGACTGCCTTATGAGGAAGGCAGCAAGTTTCTGAAGAAAATTGAGTTAAGTGTGGAAAGCAATCGCCGTACAATCGACGTCGCGCTTAATGCTGGGTATAATCCAGATCTAAAGGTGGCCGACTTGAATGATGATGGGGTCCAGGATGTATTGGTTACGGTTTTGATGGAAGGTAGAGAGCGGTTGATATCCAGTTACGCCTATACATTCAAGGATGGAAAAGTGAAGGAGCTGGAAGTACCGCCATCCGTTCCTGTAATGGCACAATTTCTTGACGGATACAAAGCGGAAATCATTATAGAAGGTCAAAAACCTGTGGTTATGGATGTCAGTTCCAGAAAACAAGCTTATGATAAATTGGGCATTTATCAAAATGGAAAACTAAATGAACCGACAGAGCTTTTGGTTGATCCTTACTCTTCACTGGATTTCAAGACCGTTTTTGGAAAAGGAAAAGCGCTTATCGGAATACAAAATGTAAAAGGGTCCGATGAGCGTGATCCGATAATGGAAATCAAATCAGTATGGAAATATAATAATGGATGGCAGCTTGTAAAAGCCCAAGTTAAACCGGTCAAGGCTAGTAAATGACATGGTATCGACTGCTTCTTAAATAAACTGGATTGACAGCTCTTGGTTTTGAGGGCTGTTTTTTTTGTTGATAATTAAAAATTGACAATTTTTAATTATTTGGTAAAATCTAAATAAATCCAGTTTATACATAATCAAGCTTTTTATTCTGGATGGAATGTAAGCGGATACAAAGGGGGTGCAGTCTTACGGAGTTAAAAGAAAAAATAATTGAAACATCGTTGACGCTCTTCGATCAGCATGGTTTTCATGGTGTCTCCGTCAACGAAATCGTTAAGGCATGCGGAACTAGCAAAGGTGGTTTTTATCACCATTTCTCTTCCAAAGATGAACTCTTATTTGTCATCCATGATTACTTTATTTCATATGTTTTAATAAAAGCACAGGAAGCCATTTCAGAAAGTACCCATCCAACAGAAAAAATGCAAAAGATCATTCAATCATTTGTTAAAGTTTTTGACCTCTATAAACCACACATCTCAGTTTTCTATCAAGAAAGCATTTACTTAAAACCACCTTATGTTGAAGCAATCAAAAAAAAGCGTCAAACGTATAAAGAAATCATTTTTTCCGTTATCAAAGAAGGTATTGACAAGGGAGTGTTCCGAAGCGAATTGCCAGTGGAAATTACCGGAATGTCAATTCTAGGCATGGTGAACTGGTCCTATAAATGGTACAAAAGGGACGGCGGAAAAACGATCGATGAAATCGGTGATATTTACGTGGATTTAATTCTGAATGCCCTATTGATAGATAAACAAAAAGAAGCGGAAATCACCCAGCCATTTTTACTGAAGAACCAAGTTGTTGTGGATTGAACAATCAACTTGATTTGTACAGACCAACTAGTCGGTCTCAATAGAAAGGGGAATGAACATATGGATTTTTCACTTACAAAAGAACAGCAGATGATTAAGGAAATGGTAAGGGAATTTTCTGAAAAGGAAATTAAACCGATTGCGATAGAGTTGGACGCTAAGTCCATGTTCGCGGAGGATGTATTCAAAAAAATGGGAAAACTCGGGTTGCTTGGAATTCCGTTTCCTGAAGAATATGGCGGTTCGGGCGGGGATACGATTTCGTATGCCATTGCCGTTGAAGAGATTGGCAAGGCGTGCGGGGGAACCGGCTTAAGTTATGCCGCAGCCGTTTCGCTCGGGGCAAGTCCGATTTACTATTTTGGAACCGAAGAACAGAAGCAAAAATATCTGGTTCCAATCACGACCGGTGAAACCCTGGCAGCTTTCGGGTTGACAGAGCCTAATGCGGGTTCCGATGCTGGCGGTACGAGAACGACTGCCGTGTTGGATGGTGATGAATATGTGATTAATGGGGAAAAAACATGGATAACAAATGCCAGCTATTCAAGAACGGTTACCGTCACTGCTGTATCGGGAAAAGATTCAAAGGGCAAAAACATCATCTCGGCATTCATCGTGCCAACCGATACCCAAGGGCTGACGATCAATAGCAATTATGAAAAAATGGGAGTCAGGGCCTCCAATACTTGTGAAATCATTCTGGATAATGTTCGGGTGCCAAAGGAAAATTTATTGGGAGATCCGGACAAAGGGTTCAAACAATTCCTATTCACGCTTGATGGAGGACGGATTTCCATTGCAGCTTTGGCCGTCGGAATCGCTCAGGCTGCCTTTGACAGGGCTTTAGCTTTTTCAAAAGAGCGCATCCAATTCGGTAAAACCATATCAAATTTCCAGGCCATTCAATTCAAGCTTGCAGACATGGCGATGGAGATCGAATTGGCGAGGAATATGGTATATAAGGCTGCATGGTTAAAAGACAATAAAAAACCTTTTGCAAAGGAAGCGGCATACGCCAAGCTCTTTGCTAGTGAGACCTCGTTCCGCGCCAGCAATCAAGCGATTCAAATACACGGCGGCTCTGGTTACATGCGTGAATATGAAGTGGAACGCTATTTAAGAGATGCTAAGTTATTGGAAATTGGTGAAGGCACATCCGAAATTCAAAGACTCGTTATCGCCAGGCAATTAGGCTGTTAATCTTTACGGAACGTAAAATGAACTTGATGCTTGGGGTTCATTTGGGTGAAAAGCAGATGTTATCTATACAGCAAAAAGCGTTCATTCTTACTTTTTTTAGATTAGGAGGAGTTTGATGTCTGATTTGCTAGATATTACTATCGGGAAACTGCTTGAAAGGACAGCTGGACAATATGGTGATAATGAAGCGGTTGTGTACCATGAACTAGGCCTGCGTCATTCTTATCGCGAATTTGAAAAGATTTGCCGAAGGGCTGCCAGGGGGTTCATGTCACTGGGGATTAAAAAAGGGGAACATATCGCCATATGGGCATCCAATAAACCGGAATGGCTTATATCCCAATTTTCCACCGCAAAAATGGGCGGGGTGCTGGTGACGGTCAATACAAATTACCGCACAAGTGAACTGGAATACCTGCTAAAGCAATCAGATTCGACGACGATCATCCTGATGGAACAATATAAGGATCATTCTTATATAGATACGCTGTATGAAATCGTACCTGAACTGAAAAATGCAGAACCAGGAAAATTACAATCTGAGAAACTGCCAAAATTAAAAAATATCATCGTTTTAGGTGAAAAACGTTATCCCGGAACTTTTTCGTGGGATGAAGTCATTAGCGGGAGCGAATCCGTTTCGGAGGAATCACTCGACATGAGGATGGAGGAATTAACTCCAAGTGATGTGATCAATATGCAATATACATCAGGGACGACAGGATTTCCAAAAGGAGTGATGCTGACGCATTCCAACTTAGTCAATAATGGATTGAATGTCGCGGAATGCATGAAGCTGACCGAAGCTGACAGGCTATGCATCCCGGTTCCGTTTTTTCATTGTTTCGGCTGTTCCCTTGGTACGATGGCATCTGTTTCAGTTGGGGCAACAATGGTGCCGGTCGTGGAATTTAATCCACGCGTTGTCCTTCAGACAGTTGAAGCCGAAAAATGTACGGGGCTTCATGGTGTACCGACGATGTTCATTGCTGAACTTAATCTCGATGACTTTGACCAGTATGATTTAAGCTCGTTACGGACTGGTATCATGGCAGGTTCGACATGTCCGATTGAAGTCATGAAAAGCGTGGTGAATAAAATGGGCATCACGGAAATCACGATTACTTATGGACAAACGGAATCTTCTCCTGGAATTACGATGACAAGAACGGACGATCCGATCGAACTTCGTGTTTCTTCAGTGGGAAGGGCTTTGCCGAAAGTGGAAGTGAAAATTGTCGATCCGGCTACAGGGGAGGAAGTCCCGCGGGGCATGCAGGGCGAACTCTGTTCGAGGGGGTACCATGTAATGAAGGGTTATTATAATAACCCGGAAGCCACTGAGCAGGCGATTGACACGGAAGGCTGGCTTCATACGGGGGATTTGGCGGTGATGGATGAGAGAGGTTATTGCAAGATCACTGGCCGGCTGAAAGATATGATCATTCGTGGAGGGGAAAATATTTATCCCCGTGAGATTGAAGAATTCCTCTATCAACATCCTGCAATTGTCGATGTTCAGATACTCGGCGTTCCAGATCAGAAGTATGGGGAAGAGGTAGCCGCATGGATCATTTTGAAAGCAGGAGAAACCCTTACGGAGAAAGAATTGATAGAGTATTGCAAAGGGAAAATATCTTTTCATAAAATTCCGCGTTACATTCAATTTACCGATGCTTATCCAATGACTGCATCAGGAAAAATCCAAAAGTATAAGCTTCGGCAACAAACTCTTGACCTACTAACGGAACGCACTAATTAAGGAGGATATCGAATGATTCGAAAAATTCTTATCGCAAACAGGGGAGAAATAGCATCACGCATTATTCGTACATGCAAGAAGCTGGGAATACTTACTGTCGCTGTCCATTCTGAAGCAGATTCTGATTCGCCTTTTGTGGGATTGGCGGATGAGGCATATTTATTGGGTGGTCCGAGAGTACAGGAAAGCTATTTAAACGTCAATAAGATTTTGGAAATAGCAAAGGAAACCGGAGTGGAGGCCATTCATCCTGGATATGGTTTTCTTAGTGAAAATGCAGACTTCGCACGTTCATGCGAAGAAGCCGGCTTGATATTCATTGGTCCCAAACCAGAGATCATCCAGCAAATGGGCAATAAAGTCGAGGCGAGGAAAAAGATGGAGCAAGCAGGACTTCCATTGGTGCCTGGATTTTCACGTCCGTTAATTGATAGTGCAGAAGCGGCAGCCGTTGCCGAAAAGATTGGCTATCCAGTCATGTTAAAAGCAGCAGCAGGCGGCGGGGGAATCGGCATGCAGGCCGTTGCTAATGAAGATGAACTAACCAAAGCCTTCGAAGGGAATCAAAAACGTGCCCAATTATTTTTTGGCAATGGAGATATGTTCATAGAAAAATTGATTGAGAAGCCTCGTCATATCGAAATTCAGGTATTGGCGGATTCCTTTGGGAATGCTGTTTACTTATGGGAAAGGGAATGCTCCGTTCAAAGGCGCCACCAGAAGGTCGTGGAAGAGGCTCCATCTTCTTTCCTTGACGAAGAAACAAGAAACAGGATGGGAATGGCTGCAGTGAAAGCGGTAAAATCCATCGGTTATAGCAATGCGGGCACACTCGAATTTTTAGTAGATGCAGATAAAAACTTTTATTTCCTGGAAATGAATACACGCCTTCAGGTAGAGCATCCTGTCACTGAAGAAATTACGGGACTGGACTTAGTCGAACAGCAAATTAAAATTGCATCGGGCAACAAATTGGATTTCACCCAAAGTGAGATTAAACAGGACGGACATTCCATTGAAGTGCGAATTTATGCTGAAGATCCGAAAACCTTTTATCCAGCACCGGGGAGAATCACCACCATGGAACTTCCGGAAGGTGAAGGGATCCGTCATGAATTGGCGGTTCATGGAACTTCGGTCGTATCCCACTTTTATGATCCGATGATCGCCAAATTGGTGGTGAGCGGCGACTCGAGGGATAATGCGATTGAAAGATTAAGCGAAGCGCTGGCAAGCTATAAAATAGAAGGAATTAAAACAAACCTTCCTCTGCTGATGGAAATAATTTCTCATGAAGCTTTTTCCAAAGGAGATACGACTACGGATTTCATTGCGAAATATATTCAAAAATTGACAGTATAACTTAAAACATAATGTTCGGGAGGAAAATAAAATGGCAGAATTAAAGGCAAGCATGGCAGGAAGTGTTTGGAAAATCGTAGCAAATGAGGGGCAAAGTGTAACCGATGGACAGGATATCATTATCTTGGAATCGATGAAAATGGAAATCCCCATTGCAGCCGAGGAAGCTGGCACCATTAAAGAACTAAAAGTGAATGAAGGGGATTTCGTAAATGAAGGCGACGTTTTGGCCGTCATTGAATAAAGGGACGGAGGGGTATGATGAATTGGCCTGAAAAAGTGACAATTAAGGAAGTTGGACCCCGTGACGGGCTGCAAAATGAAAAGGTCATAATACCTGCACAAAGCAAAATGGAGTGGATCGATCAGCTCTCAGATACAGGATTATCTTATATAGAAGTGACTTCTTTCGTACACCCAAAGTGGATTCCCCAATTGAGTGATGCCGTCCTGGTGGCTAAGGGAATAAAGCGCAAGCCTGGTATCACTTATGCGGCCCTTGTACCGAATCAAAGGGGACTGGAGTCTGCCCTTGAAGCCAATATCGATGATATTTCCGTGTTCATGTCATCCAGTGAAACGCATAATCTAAAAAATATCAATAAGTCGATTTCCGATACCTTTCCAATATTGAAGGATGTCATCAGGACAGCAGCAAATAGCGGTAAAACGGTCAGGGGCTATGTTTCAACCGTTTTCGGCTGTCCGTATGAAGGGGAGGTTTCGACTGATCAGGTTTTCCGTGTTTGTGATCAACTTTTTGAATATGGCATCGATGAAGTCTCGTTGGGTGATACCATTGGGGTCGCGTCTCCAAGACAGGTTGCACTGTTCCTTGAACAGGCTGTAAAAAGATATGATACAAGCCAAATTGCCCTCCATTTTCATGATACAAGGGGAATGGCACTCGCAAATATACTTGAATCACTGAATTATGGTATTGACACTTTCGACTCTTCGCTCGGAGGTTTAGGGGGATGCCCGTATGCACCAGGCGCGAGCGGAAATGTGGCTACGGATGACCTGGTTCATATGCTACATAAAATGGGGATTCACACAGGAATCAATCCCGAAAAGCTATTGAAGGCAGCGGCCATGGTGCAAAGCTTTTTGGAAAAACCATTGCCTAGCCATCAGATGGCTGTAAATAACGCACAATAAGCGAAATCGAGGTGAATGTATGACTTCATTAGTTGATATAAAGTATGAAGAAAAGGGAATTGCCTTCGTGACATTGAATCGGCCGGATGCTGCTAATGCTTTATCCACAGAATTGCTTCATTGCTTAATCGAAGGGCTGGATGAATTGAAGAGAGATTCCAATCTACGAACAGTCATTATAACGGGAGCAGGTGAAAAGGCGTTTTGTGCAGGTGCGGATCTTAAGGAAAGAGCGGGTATGAATGATGATAAAGTCAAGGAGACAGTCAAGTTGATCGGAGACACGATTACGGCTGTAGAAAACCTCCCAGTACCGGTCATCGCTGCGATCAACGGTTCTGCTTTTGGCGGTGGGCTGGAATTGGCACTCGCTTGTGACATACGCATCGCATCGGAAACGGCAAAGGTGGGGCTGACTGAAACGTCATTAGGCATCATCCCTGGTGCAGGCGGTACACAGCGACTGCCCCGGATAGTCGGAATGCCGACAGCGAAAGAACTGATTTATACGGCAAGGAGATTGGATGCAAAAACGGCACATGTCTTGAAAATCATCAGTCATGTATATTCACCACAACATTTAATTGAGGAAGCGAAAAAATTGGCTAAGGAGATTGCGGTCAATGCCCCATTAGCACTCAGGGCTGCAAAAGCGGCGATCAATCAAGGGGCTGAGACCGACTTGAAAACAGGATTGCAAATTGAAAATGACTGCTATCAGACAACTTTAAAAACCCTTGACCGACTGGAGGGTCTGTCAGCATTCAAGGAAAAACGCAAACCGGTATATAAAGGCCAATGATTTCTATTGAAGGAGGAACAGGGATGGTGACGACGGATAAACTAACCGAAACGGTTGAAACGATTAAAAAAGGCGGTTTAGAAAAGTATCATCAAAAAAACGCTGAAAAAGGAAAGCTTTTCGTACGTGAACGTCTAGAGCTGCTTTTCGATGAAGGGGTAGAAATAGAGGACGCTTTCTTTGCCAATTGTGCAAGTGTTGGTCTGCCTGCTGATGGTGTGGTTACGGGCATCGGAAAAATCAATGGTCAAAGGGTCTGTGTCATGGCCAATGATTCGACTGTAAAAGCTGGATCCTGGGGAGCTAGGACCGTCGAGAAAATCATTCGCATTCAGGAAACAGCCGAAAAGTTACAGCTGCCACTTCTTTATTTAGTCGATTCTGCCGGGGCGCGAATTACGGATCAAGTAGAAATGTTTCCGGGCCGCCGCGGAGCGGGCCGCATCTTTTACAACCAAGTGAAGCTATCAGGAAAAGTCCCGCAAATTTGTCTATTGTTCGGTCCGTCTGCCGCCGGCGGGGCATATATTCCAGCTTTTTGTGATATTGTCGTAATGGTTGATGGCAATGCATCCATGTATTTAGGTTCACCGAGAATGGCAGAAATGGTCATTGGCGAAAAGGTGAGCGAGGAGGAAATGGGCGGGGCGAAAATGCATTGTTCCGTTTCAGGATGCGGCGATGTGCTTGTCAAGTCAGAAGAAGAATCGATCGCGTTTGCGCGCAGGTACTTAAGCTATTTTCCAGGAAATTATCAAGAAAGACCTAAAAGCGTAAAACCTGAGCTGCCTGCGGATTTCGAAAAAACTTTGGAAGAACTGATTCCTAAAAATCAGAATGCAGCCTTCAATATGTACGACCTGATCGATAGGGTTATAGACAGGCAATCATTTTGTGAAATCAAGAAGCTATTTGCTCCTGAATTAATCACTGGGCTTGCAAGGCTAAATGGACAAACGATAGGGATCATAGCCAATCAGCCGCGAGTCAAGGGCGGCGTCCTGTTCCATGATTCAGCTGATAAGGCTGCGAAGTTCATCAACTTATGTGATGCTTTCCATATACCGCTGTTATTCCTGGTGGATATTCCAGGATTCATGATTGGGACGAAGGTCGAACGGGCAGGAATCATTCGCCATGGTGCGAAAATGATCTCGGCCATGAGTGAAGCCACTGTTCCCAAGATTTCCGTCATCGTCCGTAAAGCTTATGGTGCCGGACTATATGCGATGGCCGGTCCCGCCTTTGAACCGGACTGCGTTCTTGCCTTACCGACGGCATTGATAGCGGTCATGGGAGCTGAAGCTGCGGTCAATGCAGTCTATGCCAATAAAATCAATGCGATGGAACCAGAAGAGCGCCCTGAATTCATTGAACAGAAGCGCAATGAGTATAATGAAGATATCGATATTTACCGCTTAGCCTCTGAAATGATCGTCGATGGCATCATCCAGCCGAATGACCTGCGTGATGAATTGAGCGCGCGGTTTGAAGCGTATAGCAGTAAGCAATTGACATTTACCGATCGTAAGCATGGGGTCTATCCCGTATAAAGTATTCCATGGAAAAAGCCCGGTTCATCATGACCGGGCTTTTTCCATGGAATAAAATGAATGATAATTTAAATAATTAGAAAATTTTTCTGTTTTAGAGTTGCTAAATCACACAAGGAAGAGTACTATAATTAGTAATTAAAGATTTACTAATTACTTAATTCCATACTTAGTGAAAGAAAGTGAGAGTTGCCATGGGTCAGCAGGAAATAAAGAAATATATTACTCCAGATGGATACACAGCAGATATTGCAATTTTTACTATTACTACAAAGAAAACGGCAGACAAAGCACCTCCTGAAATGTTTTTGAAGCTATTATTGATCAAACGTGCCTCAAAAGATAAGGAAGGAAGCCCCAATGTTGAAGGAGATAAATGGGCTTTACCCGGAGGCTTTGTCAATGCCTCCGAGACTGCCTATGAAGCAGCCAAACGAGAATTGAAAGAAGAAACGGGCGTAGCAGGATTCCATGTCAAGCATTTCGGGGTTTATGACCGCCCAGGGCGCGATCCCAGGGGATGGATCATATCCAATGCTTTTTATGCAATTGTCCAGGAAGAGTTTCTTCATCAAAGAAAAGCGAATGATGACGCAGCTGAGGTTGAATTGTTCACGATTCAGGAAGCCTTACAATTAGATCTTGCCTTTGATCATTATACAATTATTAACGATGCGATGAATGTATTGAAAAAAGAAATGGTGCAAACGACGATAGCCCAAAAATTCCTGCCGGATGAATTTACACTTTCTGAACTGCAACGGGTTTTGCTGACAGCCAGAGATGATGCAAAAATCAGTGCAGACTCACTTTTCTATGCAAAAGCCCCGAAACTTCCGTTTTTGGAGAAAGTATTGGATGAAAAGGGAATGCAAAAGAAAACGAAACGTAATTCTTATCGGCCTTCACAGCTTTACCGGTTTAATGCAGAGGTTGTCATGGACTCTATTTACTATTAAGGGGGAATTGGTGAAATGGGAAAAAAGGCATTGATCAATATAGATTATACGTATGACTTCGTGGCAGACGGGGGTTCATTGACCTGCGGGAAGCCAGGTCAGGATATCGAGAAGGAACTTGTCAGTATAACCAAGGAATTTATCAAACAAGGCGAATATACGGTATTCGCGATTGATTTACATGAAGAAGGAGACCGCTTACATCCCGAATCGAATTTGTTTCCACCGCATAATATTAGCGGTACAATGGGTAGAGATCTATACGGGGCGTTAAAAGAGGAATATGAAACAAATAAAAATCAAAAGAATGTTCATTATATAGATAAAACGCGTTATTCGGCCTTTGCAGGAACGGACCTTGATATCCGCCTGCGGGAACGTCACATTACCGATGTATATTTAGTCGGAGTTTGTACAGATATTTGCATTTTGCATACGGCAATCGACGCTTATAATTTAGGCTATAAAATTTTTGTATATGAACATGCAGTGGCCTCGTTCAATGATGCCGGTCACCATTGGGCGCTTGGACATTTTAAAGGATCTCTAGGAGCAACCATTCTATAATATCGATTCAAGCAACAGAATAGAAGGGAAGCGAATGCTTCTCTTTTTGGGAGGAACTATCCATGGAAAAAAAATACAACGATGACAGTTACGCATTACACACTGACCTATACCAAATTAATATGGCCCAAACTTATTGGCAGGACAAAACACATAACCGCAAAGCAGTTTTTGAGATATTTTTCAGAAAGCTTCCATTTAATAGCGGATATGCAATCTTTGCGGGACTTGAAAAAATTGTCCATTACCTTCAAAACTTTTCCTTCTCGGAAAGTGATATCGACTATTTAAAAAATGATCTCCACTATGATGAAGAATTTTTGAAATATTTGAAGAACATTCGTTTCACGGGAGAAATCCGCTGTATGAAAGAGGGAGAGCTCGTCTTCGGCAATGAACCGATATTACGGGTGGAAGCACCGCTTGGTGAGGCTCAACTCATTGAAACTGCGTTGCTTAACATTGTGAACTATCACACACTCGTGGCAACAAAGGCATCACGCATCAAGCAGGTCATCGGTGAAGAATCTGCCCTAGAATTCGGTTCAAGGCGGGCGCAAGAAATGGATGCCGCAATTTGGGGAGCGAGAGCGGCCTATATTGCTGGCTTTGATTCCACTAGTAATGTACGTGCTGGAAAGCTATTCGGCATTCCGGTTTCAGGGACGCATGCACATTCCATGATCCAAGCTTATAAAGATGAATATACGGCTTTTCATAAATATGCTGTTTCCCATAAAGACTGTGTATTCTTGGTTGATACGTATGATACATTGCGTTCCGGCATCCCAAATGCAATCCGTGTTGCCAAGGAATTGGGTGATAAAATCAATTTCATTGGCGTCCGTCTTGACAGTGGTGATTTAGCTTACTTATCGAAAGAGGCAAGACGTATGCTAGATGCTGCAGGATTCCATGATGCGAAGATTGTCGCTTCCAATGACCTGGATGAATATACAATCATCAATCTGAAACAACAAGGAGCAAGAATTGACATTTGGGGCATCGGAACCAAATTGATTACGGCTTATGACCAGCCAGCGCTAGGTGCTGTTTATAAAATGGTTTCAATAGAGGGCGAAGATGGGAATATGAGAGATACCATCAAAATTTCTTCTAACCCTGAAAAGGTTACGACACCTGGCTTAAAACGAGTATATCGAATCATCAATAAAGTGAACCATCATGCTGAAGGTGATTATTTGGCGATGGAATATGAGAAGCCGCAGGAACAGGAAAAATTAAAAATGTTTCATCCTGTCCATACATTCCTAAGTAAATTCGTCACGGATTTCGATGCGGTTGATCTGCATGTGGATATTTTCAAGGATGGAAGTTTGATTTATGAATTGCCGACCATAGATGAAATCAAGGCCTTCACGCAAAAAAATCTCCAAGTATTATGGCCGGAGTACCTTCGTGCCCTTAATCCTGAAGAATATCCGGTAGATCTAAGCCAGGATTGTTGGGATAATAAAATGAGGAATATAGATGAAGTTAAAGCCAAAGTAGAAAGAATGCTAACGAAATGACCTATCTATTTTATTAGAAAGCGGGGAAATGCCAATGCGTCCATTACAAAAAGAAATCGTAAAAAAATTACTTGTCCAACCAACGATCGATCCCGAAGCCGAATTCAGGAAAAGTGTTGATCTATTAAAAGGGTATATGAAGAAAAATACGTTTCTGAAAAGCTTCGTACTTGGAATTTCCGGAGGTCAAGATTCAACACTGGCTGGCTATATTGCCCAAACCGCCGTCAATGAATTAAATGAAGAAACGAATGGCAGCGACTATAAGTTTGTTGCTGTAAGCTTGCCATATGGAGTACAGGCAGATGAAGAAGACAGGCAGCTGGCTTTAAAATTCATTAAGCCAAGCCAAACGGTTACAGTCAACATCAAGGAAGCGGTGGATGCATCTATCAAAGCTGTGGAAGAAGCAGTTTCTGAAAAGCTATCGAATTTCTTAAGGGGAAATGTCAAAGCACGAGAGCGAATGAAGGTGCAATATGATTTAGCCGGGCTGTATAAAGGCGTTGTGCTTGGTACGGATCATGCAGCTGAAGCCATAACAGGTTTCTTTACGAAACATGGTGATGGTGCAGCGGATATCATTCCTTTATACCGCTTAAATAAAAGGCAAGGAAAAGAAATCCTGAAATTCGTCGGTGCTCCTGAGCGCCTTTATACGAAAATACCCACTGCCGATTTAGAAGATGACAAGCCGTTACTTCCTGATGAAGTGGCTTTAGGAGTTAGCTATGATGAAATCGATGATTACCTAGAAGGCAAGGAAATCAGAACGGAAGCAGCCGAAATCATCGAAGGATGGTACACTAAAACCGAACATAAACGCAATGAAGCCATTAATGTTTATGATACTTGGTGGAAATAATCTAAGATAAGTTATCCCGCATCACATAAGATGCGGGTTTTTTTGCAAGACCTAACAAGCACCTTGGCCAACACATCAGTAAAGAAAACTTTACCGGCAAAGGGGAAAACGAAATGTCGACTCTCCATATGGATTTATCCAGGAAAATTGAAGCAACGAGCAAGGAAATTGAATTCTCGGGTGTAATCGGTGTGAAAGCGGGAGATGATCTGATCCATAGTTCAGCACATGGCTATTCCAATCGAGCGGATGAAATCATGAATACGACCGAAACAAGGTTCGGTATTGCTTCCGGTTGTAAACTGTTTACCGCGATAGCCATTTGCCAGTTAATACTAAAAGGAAAACTTAGGTTCGATTCTAAGCTTAAAGACTGTGTTCGGATCGTGTTTCCTAATTTCAATCAAAATGTGACCATACATCACCTCTTAACACACACTTCGGGCATCCCTGATTACTTTGATGAAGAAGTGATGGATGATTTTGAGGAGCTATGGCAGAATAACCCGATGTACCATGTAAAAGGATTAAAAGATTTCCTGCCAATGTTTCAAGATGAGGTGATGATGTTTCAACCCGGGGAAAGGTTTCATTACAATAATTCAGGCTATATTTTATTAGGATTGATTGTTGAGGAACTAACCGGACTTGAATTTACCGAATATATCGACAAGAACATCTTTCTGCCTTGTGAAATGAAAAATTCCGGTTATTTTTCCATGGATCAGCTACCTAAAAATACTGCATTAGGGTACATAGACGAAGAAAATGGAGCATGGAGAACCAACGTTTATTCCCTTCCAATCAAAGGCAGTGCGGATGGAGGGGCGTATATTACCACATCAGATATGTTCAGGTTTTGGGATGGGTTATTTTCCAATCGTTTACTGAATCAAGAATATACCAATCTCTTATTGGAAACCCATATTGCTACAGAAGATGAAGGGGAATACTATGGCTATGGTATATGGATCCGTAAAAAAAATGACGAGATTTTCAAATACCATCTTATGGGGTATGACCCGGGTGTAAGTTTCAATTCTGCAGTATATCCGGTAAAGCGATTGAGAACCGTCATTACTTCAAATAAAGGCATGGGTCCATATCATATTACCAGGGCGATCGAGAAAGAAATATAAAAATAAATGGAACCTTTCCACTAATGGAGGGTTCCATTGTTTATAGTCAATCTGAATTCAATCAAGTTATTTTTTAAGTAAGGGACGAATTCGCATTCAATTGCTAAATTGGTTCCAGAACTTCTGGAGTTTCAAGGGAAGAACCCCTTCTGTACCCTTATTCAAGAACGAAGCTTTAATGATGCGGCACACCAATTTTTCATTTATTGTCGGAAATCTTTTTAGGTTTCAAGGCCTTTCCAAACAAAGAATTTGTATATTTAAATATCTTGAAGTAGAGTATATTTAATATACTTTATTTTATCCGGTATTTTCCGATGGAGGTTCTTTTTACATTATGAAGGCAAGATATGAACTAGCGAACATGAACTTAACAGTAAGCAATGTGACTTTACGTAATGCTGCGGATAGCTATGTCCTCTTGAAAGCTGCAGATGATCAAAATAATGAAATCACGATCAAGCTTTCCCACGAACAAGCGGAATTTCTGGAAGCGGAATTAAGGGAAGTAAATCGCCGCCGCAGGGAAAATAGTCCCGATATAACAGGAAATGATCAGGAACGCATTAATGACGACGATTCTTTTAATCTGTTCAGCATTGATTTATTCAATGAAAATGAATCGAAGTAATTCCCCGAATCATATTTGCTTCTCTGTAACCTTGCTTTCGATTTAAGCTGATGCTACAGAGAATTTATCATTCCCGCCAATACAAAATCCGATTTTCAGTTATTGAAAGGCATTAGGAATGTTTTAAGCAAGGTGACCTATCGTTACCTTTATTTTGCTTGCTTGAAAAAATTCTTCACCAATAGGAATAGGGATGATAGTACAGCAAAAACCATGAAAAATACGATGAACCCCCATAGGCCTATCGCCGCATCTTGAAACTCCATATTTCCTCTGCTGGTAAGGGCTTGCTGTATCTCAATGGCAAATACTAAAACAACCATGACTGTAAAGGTATAAAGGAAAGAGAGTATCGTTATACCAAAACGCATCCGGGCAATTAAATTAGATAAAAATAACACGAACAAAAATATGATGATACCGATGATTCCCATTATCCAAAAATGCAAATCTTTGTCGGTTGCATTTGAATTTAATGTGTCACTTACAAATAATAGGATGAAATCGTGAAGATTATTGACGATCTCAGCTAATATCTGGATGATTTCTTTCATTTCTCACACCTCCAATCCTTAGATTATAGCAGGTTATAAATCTATATAGAAGAGGGAAGGTCCTCGAGGCTGCCAGATTGACCTTCGGTGGAAGTAATGGGAAATCATAAAAAGCATAAGTAAATAATGAGAAGTCAGACATGCATCGTCAGTTAAACAGGTTATAGTTAATAAATGGTGAAGCAGATCAACAAAATACATAGAAAAATAAAAAATAAGAGATTTCATTGAAAGTAGGTGTACCTGATTTCCAATATTATAATGCCTTTAGCGATCTTAGCCATGATTGTTTTGATCGGTTTCTTTATTTATAAGGTTAGTAAAAAATATTAGTGTGATCTTATCTTTACTTAATGCTTTCATGGTTGGAGGAAAAAGAATGAATGATGTACATAATCATGTGTTAACGGTAATTGATTTTATGAAAACCGGACACAAAACATGCTTTGTGAAGGTCATCGGTTTTGATGCTGAATCCGGACAGGATTTTGAAGGTGAAGTTAAATTTGTCGGTGATTTGCCTTTTGGCGATTTGATACATCCCGAGCGGTCACATTTATCTTCCTCTTGCAGGGAATTTGTTCGGGATGACTTGCTGCATAGATATAGTCAAGGACAGTTTGAATGAAGTGTTGAAAATTTTTATAGAGAATTCAAGGGGTTTACTTGTTTAAAATTGGTAAAATGCCGGGTATAAAGAATATGGTATGTAGGAACTTTTATATGCCAAACTTCTCTTTCAACTGACAAAATAGCATATTTCTCCCTATTTAACTCTCGGACTTTAATCCTTATAATGTTAAATAAGAAAAATATGACAGTTAGTGTAGGATAATACTGTTTCTGAGGTGAGTTTCATGGTATATGCAGATATTTTGAGTAATATACACTCTGCTATCTCCAGTAAAAAAGCTGATTTAAATGTGAAAATTGAACGATTAGAAAATGCAAAAAACGATATTATAAAAGAACAGAGCATGTGTCTTAACGAGATTAGGAAAATAAAAGAGCCTGAGCTTGGTGCCAGCTGGACAGGGAACCGTTCGGATCACTTTCAGGATGCACGTCATGATGCTTATAATGTGATGTTTAGTATCATTCATGACGATTATGATGATTACCAATGGAAAATCGAAGCGATGATTACAAAGCTGAATGCAGAGAATACGCTTCTGAGCATAGCGGGGAATATAGCCCAAGAAGCCGACTCCCTTTTGAACAAAGGCGAAGAGGCGTTTGAGCAGCTGGAAAGTAAAATATCCGATTTAAAAAGGCGGTTGTTTTAATGACGACAATCAAACTGAATCATCCTGCCGTAACGAAACAAGTCGATCAAGTGAAGACGGCACTTGGTACAGTCACGCTTGGAAGTTTGCCGGCAGGCGAGCTTGGCAACAATAAATTGGAATTCACTTCGAAATGGATCGATCGCGAAACGAACCTGGAGAAGGTCTTCGAGCAATATATCAAAATCGTCCAGAAAAATGTGGAAGATACCCGTGCCAACATTAACTTATTAAAAGAACAGGATGAAGCCATCGCCCATACGTCTTCACCTGGGTATCCTGTGAGATGAAAATATTTGAAGCCGATACATTGACGGCCGCAACTAAGTCGCGTGCCAAGCAATATGAAGACCTTAAGAAGGAAGTCGCAGCCCTGAAAAAGGAATTTCAGGGCATTGTCGGCCTTGATAACGAGTTTCAGGGAGCCGGTGCTACCGCCATCAAAAGCTTCTATGAAGCGCAAATCGAGGTGGCGGACGCCTGGATGGAACTATTCACGACCCAGATCAGTTTTTTGGAAGGCATACCGGCCAGTCTGGAAGAGGCGGACCTCTCGGGAAATACGGTGGTCGAGGTTCCCTTTTTAGACGGCGAAGTGTCGAACGGCATCAACCAAGCGAAATCGCTTGTCGATGAACAAGCGAATGATCTCCAAAGAATCCTGAACAGCATTGACGATATCCTGCCTCTTGATATGTTCGATCAAAAGGACTTTAATGAAAAAATCACGCTGGCCGGGCACAGGCTGGATGACACCGT
Source organism: Bacillus sp. ISL-78 (assembly GCF_018613455.1). NCBI lineage: Bacteria > Bacillati > Bacillota > Bacilli > Caryophanales > Bacillaceae > Bacillus > Bacillus sp. ISL-78. Next base: position 372,800 of record NZ_JAGGQC010000008.1, read on the forward strand.
GACAAAGGTCGAGAATGTCGACCGGCAATTGGTCGAGGAATATGATTTGTCCGTCGGGCAGGAAAACGTGGCCGTTGGCCTTTTCCGTGCCTTGCTTGATGCCACCAAACAGGACGGGCACGTTTCGCCGATGACGTTCGATCAATCGGCATTCAAGAATAGTGACGTCTATCAAGTGAAGGATGAAGTCGCCGGTCAGATGAAAGACTATCAAACCTTCAAAAAGCAGCAAGCCGAAGCCCGGAAAATCGAACAGGAGATGGAAGAACTTGAAAACCGTCCATGGTACGAAAAAGCCTGGGATACGACAAAAACCTTTACAGGGGAATTCACAGGATATTATGATTCTATCAGGGCCTCAACCGGAGTCGATCCAGTAACGGGGCGCAAGCTGTCCGATGCCGAACGAATCGCCGCCGGCGCCATGGCAGCCGCTGGATTCATCCCCGTCGTCGGCTGGGCCGGCCGGGCCATCAAAGGCGGCAGCGCCCTATATAAAACGGCCAAAGGACTCAACGCAGCGGACCACGCGCTCGATGCCTATAAAACGACTAAAGGCTTTAGCCTCCTCCAGAAAACCGAATACGGGATATACGGACTCCTCGCAGTCAACGGCCTCGGTGAAGCGGCCACTGGCAAAGACATGTTCGGCAACCAGCTAACCGAGGAACAGCGCCAGAACGGCCTGTTGATGGCAGTTGGCATCGGCGGTATGGCAGGTGCGGCGAAGGTCGCTGATAAAGTAGCGAGTGGTACAAAGTTCATCCCTTACAGCAAGGAATTTGCGCAAAATCAGGTTCAGAAGGCAAAAGCATTCGGCCGGCAAATCGGTAATGTGGAAGTACCTCTTCGTATCAGGGTCGAAGAGTTAGCCACGGCGTATGGAAACAACTACAAGCATGTCACTTTTGATAAAACGACTATTAAGGATATAGTACAGAAGTTTGCAGTGAAGAGTGAAGGTAGGAAGGTTACAGGCAAAGTAGTGCTAGCAAAAGGATCCAATGAAATTACAAAAGTGGCGTATGGAAAGCACTATACAAGAGAGCGAATGAAGAAAGTTTTAAAACCGAATATTGAATATACATCCCCTGGTGGTCATGTATATAAAACGGACGAAAAGGGTCGGATAACAAGTGTCGAAGGTTCTCTTGATTTAGGCAATGGAAAAAGAAACAATTATGCACAGCGAATTGCTGGAAGAGATGATCGATTGCCAGATGATCAAGGGGGTCATTTAATTGCAAGCATTTTTAAAGGGTCTGGTCAACTAGATAACCTTGTCCCAATGAATGCAAACCTGAACATGGGGGAATGGAAAAAACTAGAAATATCATGGGCTAAAGCTTTAGACAGTAATCCTCCTAAAACAGTTGAAGTGAAAATCACTCCAGTTTATAAAGGAGACTCGAAGCGGCCCGCTAGTTTTAGAATAAATTATAAGATTGATAATAGTCGTTGGGAGAGAAGGATTTTTGAAAATAGATCAGGAGGTAGGTAAGTATGAATGAAATTAAACTTAATAGTATTTATCAACAAATAGCTCAAACTATTAATGAAACTATACCAGAGGAATGGTCAAAGGTATTAATGTACGGTGAAATTGCTGACGGTACCGGTACGGCTTTCTTTTTTTATTATAATCCTAATAGTGAATTGCCTATTTATAGTCATGATATACCTGAAATATATAGTTTAAACGAAGAAGAATATGATAAATTATGGTATCAATTATTAGATGAATTAAAATTATTATCAGATGAATTTAAAAATAATAATCAAGAACAATGGACCAATTTAACTTTTACTTTAGAAAGTACCGGTAAATTTAAGGTTGACTATGATTATGAGGATTTATCCAATGCAGATGATCACGAAAGAAGGGTTATTTGGGAATATACTCGTTTAGGCCTTTTACCCGAATCTGAATATGATAAGAGGATTTTAGAAGAATACCTCAAGAAAGAATAATGGAGGATAAGTAAAGCTTGTTCTTTTATGGCCTTAACACAAAAGTTAAGGTCTTTTCATTGTTGAAATAGAATATGTATCATCTATCGGTTCTCAGATAATAGGCCGTGAGGACTTAAAATCATATAGAATTACTTCAGGCAAGGTGGCATAGGAAAAAATTAGCGAGTGGTACAAATTTCATCCCTTACAGCAAGGAATTTGCGCAAAAACAGGTTCAGAAGGTTCAAGCTACAATAACAGACATAGCGAGATCTGGAAAAACCACATTAAAAAATATAGGTGAAGAACTAGGCAAAAAAGAAATTCCTAAACAAATAATTTTGGAACAAGTTTCCCTCGCAGGAGGACCAAACCTTCCCCAAATTGTAATGGAAAAGCAGACAATTAAGGAAGCCTATCAGAAATTCACGGTGAAGGATAAAAAAGTAGAGGGTGTTTCAGGGGAGAGTGTTCCTAAGGATATAGATAACGTTAGATATGGTGAACAATACACGAAAGTAAATCGTAAGAAGACCATAAAACCCAATGTAGAGTATACAACAAAAGAAGGATATAAATATACCACTGATGATAACGGACGTATTGCGATTGCTGAAGCTAAATTAGAATTGGGTAAAGCAAAACGAAATCCTTATGCCCAAAGAAAGGTTGGAGGAGACGATAGACTATCAAACGATGATGGTGGACATTTAATTGCAAGTATCTTTAAAGGTTCTGGTGAAATAGATAACTTAGTACCCATGAATGCTACTTTAAATAGGAGTGAATATAAGACTCTAGAGAATACATGGAAGAAGGCTTTAGTAGAGGGTAAAGAAGTAACCATTAAAGTAAAACCCATATATGAGGCACAATCAGCTAGACCAAGTGAGTTTAAAATCAACTATGTAATAGATGGTAAAAAATATTCAGATAGATTAACTAATTATTTAGGAGGTAAGTAGATGGAAACCAAAATAATGGAGCAGACATATCAACAAATTGCGAATACATTAATTAATATAATTCCAGAGGATTGGAAACAAATCTTTTTATACGCTGAATTTAGAGAAGGTTATAAAAAAGTTTTTTTCTATTATTACCCTGAAACTGGAGGGGAACCAGTATATAGTCTGGATATAACAGATTTATTTAATGTTGATGAGGAAGAGTTTGATGGGCTTGATGATGATTTGTATAATTATTTTTCAAGATTGCGTGAAGAATTTAAGAAGCAAGAACAGGAACTATGGACAAACCTAACTTTCATTTTAGATAACACAGGAAAAATGAAAATAAATTATGGATATGAGGATATTTCAGAACTTAGCCCAGTAGAAAAACAAGATAAATGGGAAGCTGAATATCTAAAGTAATACATTATATAGAATGAAACCCCTTGATTGGCTAAATGCATTTCAAGGTTTCTTTTTTTGGGAGCTACCTAGTGCCGAATAAATAGTTTGGTACTAAGAGAGTAGAGATAACACTTATTAGTTATAAATAATGTTTGACAAAAATTTATCGTACATAAAAACAACTTTAAAAACAGGTACCCTATTTAAGCCCTATGGGTACCTCAGATAAAAGTCCGTCAGGTCTAAAGTGGTACAAAGTTCGTCCCTTACAGCAAGGAATTTGCGCAAAAGCGGTTCAGAAGGTTCAAGCTACAATAACAGACAATTAAGGAAGCCTATCAGAAATTTACGGTGAAGGATAGAAAAGTAGAGGGTGTTTCAAGGGAGAATGTTCCTAAGGGTATAGAAAAAGGCAAAAATATTAAGGACTATAAAAAGACATTCTTTGATGAATACCCAGACCTTAAAGGTAGTGTAGTAGTTCATCATGCTATAGAGCAACAAATTTTAAAAAGGCACCCGAATTTATTTTCACTTGAGGAAATACATGCTCTAGAAAACCTGAGAGGTATACCAAAAGAAGTAAACAGTGATATACATTTATCAAAAATAAGAATAGATTGGAATAGATTTTATAGAAATAACCCTAATCCCACAAAAGAGGAAGTAATAGGCTATATGATTGAGTTAGATCAAAAATATGGTGAAAATTTTAATCCGCCAGTGAAAAGGTGAGAATGTGATAGGAAGGATGTTACTAATGAAATTATATTTTTTAGAACCAGAAGTATCAGGTGGTCATGGTGAACATACCATTTATGGAACAGAAGAAGATATTGCAAATGAAGGTATTTCAGGAAAGGTAAAATATTTACATTATGAGTTTGAAGGATGGCTAGGAGATGACCTGTTAGAGTCAACACCAGCCTTTATTGTGTCAAGTAAACTTGAAACAGAATTAAAAAATAGTGAATTTAAAGATTACAAATTAGAAAAGTGTTTAATTACTACATCTGATGAATTTAAAGAAATGTATCCAAATAAGGAATTACCTAAATTCAGCAGATTTATTCCGCTTGGTAGAGTTGAAGTAGAAGGAGAGAACTTCAAAAATTGGTCAGGACATCACTTCTGTTTATCACCAAAAGGTGAGTTAGTTGTAACTCAAGAGGTTATGGACTTTTTTAAAAGAGTTTTAATAGATAATTGTTATATTACAACCCTAACACAGGAATAAATAATAAAACCTTAGAGATATCAAAAATCTCTAAGGTTTTATTATTTGAAGGGAGAGCCGAATTCTTTTTTATAGTATTGAGATTGACCTATTGTTAGACCTACACAGCATTTTAAGAAGATATAAAGCCGTACTTAAAGTTAAATCGTATGTACAATATACCTTTTTTACTATGCCGTAAGGCTACTCTGCCTTAATTAATTTCTGAATGTCGATGTCTAATACTTTTTTTCCTAAGATTAATAGAAAAAATATAAAGCTAAGCCTAGAAAACCGCCCATGGTATGAAAAAGCCTGGGATACGACAAAAACCTTTACAGGGGAATTCACGGGATATTATGATTCTATCAGGGCCTCAACCGGAGTCGATCCAGTAACGGGCCGCAAGCTGTCCGATGCCGAACGAATCGCCGCCGAACGAATCGCCGCCGGCGCCATGGCCGCCGCTGGATTCATCCCCGTCGTCAGCTGGGCCGGCCGGGCCATCAAAGGCGGAAGCGCCCTATACAAAGCGGCCAAAGGACTTAACGCAGCGGACCACGCGCTCGATGCCTATAAAACGACAAAAGGCTTTAGCCTCCTCCAGAAAACCGAATACGGGATATACGGGCTCCTCGCTGCCAACGGCCTCGGTGAAGCGGCAACCGACAAAGACATGTTCAGCAACCAGCTAACCGAGGAACAGCGCCAGAACGGCCTGTTGATGGCACTCGGAATCGGCGGTGTGGCAGGTGCGGCGAAGGTCGCCGATAAAGTAGCAAGTGGTACAAAGTTCATCCCTTACAGCAAGGAATTTGCGAAAAAGCAGGTTCATAAGGTTCAAGCTACAATAACAGACATAGCGAGATCTGGAAAAACCACGTTAAAAAATATAGGTGACGAACTAGAAAAGAAATACTTAAACGAATAAGTGTGGAACAAGTTTCACTCGCAGGAGGACCAATCCTGCCCCAAATTGTAATGGAAAAACAGACAATTAAGGAAGCCTATCAGAAATTCACGGTGAAGGATAGAAAAGTAGAGGGTGTTTCAGGGGAGAGCGCGCCTAAGGGTACGCGTAAAGATAATTCAGGAGTAAGTGAAGTCAAAACATTTATCGACAAAGGGCAACAGTTTACAAATGGTAGAAAAAATAGGTTAAAGCCTGATATTAGGTATAAAACTGGAGAGTATGATTACTTTTATGAAACAGATAATGTAGATAGGATTGTAAAATTTGAAACAGAAAATTTACTACAATTAACAACGAGAACAGATAGATTGTCACACAGAAAAAACACACCTGGTAAAGTAAAAGGTCAGGACCATGCAGGGCATTTGGCAGGTGATAGGTTTGGAGGCTCACCTAAAATTGATAATTTGGTTTCGCAATTATCTGATGTTAATTTGAAGCAATATAAAAATTAATCAAAGGAGTGAAAAAGTAGTATGAGAGAATTTGAAGATAAGTTTAGTGAATTGCAAGCAGATATGATATCCATATGTATGGAATATGTTGAAGATAGAGCTGATAAAGTATATGTTTATGCTTCATGTGAAGAAGGAATTATTTCGAGCAGTTTCTTTTATTTGATTAACAATAAGTATGTAAAGTCTCATAAATTGAATGATGCATTGGAAAATGGGGAAGAAAGATACGATGTGTCTACAGAACGAGGGTTTATGGTACTTGATATTATCAATGAAAATACTGAAAAAATAAAAGTATTGTGCAAAGAATATGAAAGAGATATGCCCACTGAGATGAAATTAATATATGATGTTAAGAGTGGGAACTTCAAAGCTGAATACAAGTATGATTTAGTATATGCTAATGACGATATTAAAATGGCCCATCATATTGCTAATGAGTGGTTTGAGGCGTTAAAAAATAACAACCTTTAAATTGTTTACACTCGAAGATACGCTCTAATTTGAATTCATGACTCATTAAGGTTGTACCTTCAAGTTGTGTCGATGTAATTTTAATATTAGGTAATAAGAACGAAAATAGAGCGGGATAACATTTAAATAAATAGGCCCCCTCATAGATGTCATACTGTCAACATTAAAACATGAAACTTAATGATTTATTTAGAAAATACTTAAAGCGCTTGATTGTCTACTAAAGGCAACGAGTGCTTTTTAGCGTTAAAAATTAAAAGAGCACATAATTTTTATAATACCCCTAAGTGTTAAATTGTTATTATCTGTAACGGGGAAGCGGCAACCGACAAAGACATGTTCGGCAACCAGCTAACCGAGGAACAGCGCCAGAACGGACTATTGATGGCACTTGGAATCGGCGGTGTGGCAGGTGCGGCGAAGGTCGCTGATAAAGTAGCGAATGGTACAAAGTTCGTCCCTTACAGCAAGGAATTTGCGCAAAAGCAGGTTCAGAAGGTTCAAAAGCCTTCGGCAGGGAAATCGGCAAGGTGGAAGTACCTCTCCGTATTAGGGTCGAAGAATTAGCGACGGTGTATGGAAACAACTATAAACATGTCACTTTTGATAAAACGACGATTAAGGATATCGTGCAGAAGTTTGCGGTGAAGAGTGGATGGTGGTAAGGGTTTAAATGGAACTTTGAGTAAACCGGGTATTAACATAGGGAAAGAGGTGTTCCTGAAACTCAAACAATTGCTATTGGAAAAACAGATGTAAAAGGTTTAGAAGGTAAAATATTTGAGGGTGGCTCACCCAAAGTTAGAAAAGAAGCAGGTTTACCAAGTTTGGATGAACTATATCCCGGTCGTGAAATTAAAGCTCCTTATAATAGAGCAATAAGAGGCCATGCCCAGTTCATGGATCATGCAGAAGAAGGTATAATAGCTGAATTTGAGGATGCTGTTAAAAAAGCACGACTCAAACCAGAAGATATGAAGGGAACACTATATATTCATCAGTCTAATCCAAACGGAATTTGTAATAAATGTACAAAGGGTTTGTTTGATCCTGTTCCAGATGATGAAAGGGGAATATTTAAGCAAATGACTGATATGTATCCTAATTTAAAAATTAAGGTATCGACTGAAATAAATCCAAATTTACCTTATCCAAGGGATACATTGTCCTTTGAGGTGATAAATGGGTTGCCAGAAAAAATGTGGTTAAAATAAGAAAATAAGTAGGGAATGATAATTATGGATTTTATCAATAATCTAAACGCAGCGGCTAAGGTTGCAATAGGATTGGTAATAGCTGAAAAAATGTATAACATAATTAGTATGGACGAACCCGGATATAAAACTGGTAGAGAAGCTCTAGATTTCTGTTGGAAATGGCTTGAAGGTGAAAAAATCGATGCGGATGATTTGTGTAACTACATAGATAGCGAAGATGTAGATGTAGCTGAGTTTGCAAATAAAGAAAAGGATGTACAAAAACAATATGCATGGTATTCAGTTTTAGATGCAGTTTCTTATACAACTTATCAAGCATATAAAAAGGAAAAAAGAGACTTTGTGATTGAAGTGATTGATGATGAAACGTTAAGAATACTAGGTGAAAATGCAATTGAATCTGGTTATTTTAATATTGAAAGTCTAAATAATGTAAAAAAATACTTATTGGAAAACTACTCATTAAACCATAATATTGAAAACTATAATTATATAAAAAGGGGTAGTTTACCGTTGTTCTAAAAACATAAAATAGACCTTCTTCCTAAGGGAGAAGGTTTTTTTACTTAACAATACTTTTTAGGTGAACCTGGGAATGTTAAGAAAAATTGAAAATAGAGCAGGGGGTATAAAAAATGAATGAATCAAAACTAAATGAATATTATCAGAAAATAGCTCAAACTGTAAATGAGATGATTCCAGAAGAATGGAGTAAAGTAATTTTGTATGGAGAAGTTAATGAGGGGACAGGGCGCGTTCTTTTTCTATCAGTCTAATATTAATGATAAACTCATATATAGTCACGATATCCCTGAATTACATAGTATTAGTAGAATAGAGTATAGAGATACATGGCGGAGGTTAATGAAGGTTTTAAAAGAATTATCAGATGAATTTAAAGATAATAATCAAGAACAATGGACCAATTTAACTTTTACTTTAGAAAGTACCGGTAAATTTAAGGTTGACTATGATTATGAAGATCTATCAGATGCAGATGATCACGAAAGAACGGTTATTTGGGAATATAATCGTTTAGGCCTATTACCTGAATCTGAATATGATAAGAGTATTTTAGAAGAATACCTTAAAAAAGAATAATGGAGGACAAGAAAAGCTTGTTTTTCTGTATGACCTTAACGGTAAAGTTAAGGTCTTTTATCAGTTAGATTTAACACTTGATTGCCTTTTAGGCAAAATTAGTGCTTTTTGTTTTCCTGAGAAGAAATTAAAGTGTAAAACACATTACATTAAAGAAGGAATTCTCATTTAAAGAATTCCTTCTTTGCATACTATTTGTTAAGAAATGATTTTTCGAAAAATTCCAGAAGATGTTCCAGAGTGATTGGATCACTGTAGGTGGATGCTTTACTATTTATTTCAAATATACGATCGTTCTTAACTGCGGGTATATTTTTCCACGTTTCAGTCACCACAAATGAATTAACTACATCCGGGTTTTTACTAAAGATAATATAATCTCCAGTATACTCAGGAAGCACTTCAGATGAGAGGACATAAATGCCGGATTTAAGTGCCTTTTCTTTTACTTTTTCAGGCATTTTCAAGTCCATTGCTTGATACAATATTTCTGTTCCGCGTGCATAATTATTTCCAAATACATAAAACTCTTTAGCATCATTTTCAATGACAGAAACGGTTGCATCTTCACCAATTTTTGCACGTATCGCTTTTCCTGCTGTTTCTGCACGCGTTTCGAAATCTTTAACCCATTCTTTTGCTTCCTTTTCTTTGTTTAAAAGTTTTCCGATTTCTATCTGCTGTGATAAATAATCTAATTTTCCCCAAGTGAATACAACAGTCGGAGCAATTTCATTTAGCTTTCCGATATTTTTCATCTCGGATCCCGCTATGATGAGGTCCGGTTCCAGTTCAATGATTTTCTCCAGGTCTTCTTCTGAAACGACTTCCACGCCCTTAAGTCTATCTTGAAAAAGGGGATTCATATTAGTCCATTGATCTATTCCAACAATATTACCTTCCAAAGCCAATACATTAGGTCCATTGGAGAGAGCAATTATTCTTTTTGGGTTTTTAGGAATCTCAATAGGGCCAGTTTCTGATTGATATGTAATTGTTTCTGATTTTGTCTTGGAATCATTATTTTCGTTCGCTTTCTCGTTGTTCCCACAGGCACTAAGTACGAACAAGAGCAGAAAGGGTATGAATAGCTTTTTCATTTTGATTTTCTCCTTACTGATATAGTATAGGTTAAAACTAATTAATAATGATATTCATTTTCATTTACTACATCAACATATTAATAGGAATGATAATCATTGTCAATAACTTTCGCCAGATTGCTAAACTCCGTGACTAAACCTTCACCCCTGCTAGTATTGTGTTTTCTCGTAAACCAAGTCTAGTAGTTAAAGGTGGATAGCACATTCAACCGAATGCCGCATCCTAAGAAGAGGGATAAAATGGCTAGGTTCGCGTCATCATTTTTCTGCATACGTCGTTAAATACTTGATGTTGAGGACTTCAGATTGGATCTTTTTAAAATTTATAAGAATATTTGTTTACATAACTATATTATGGTTTAATCGTTGAGAAATCATATATGTTTGAACGAAAATAATGATGCGAAGATCGTTTATTCCTGGCCATAAAACTTGGGGAGATTTTAGTTTGCTTCCATACTTTGGAGATTGTCCAGAATCATGGAAGATGAATTGATTTGCATTCAGTCTAAACTTTTAGCAACTTGTCCACACCTTCCAACAGTCCATGCATATACAATAGTAAGGAGGGTGTTAGGATGGAGATAAACTGTTGTTATGAAGAAAAATGTTTTGAGAACAATGACCCAAGTACAGTATGGTTTCCTGGAAAGCGTTGTAAATGTAAGTGCAAATGCAAAAAAAACAAGCGCCGTTTTCATTAATCACTAACTGAATGACTGGACATGAGTTGTTCAACAGAGGCAGGCCTAGTGGCTGCCTTTTTATTTGGACATGCGTGGTATATATTAGTGGAATTGTGCTGATAGATAAAGATGAAAAAACACTCAACCACTATGGCAGAGTGTTTTTAAGCATGGGTGATAGAAAATTAAAGTTCATTGAACTAAAGTTAATCCCTAAATAGAAGGGCGTTTCGATCATAGTTTCCACTATACGAACTCCCAAGAAATTGAACAGTAACTTGGATTAATTATGTAGCAGTTAGAACAGCCCCGGTGTCTTATTTTAGTTTAACTAAAATAAGACATTGGTCATCTTTACGTTGGAGAGTGTCCTCTTCATATCTAAGCGATTGTATAACTTCTTCCTTAAGTGTAGATAAAGGGGCAGCGGAATAGGTCTTTAACAATGAGCATAAACGGTCTGAACCTAAAGGTTCTTCAACTCCATCTGTATAAAGGCACAGCATACTTTCCTTATTGTATGTAAGGGTATTTGTTTTAAAAATTATATCTTCAAACATCCCGAGTGGTGGCCGATTAGAACGCAACTCATATTGTTTTCCGTTTATATCCTGTAAAAGAACGGATGGATGGCCTGCATTGATATAATTAATTTCTCTCTTATCAGTATCGATTAAAAGGTAGACGGCAGTGCAGTAATGAGAAGATTTACTTGTGTTTTTGAATAAAGAATGAAGATGGTCATCTAATTCCTTCATCACCGTTTTCACTTCTGTACCTTTTAAAATTAATCTTTCAAATATGGAATGTAGTGACATGGTTATTAGGGCAGAAGAAAGTCCGTGCCCCATCACATCAAGTAGGATAAGGCCATACCGTTGGGCATCAATTTGGTAAAAACCATATATATCACCCGATAATTGATTGGAGCCTTTATAATACGCTTGGATTTCAAGATGTTCATTTATAATAGGAACTGGTAATAGTGTCTCTTGTATTTTTTTGGCAAGACCGAGTTCTCTTTCTGTATCCACTTTGTATTTTTCATTTTTTTCGTTCAGTTCAATCAGCTTATTCTTTTGCATTTTCATCGTTTCATGAGCAATCTCTAATTCAGCATAAGCCTTATTCCTAGCATTTAGTGCGGTCTCTGCCTCTTTTTTCGCCATAAGAAGCTCATTTTCTAATTCGTTTCTTTTTCGCATTGGAATCACCACACACTCAATAATGGTTCGTCCATCTCGCTCTCTTTGAACAGCGTTGAGTAACACAGGTATTTCTTCATCATCTACAGACTTTAAGGATATATATATTTCCTCAATCTGATTTTCTAACTTTATCAGAGGAACGAGATAAAGCTGATGAAAGAGTATAGCTGAAGCCGGAAGGATAAAATTAATAGGCTGCCCTTGCAATTGATCGAGATTATACCCCAATAATTTAAGTAAGGTTTGATTAACGGATAAAATATCATCTTCTTCTGATAAAGTTAAATATCCGCAGGGTGCCTCATTTAGTTGTTCATTCACAAAAATTCACACCCATCTATATCTATAAATCGTTTGTCGGAAGTTCATCCAAAAACTGTCTCATTAAGAATATCGTCTCTTCAGGATGACTCATATGAGGACAGTGTCCTGTTGCTTTCATCATTTTCAATGTACTATCGGGAAGATGCTTATGAATATATTCACCTACTGCTGACGGAGCAATAACATCTTTGGAACATTGCAAAATGAGTGATGGTACTTTTACTTTTGCTAAGTCTTTACGGTTGTCTGCAAAAAAGGTAACCTCCGCAAATTGTCGTGCGATAATGGGATCAGTAGAACAAAAACGATTCTCTAAATCCCGTTTAAGCTCTGGGCGATCTGGATTACTCATGACCGTTCCCGCAAAAGCGGATGCCCAGCCTATGTAATTTTTGTCCATCATATCAAGCAATCCTAAAAGTTGTTCTTTCTCGAATCCCCCGTAATAATCAGTAGGGAGATTCAGGTAGCAAGGGGAAGGACCAACCAGGACAAGTTTAGAAAAATATTCAGGATGTTTAATGGATGCCAGCATCCCAATCACACATCCAACAGAGTGTCCAACAAATATAGCATCTTTTAGGTCTAATGCGGAACAAACATCAAGTACGTCTTGTGCATACCCATCAAGAGTACTGTATCTTTCCACATTATATGCCTGTATATCTGAATTACCTGACCCAACATAGTCAAATAGAATAATATGGTATTCATCTTCGAAATCTTTTGCAATTGATTGCCAGACATTTTGATCACAACCAAAACCTGGTGCAAATATCATTGGTCGTGTACCTCTTCCTCTTATCTTTACATTATTACGCAATAAAATATTGGAATTCATGATTGGCTCCTTCTAAAAAGATATACTTACTATATGTTAACACTAACCTTATTCGAATTAAAGAATTACACTTAAGAACTGAATCAGAGAAATACCCAAAACTTCCTCAGGATATTCTTAAAATTGCTTGAACTTGAACAGGAATGAGGAGAGAACTATACACTTGGCGGAGTTTCAAGACTTTTGGAAACTCTTGGTCTTACGTATACACGAACCTATTATACCCGGAAATGGCGATAACGTTCCTTGATAATTAGTCTTTGGATAGTCTTATTATAAAAAGGAATCATGTATTGAAGAACTGCGAGGTTTTTTTGATTAGATCGCTAAGAAATATATGGTTATAGTTTAATAGAAAAAATAGGGACTATTATTATGGGTACTTAAATTTCTGCCATTTTCTGACCCAAATCCTTGAATTTTGTTTTACCCTATCTGATGACTAATTGGGACAATTAATAGCTGGCTTCAGTTTTTTTAAGCAAAATAATTTTGAATAATAATCGATATCGGACGCCTTGTTTGTTTTTCTTGTATAATAATACTATATTTTACAATAGGAGGAATCATTCATGGACCAAGCCAGCAGTTTAATAGGGCTTTTTGCAATCATACCGATTTTGTTTTATTTGGGACTTATTGTTTTAAGTGTTTATTTCATAATTAAGATCATAAAATTCATCAATGCAAAGGCAAGATTAGATCAAGAAAGAAATGAAAAGCTGGATGAATTGATAAAAGTCATTGGAAAAGATAAAGAATCAAACTAAGCCACTATAATTTTAAAAAAGCACAATTCCATTAAGGGGTGTGCTTTTTTTATTTAAGAAGGATGAAAGCATACTAGTTGCACATAAAATGGGCGCTTTTTTTGTAACGTCAAGGTAGGTGTACAAGCATTTCCTAATTAGCACCATAACATATTAGGAGGTGATTGAATTGACAGTTAAATTAGAAACTTTATTGGATCGTTCAGAAAAGAATATGGGCAGCGGAATTCATCCAGTCGTAAAAGAATCAGCTTTGGAAATGGTTAAACGGGCATACCAAGAAGGCATTTTCGTGCAAATCAGCGCAGGTTATCGGTCTATGGAAGAGCAAGCAAAGCTATATGGTCAAGGTCGCCTAGGTTATATATACGATGGTAAAAACTATAGTGATTTATCGAAGCCAAGAGTGACCAACGCGATGCCAGGTCAATCTTACCATAACTATGGACTAGCCATTGATTATTTCATAGTCAGCGATGATGGAAAGAATGCCATATGGACAGTTGATGCAAAATGGAGACGTGTAGCGGCTATTGGTAAATCCTTGGGCTTTGCATGGGGCGGGGATTGGTCAAGCTTTAAAGATTATCCACACTTTGATATGACGGGGGGACTGACTTATTCTCAGTTAAATACGGGAACAAAGCCTAGACTGATATCAAAAGTGAATGGAACCACTCCACCAGCTACACAAGTTGAATCCGAAGTCATTGTAAAAGATACACCAGTAAAGGACAGCGGCAACCAAACTATCAAGTCCATTCAGAAGACATTAAATAGCAGATATAATACAAAAATAGATGTTGATGGATATTATGGTCCCAATACTAAAAAAGCGCTGATCAAGGGTTTTCAAACCGAATTGAATAAACAATATGGTGCAAAGATTAAGGTTGATGGAATATGGGGCCCCCAAACAAAAGCGGCTTCACCTAATGTTAGGGAAGGGGCGGAAGGAAATATCACCTATATCCTTCAAGCTGCACTTTATTTGGAAGGACATAATCCACATGGTATGGATGGTATCTTTGGAAGCGGAACGGAAATAACTGTGAAGGCATTTCAAAGGGCCAATGGATTATCTGCAGACGGCATCGCCGGTGAAAATACCTTTGCAAAACTATTTGGATGATATTTGAAATGGAATAGAACTATATTGCTTAAAATTAGCTTAGCAAAAAAGCCCTATGAGGGCTTTTTTTGTATGAATGAAAAAATATTTTAGAATAGCAGTCATTTTAAAAGTAAATATCCCAGTCGTTTAGGAATCGAAGTATAAGAAACGTAAAAATACATATCGGGACAAGAAATGTAACCGCATTAACTAAATGAAAGTACTTTAATGCGGAATGCTTTTTGACTTTAATCACTAAATAGAAGAATGATGAAGTTGCAATCAATGGGCATAACAAGCCTAGATCAGTTAAAATGCTTGAAATTGGGTGGTTCATAACACTAAGTCCAATAAGGAATGAAGCAAGGCAGATAACATTGATAACCGACAAAATGGTTGGTATTAACAACAAGTTCTTTTTTACTGTCTCCATAAATTTCGCCTCCTAGGAGATAACCCCACACATATCTTATAATATTCACGATTATCCAGCAAAACTTTTGATTAACTGTAAACAAAGACAAAATACTCAAAATTTATCCATCCACAAATAAGAATTGTAATATTTACCGAGTATTTATGCTCAATTTTGTTCACTTAAAATTGACTGAAATATAATGGTTTTTTTAATTTTCCATCATATTTAGACAATAAAGTTAAAGGAGGACATAACTTTATTGGAGGAGAAAAATGAAAAAAATATGGAAAAAGCCCATTTTGCCTATCGCCTCTATTAGTCTGGCATCTGTGATGTTTGTAAATGCCATTCCCGAAACTCCAGTTCAAGCAAAATTGAATGTTCCGTCACAGGTGCAAATGAAAAATCATTTGCTTCCGCTTGGAACGCCAAATTTGCACGAGGAAAGAACTTCCATGAATCTAGCACCAGGAGTGAAGTATACCAAAATCAATCGTGGTGAAACATCTTCTAAAGATTTTTACACAGTGGATGTGGCATTTGTAGAAACACAAAAGCAGGCAAAGAAATTGTTGGAAAACTTAAAGAAAGATGGTTTCAAAAATGCTCATATCATAAAAGAAACGGATCGGGCCGTGGATGACCGGAAAAAGGGACCGCTTGGGTACATTGTTCGCATCGGTCAATATCAGCTGGAAGCAGATGCAGCCGAATTGAAAAACAAGTTATCTGAAAAGGGATATTCGGGACTTCGGACTGTGTATACGGGTGAAGACGGAGAGAAAACAACAGGACCATGGGTAGTGAACGTCCTTGAAGTGGATCAGGATCGATTTCATGGGCATGTGGTGCCTGAATTAGCTAATGGTGCAGTGGCAGGAAAAGAAACATTGACCCAAATCGCAGATAGAAATGATGCCATTGCAGGAGTTAATGCTGGATACTTTGTTATGGGAGAGAAGGATGGAACACCAGGCGATCTTGCCGGTATATTCGCAAGCAAAGGTCAACTTGTCAGTGAAGCTATAAATGGCCGTTCAGCTCTGATTTTATCTTCTGTTGAAGAGAAGGCAAACATTGCATCCGTGTCCACGTCAATTCAGGCTACTTCAACTGATGGGGCAGTTAGGGAAGTGGATGGATTAAATCGGAAGCCAGGATTGATCCGCAATTGTGGCGGTGTTGGAGGAGATACGACAACAGAACGGGCAAAACATGATTACACTTGTAAGGATGAAAGCGAACTTATCCAATATACGTCCGTATTTGGGGGAAAGACTGAATCGGGCGTCGGTATGGAAGTGGTAGTAAATCATGCCGGGGTAGTGGCGGAAATTCGTAACAAGCGTGGGGGAGCCATTCCGAGCGGTGGTTTTGTTCTTGCGGGAACGGGGGAGGCGGCAGAGTGGCTTCGAGACCATGCTCGGCTAGGAATGAAGATTCAAGTGAAAAGTAAAATCATCGGGGATGGAAAGCTATTAAAATTAGACCAAACCACAAGTATGCTTAATGGAGGTCCTCGATTATTGGAAAACGGAGAAATTTCCATTAATGCCGTAGAGGAAGGCTTTCACTGGGAAGAAGATCCAGGATTTTATTATCGTTTTGGGGAACGTCGTAATCCTAGAACGCTTGCAGGAATCAAAGAGAATGGCAATCTATTATTTGTCACCATAGATGGACGCGCACCCGGATGGAGCGTGGGAGCTAATTTTGAAGAAAGTGCGAAAGTCATGAAGTCATTAGGGGCAGTCGATGCCATCAATCTTGATGGCGGCGGATCGACGACCATGACAGTTGGGGATGACCGAGTCACAAGACCATCTGATGCAGCAGGTGAACGCCCGATAGCCGACGGTATTCTGTTAATAGAATAGATGGTCAGAGATTAACGTCTTCATTTATCGTTTTAGTTCAAGCGGGTCAAAAAAAATCTCTTCAGTTAGGTTACTGAAGAGATTTCAGACTGTAGACAAACTCAATGAAAATACGAGTTTGTCTATTTTTATGGCTTGTACAATTTGGACGTTGATTGGAACTTAGGGCACTCGCTATCCGCGGTCGGTCGGGGAGCCTTCTCGGCTTTCGCCTGTGGGGTTTCCCCTAGACGCGCTTTTCTAAGCAGGAGTCTCGTACCTACCGTTCCAATCAACTTTGTTTTACCTTTTAGATAGAACATTTTTAACTAGAGTCATTTTTGTTTTAAAATAGAAGTATTAAAACCTGAGGTGATGAGGATGCTTTCTAAACATGATCCTATTCAGCGAGATCAACTTGAAATGATTACTTTATATCAACTGGTGCCACCGAATCATTTGGTTCGAAAATGGAGGCTGCCATTGACTTTACTTTCATTTCATTTATGACTTGGTGAAGATATGTATTCAAATGTAGGACGCCCAAGTATTGATCCAGTTATTTTAATTAAACTGACTTTCATTTAATATACCTATCTTTAAAACGTCGCTCATAATTTTTCCCGAACGTGGAGTATGAGGTACTTTATCATGGAAACCATTGCCTAAGAACCAACGGTAAGCCATATTGGTTTCAACTTCTTCAATCGTTTTACGCATGGAACGAATACCGATGAAGTAGGTTCTGACGGCTTGATGATGTTCGAGATAATGTATTAATAAATAGTTCTTCTCATAAAAGAGAACGTCAATGACGATCTTTTTTTTTCTCCATTTTAGCTGAGGAAGCTCCTTTTTAAATCTTCATTCAAGATATGTCTAGACTAGTTACAAAACTCCCTTATGATCTGGTTCTTTATTTCTTCTATCGGAAATTCCTGATGATAGGTGGATATCATCAACATAATTCCTTGTAGGACAGATGAAAAATATAACGATCGTTTCCTAGGATCCATTTCACCCATATTTTCAAATATTTTACATTGAAACTCAAATTGTCTAGCATTTTCTTCAATTATGAGTTGACTGTATTTTATCAACTCTTCATCTGACTCTGGCTGAGTTTGAAGGTGTAGATAGAACCGATGGACTTCTGGCTTTTGGTGGATATTATCAATGGCACCATTGATTATATATTCAAGCTGTTCACGAGGTGTATTTAAGGCGAACGCTTCTTCCATGACTTCCACCACTTCCCTGATTCTGGCCTCGACCATTTCAGAAAGAAGTTCTTCTTTCCCTTTATAATAGTTATAGAGTAACCCTTTCGAAATGCCCGCCTGCTTGGCTATATCGCTTATGGAAGTAGCGTAATAGCCTTGTTTCATAAATAACTCCATGGCTGCAGTGCGAATTTTTTCTTTGGATGCTTGGCGAATACGGTCATTCTCTTCGGGTGTACGTGGCATTTTATCTTCAATCCTCCATAAAAGCAGTGAATTCTTGATATAAAACTTCAGAATGGGTGAGGGGCAGCATATGATCGGCATCCTCTATTTCGATGAAACGGATGTTTGGAACCTTTCGGAAACAATCGGCAACCCGGAAATTATCTGCCAAGTCCTTTTTGCCGATAAAAAATAAAGTTTCGGGGTTCAATTCTTCTAATCGATCCATTGCTGGAGGCTGTGGCCATATCATGCAGAAATCAGCGGGCCACTTAAGCATGCGCCCGAAATGATGCCTGAGCATTTGGACAGTGAGATCTTTGTGCGGACTATCGATAACAACTTGATATGTTGGTGAATGAAGGGCAAGCTCTAACATCTTATCTATATTGGGTGCACTTTCCAATATCTTGTTATGATATTGTTCAAAATCCTTTGAATAGGGAAAACCAGTTAAAGAAGGAGCAATTAATACAAGTTTCGATACCCTTTCTGGGTGATTAAGGGCGAAATCAGTTGCAATCTGCCCGCCCATGGAATGACCTATAATCGTTGCCTGATTAAGTTCCAGGTAATCCATTAGTGCCAATACATCGTCAACATAGTTTGCATGTTTTACGGGGGATGGTGATTTACCGGCACCACGGCCATCAAAAGCGATCACTTGGTAATTTTCAGTTAAAAGAGATGCTAAGAATGTCCATTGCCTCAAATCAACTCCACCACCATGAATAAGAACAACAGGAAGACCCTTGCCATTTACCTCGAAATGTAAATCCAATGCAACCTCTCCTTTTTTATTACTGAATTTTCAGATTCATTTTATTATTGAATGAACGTTTAGTCAATAGAAAATGCAATTAAATTTTATACAACTGTCTAAAAGTATAATAACTTTTATGTTGATTTTACTATTAATGTTAATCTAAATGTTTATGTAAAGTGTCTTAAAGTTAGTATATGATTTAAATGAATAAAACATATTAGTCTTTTAGACAGAGGTGCTTTAAAAGGCTTTAATTGGGTAGTTTCAACAGTTGGACAAACACTTGAAAATCAAATTGAATCACTTCAGGGAAATGGCTGTATAAAATACTTAAGAAAAACAATCTGGAGCAAAATCAAATCGAATAGCTCTTCATGGAGCATTAGAGTATTTGCGAGAAGGAGATAAGCTAATTGTAACTAAAATAGATAGACTTGCTCCTCAGTCAAAGACCTACATAACAATGCTAGCCAATTAGAGGAAAGAGGCATTGGTCTTGTTTTCTTAAAAGAGCAAATAGATTTCTCAACTCCATCAAGGAAACTAATGTTCACAATGCTAGAAGAAATTGTGTGAATTTATGAACGAAAGAACAGCAGAAAGACAAGGGAAACATATGGGAAGACAAGGTCAACCAAGGAAAAACTTAGAACGTGCATTAGATCACTTTGGTAATCGAGAAGAAAATAAAATCAGTGTTAATGATATTGTGAAAATGACAGGTGCCCCGAGTAGTACCATCTATGCAAATGCTAAAGATAGGTAAAGCTGTATAAGTAATATTTGAAGGAAAGGAGAAGGAGGGTTAGAATCTTACATTCACTTTAATCTTGGATATTAGAGCTGTAACATTTTTACCTTAATGCGTGATGTTACGTTTTTTAATAAATACGTTAATGATGGATCACCCCGTTTTGGGACCTTTCGTGAAAATGATACACCCTCTATTATTAAGTATTCGCAGCCTTTTTTTCTGAATAGGTAGGCGGATACTAAACTTGAGGTATTGCGTTACGAACTACAAAGACTTATATTCAATAATCGGGAAGCTTGTGGAATAAACAAGTGATAATTGAACTCTTCAAAAACAGCTGATTTTTTTATGATACAACTTCTTAACACATTTAGACGATTAATGATAACTTTTTGTAGGGGTGGAATACATGGAAAATATAAAAATTTTAATAGCTGATGATGTTGTTGAGATTGCTGATTTGGTTGCTATCCATTTAGAGAAAGAAGGGTATCGTGTCATTAAGGTATCGGATGGACAAGAAACCATTGATGTTATCCAGACTCAACCAATTGATTTACTGATTTTGGATATTATGATGCCGAAAATGGATGGATATGAAGTTACCCGTCGCATTCGCGAAAAACATAATATGCCCATTATTTTTTTGAGCGCTAAAACGTCTGATTTTGATAAAGTGCAGGGTCTCGTGATTGGAGCAGACGATTATATGACGAAACCATTTATACCCATTGAATTGGTAGCTCGGGTAAATGCACAGCTGCGGCGCTTTATGAAATTGAATCAACCTAATTATAAACAGAATCCAAACCTGGAATTTGGAGGATTAACGATTTCTCCTGAACAACGTACAGTTACTCTATATGGTAAGAATATTGAGTTAACACCGAAAGAGTTTAAAATTTTATATTTATTAGCCAGCAATCCCAATAAAGTCTATAATGCAGAAGATATTTTTCAGAAGGTATGGGGGGATGCATACTATGAAGGTGGGAATACCGTTATGGTTCATATTCGTACTTTGCGGAAAAAACTTGAAGAGGATAAACGAAAAAACAAATTGATAAAAACTGTATGGGGGGTAGGTTATAAATTCAATGGGTAATATTCTACGAGGGTTTCGTTCAAAAATGATCATATTGTTAGGTTTAAGCATGTTGTTGTCTAGCGTCATAACATATTTCCTCTTTAAAGTACTCCAATTGTATTATTATACGAATGTTAATCATGGAGATACACTAGCTTACTTTCGCAAAATCATCCAAAATATTGGGGACCTAAACGTCTTTTTGCTTTTATTTATCACGCTTTCGATATTCTTTTTCTTTTTACTTACAAAACCCTATTCTGCCTATTTCAATGAGATTTCAAAAGGAATTCATTATCTCGCTCAGGGTGACTTTAAGCATCGAGTTCAAATATTGTCAAATGATGAATTTAGTGATATTGCACAAGGCATTAATTTGGCAAGTGAAAAATTGGAACAAGCCATAGAAAGGGGTGACTTTTCGGAAAGTAGTAAAGAGCAGTTAGTAGTTAATTTGGCTCATGATTTGCGCACACCTCTTACTTCCGTGTTAGGTTATTTGGATTTAATCCTTAAGGATGGTAATTTGACTGAAAAACAGATCAGGCATTATTTAACGATTGCCTTTACCAAATCTCAACGCTTGGAAAGGTTAATTGATGAATTATTCGAAATAACTAGGATGAATTATGGGATGTTACCAGTTGAAAAGAAACAAATCGATTTAAGTGAGCTCCTTGTTCAATTGAAAGAGGAATTGTATCCTGTCTTCGAGAAAAACGATTTGATGGCAAGAATGAATATTACTTCCCCTTTATCTATTATGGGTGATGGAGAGTTATTGGCACGTGTGTTTGAAAATCTTCTGATTAATGCAAATCGCTATGGGTATGAGGGGCAGTATGTGGATATCAACGGTTATATTGATTCAGAGGAAGTGGTTATTCAAGTTATCAATTATGGGGACGCCATTCCTCCAGATGAACTGCCTCATATTTTTGATATGCTGTATACTGGTGACAAAGCACGAACTCATCAAGAAAATAGTACAGGTCTCGGTTTATTCATTGCGAAGAATATTGTAGAGCAACACAATGGGACAATATCTGCCGCAAGTGATTTAATACGCACTATATTTGAAGTTCGATTACCAATGGCGGATTCTTGAGAAGATTAATAATAAAATCCAAGTGAAAATTTAAGGAAAATTTAATGTTTACCCCACTTTTTATTTTAAAAGTTTTTCCTATCCTATAAACAAGTTACATCAAGGAGGAGACTAAAAATGAAAAAGTGGGGATTTTTATTGGTTTTTGCATTATTTCTAGTTTTTATTTTTAAGATATTACCGATATCCAAAGATAAAGAAGAGGATCGACTTTATGAACAAAATGATAATACAGCTATTGAAAATTCCCAAAAGATTGAGATTACAGAAGAGCAGATCCATCAAGGGAATCTGCTTTTGGTTAACAGTGAATATGCTGTTGAACAAGCTGGTATACAATCGGTTATCATAAATTTATTTACAAACAAAGAATCAACAATCGGGTACCAACTACTTAATAATGAAATAAAATTATCAGAAGAAATAGCTGAAAAATTTTCGGAGATGATAGCTGCGGCTGAAGAGGATGGGGTTAGTAATTTCTTAATTAGCAGTGGTTATCGAGACTTTAATGAGCAAAGCAGATTGTACAAGGAGATGGGGGCTGACTATGCTTTGCCTGCCGGGCATAGCGAACACAATTTAGGATTAGCACTCGATGTAGGGGCTACTCAAATGAAGATGAAAGAAGCACCTGAAGGAGAGTGGATAGAAGAAAATGCTTGGAAAAACGGCTTTATCTTACGCTATCCCGCGAATAAAACGGATATTACAGGAATTCAATATGAACCATGGCATATTCGCTATGTCGGCTTGCCTCACAGTGCGATTATGCAGGAAATGAATTTAGCTTTGGAAGAATATTTGGATTATTTAAAAGATGAAAAGAGCATTTCTATTAGTGTTGAAGGGAAAAAATATACAATTTCATATTATCCCATTTCTCAAAAAGGGACAATTGAAGTTGAAGTACCAGCGAATGAACAGTATGAAATATCTGGTGATAATATGGATGGAGTGATCGTGACCACATTGAATTAGGTTCAAAAGTGATAAAGTCATAGGTTTAAATGTAAAGTAGGAGACGTATTCTATCTACCTTTCATTAGAAATCAATTCACTTCCATTTTCTTCTGAAGGTATTACATAAATTTTGAACCATATTGTATATATACCGTTAGGTTTTTGAATATCTTAGGTGCGATTATTGGATGTTAGCTGGTGGGAATTTTGGCTCACTCTCATCCCGTATTAATATAAAAGGCGGAATCATTCTAAACCCTGTCAATGCAGGGATATGCATATCTCCTACTAAGTATACATTCAGAAGAATGCCATTATCAATGTTATTTTAGAGACAGGTTCAGTTCTGTATTGTATTCAAACTGTAAAATCAGGTACAGGAGCTATTTCAGGATGTTACGCTTCAGCATATGTGATTCCTATCAATGCTTCGTCAGTATTCATCTGATTGGTTAGTGGATCTATCAGATAACTTTGCTACAGCACCTAACGATTGTGCAGATGATTCTACTTTTAGAGGGAATGGAATTCTCAGAACTTAGAAAAACTGTTGCTTGTGTAACGATGTGAAAACCAATAACAACAATCAAACGCTAACAAGAATAGCGGCGGTTTTATTTTGGCTAAATTAGGAAGATGTAATCAAGTTGGAACTTCTATATTCAAAGTTATTTTTCCTGATTTAATATTAGAGTATAATAGTAATAAATGAATAATAAAAAGGTGTGATTTTTCTGACGGAAGCACAAAAAAAGCAGCATAGAAAGTTACCCCGTTTGATAATTATCCAACGGATCATTCTTATTACAATTGGTGCTTTGCTAATGGCCACTGGATTGGAAATCTTTTTAATTCCCAATCATGTAATTGATGGAGGCATTACAGGTATTTCCATTATGCTTTCTCACATTACCGGTATAAAACTGGGAATCTTTCTATTCCTTTTGAACCTACCATTTGTATTTCTGGGATATAAACAGTTTGGAAAAACTTTTGCTATATCTACTGTATATGGGATTATAATGCTTTCCATTTTTGCGACATATTTTCATCCTATCCCGCCCTTCACCGAAGATATCCTTCTTGCTACAATTTTTGGCGGTATTTTTTTAGGTATAGGTGTGGGAATAGTAATTCGTAACGGTGGTGCTCTTGATGGTACAGAAATACTTTCGATTGTAATAAGTAAAAAAGTGCCTTTTTCTGTTGGCGAAATTGTTATGTTCATCAATCTATTTATACTTGGTTCTGCCGGATTCGTTTACACATGGGATAGAGCTATGTATTCAATCTTAGCTTATGTAATAGCTGCTAAAGCCATTGACATTGTTATTACTGGAATGGAAGAAACAAAGTCAGTGTGGATAATTAGCGATGAAGCAAAAGAGATGGGTGATGCAATCAATAGCCGCTTAGGACGGGGTGTAACATACTTACATGGTGAGGGTGCTTTTACTGGAGAGGACAAAAAGGTTATCTTTTGTGTAATTACCAGACTTGAAGAATCCAAATTAACTACAATTGTTGAAGAAATCGACCCTTCATCTTTCTTAGCAATGGCAAATATTGCGGAAGTACGGGGTGGGCGGTTCAAGAAGAGAGATATTCATTAATGTTAACCACACAGGAAGCTATAGAAACCCGGAGGATAAGGGTAATATCCTGCAATTAGATCATCGTACTTTTAATGAACTTTCTAAGGATAACTGACACTAGAACTTTTAAGAAAAGAATTAATCACGTACATAGTTTGGATTTAATTAAAAACAGAATTAATAAAGTCCCCAATAATGACTGCCTTCAGGATTCGAAAAGGCTTTAAGTATTAGGGGCTGTTGTTGGGATGACTGTTGCTACTTTAATAGTTCAAGACTTGTATAAATTAGGAGCTTATTCCGCTTGCCACAAATGGGGTAAAAAGAAGCCTAAAGTTAAAAAGGCTTGTAAAGCACTAGGATACTGGTAAAATATCCGAAACTAAGGGGGAAACACATTGTTTGACATACCTGACTTTTCGAGAATAAAAATGCTGAAATTATCATTACATTCTTTGCTTTTATGCATTGTATTAAGCTTAGTTTGTTTAATTATCAACGATGTTTTTTCAATTATCGTTGATAAAAGAATTAATTTAAATTTATTTTTTATTCCAATAATCATGGTCTTTTGGATTTTGATAGTAGTTAAAAAACCAACATACCAAAAGTGATTTCTGTATAGGAGTCTGGGCGCAATGCTCAGGCTTTTTTATTTGTCTAATAAGGATGTGTTAACCATGAATCTATTCATACATGAGATGATCCGTATGACAGAAAGAGAGACTAATTGAGTATTGGTGGTTATGGTTAATCATAATTACTATTGGCTGAAATGTACGGATGTACGGATCGATAGTTAAAGTGTATGTAGGACTAAGAAGTTAAGGACATGATGTGTATGCAACTACTTAAGCTATGCAGTAAGTGTGGTGAGGTAATAGAGCATGGTAATGGTGCGGTGCGATGGGTGATGAGTGAAAAAATACATAATTATTATTTTGTAGTATAAATTGTACTTGTTGCCAATTTAAGTTTCAAAGGGAGATGGACAAAAGTGCTAATCGTTTTTTAGTTCTACTTTTATTTGTAAGGGTGTTCATGTTTAGAGTATTAATATTTCCTATGGAGAAGAAACAGATTGGGATTGGGCAGAGTTTGAGAGGTTGAAATTATTAGATACCATTAAATTTTATGGATTAGATGTACTTCAAGAGCAGCTGAATTCGAAAAGGATCAATGTATGAAGATGGAACAAATATGTATGTAAATTAATAGTAAAAATATTAACGGTAATATAACATATGTCGATTCTTATGCATTATTAAGCCCGAATATTAATCTAAGGTAAAATCATCAGCTAAGGCTACTCAATATGGAAAGATGTTATTGTGAAAAAATTAAGAGAAGATACAATGGCCAACTATGATAATAAGTGGACAACTAAGGACAATTCGGGTCAAGTTCAGGTACACTATGCTAAGAGTTATGATTCTAATATTAGCACTAAGGATACATCAACAAAAAACCATAGGGTTGTAATGAACACAACTAAATCAACTAGGAGTACTCAATATTCCTTATCCTTTAAAAACTAGGAGTGAAGAAAATGAAAATAAAAAAAAGCCAAAAGTTCGTACAGTTAGATGTAAGGAATTGGGATAATACAGAGTTAGTAGAAAGTTTATCTGAGATTTGCGGGACTAGTAAAGAGTATGAAAATGATGAAGTAGAGGTTCACCAGGTTGTGGCCTTAGGAAAAATTAAAAACGAGTGGAGATATTTAATCATTCTAAATATCTCACAAGACTTGGATAATTTAGGAGCACCAGTAGAACATTATTAAAATTTAAATAAATATTTTCATAGATAATTTAGTGAAATGTGAATATAAGATATTTTGTTTGGAGATTATCATGTAGGACAGGAGAGTGATATTGATTGGATAAAAAGTCAAAGAAAATTAATCTTAATGATGCCGATATGACCGATCTAGAAGTTATTTCAGCGGTTAATATCGATATTAATGAATATTTTAGAAGGAAGCTTTTCGAGTGTATAGCCAAAGAAGAAAGTAGGCTGTTTTTGTATAAGGAAAAGAATAAATAGTTTAATTGAAAGGACTATTCTAATGTGAAAAAGAGTAAACCAAGAAAAAACTGCGAGGAAATGGCTATTTTGTAAATGAACCTAACTACGAATTAATGGTTAAGGCGTTTACGGAACTATACTTTAGTTTTACTAAAGGTGGATCTGGAGATGTAGAATTCGACAAATTAGGCTGAGAGCTCACGTTAAAAGACTTAAGAATGAAAAAATGAAATAGATAAAGTCTTGTCGTGGTCATCTAGTTTACCCTCTGCATGCAGAGTACCGATAAAAAGGGAAGCAAACAAAACATAGCCCCCAAATACACCATTCATGTAGTATTTGGGGGCTACTTGACGTTTTCCTTTATAGCGAATTTACTTAAAATAAGGAACCTTTTTCAAAGCCACACAAACTGGAACGGCAACGATAATTCCTAATATATTTTGAACGAGATCTCCAGGTATCGAAGCTAAAGGTGCAATCCAATTACCGTATAGAATCCCTTCACCAATATAATAAACAGCTATCATAAATGGAATGGAAACGATTGTTGCTATTACATTGAAAGCAATGCTAGTACCGTTGCGACCCTTTGACCAAACGATTTTACCAACTATATATCCTTGCAAACCACGCGCCACAATGGTGATAGGGGCCCACAATGTCCACCCTCCAACTATATCAAATAACCCCATTCCTATCGCACCAGCAAGAGCTGCTTTTTTAGGACCAAATAAAATAGATGCAATAAAAAGCATAGCTGTTCCTAGATGAACTAACCCTCCATTTGCGGCAATTGGCAGTTTAATATTCAAAAAGAAAGTAGATAGGAACACAAGTGCAATCAACATTGCGGTAATAATTAAATCCATAGTTTTTTGACTTGACCTTGAATAACTTTGTGTATTTTGCATATCTGTAAACCTTCCTAACTAGAATTTTCCTTTGATTTTAGCAAAAGACTGGTGTCTATAAAAGTGTCAATTTATTAAAAAACTATGAGGTCAGTTGAAAAAAATACAGATATTATACGTATTGAAAAGAGAGAGGAGATGACTGTTTTTAGCTGATTTATGATAAGATAAATAAAGTTTAAAGTGGATAGGCCATATGGAGGTTATTATGAAAAAAGTTGCTGTACTACAGGATTTATCATCTTTTGGAAAATGTTCATTAACAGCTGCAATTCCGGTTCTTTCGGTCATGGGCGTGCAGGCATGCCCTTTACCAACGGCCATATTGACTGCGCAAACCGGATATCCAAGTTTTTTTTGTGAAGATTTTACATCCAAAATGAAATACTTCATAGAAGAATGGAGCAAGCTTAATGTAACCTTTGATGGAATCTATACCGGCTTCGTTACTGGTGAAGAGCAAATTAATAATATTTTCCATTTTTTAGATAAATTTTATACAAAAGAAACCATTTTACTTGTTGATCCAGTAATGGGGGATATAGGAGAAGTCTATAAACTTTTTACCGATGAATTACTGGTACTTATGAGAGAACTGGTGAAGCGTGCAGATGTCATTACACCAAATGTTACAGAGTGCTGTTTATTAACCGGATTATCTTATGAAAAGCTGGATAGCTATTCAAACGAAGAGGACTATATTAAAGCGATAGAAGAAGCAGGGAATATGTTGCTGCAAGAAACGGGAGCTCAGGTTATCATCACTGGAATGAATCCACCGTCAGCAGATTCAGAGAAGCAGTTTATCGGAAATATGTATTTGGACGGAAGTAGAACCTTTTATAGTGCGACGCAGTATAACGGTGAAAGCTATTCAGGTACTGGTGATTTATTTGCATCTGTGATTATGGGAAGCATGATGGGTGGAGAGAACCTAGAAAAATCCGTACAGCTCGCAGTGGCATTCCTGACAGAGGCTATCAATGATTCCTCCTTGGAGCAAATTCCTAAAGTAGAAGGAGTTAACTTCGAAAAATATTTACGAATGTTATTATGAATGCTTTAAAAAATGGAAAAAATAGTGTAACAAAAGCTCGGCTTTTTGACTAACCGAGCTTTTTGTATAAATCAAATAGTACTTATTTAAACAATTGGAATCACAAATGCGAAGATATCTCAGTATTCGATGAAGCAGATGACTACATGGATTACACTTCAATATTTAATAAAACCTTGCGGTTTGGTAACATTTAAAAGTAGGCGAAAAGATGAAAGGTTATGACTCCATTCTAAACGAGTGGGGTTTTTATAATTTACAGAGAAAAAATATCCGCTTGCTTAAACTGAGAAAAAAATAAAACTACTAACGTAAGTTAGTAGCTAGATATAAGAGTATTAATAGTATTTTAAGGTCGAATATTGATCACATAACTGCTCACATTTTTGCTCACAAATATGTTGAAAATGCTTGTACATCAATGATTTTAGATGATTATCTCAAACCTTCCTACTAATCTTCTCCACAATCTCCATCAAATCATCCGGCTTATGAAACTCAATCGGCGAAACACCTTTATCGAACTCTATCGTATTGGATTCTATCATTAATACATACTTCCCATTAATCTTTCCTAAATGGATGCTTTCTCCAAAATCGGCTAACAGTCCTTTGACGGATGTACTGCCTAGCTTCATTCGCATTTCGGCTTCAGGTGTATGCTCGACAATCTGGGCTGTGGCTTCGACGACCTGGTGGGTTTCAAGGCGTTCCTGGATTTCCCGCTTTTCACTGGTTTCCCAGATTTCCAGGTCCTGTTCGAATTTTTGCAGTTCGTCACTGTTTTCTTCGAATTGTGCGGATACATGTTCATGGACCATGTGGATGACCTGGTTTTTCATGATTTCCGGCATCGATTCACCATATTCGACGAACTTCAGGAAATCCTCAAAGTAGCGGGCATGTGAAGCTTGGTGGATTTTCAGTTCGCCTTCTTCGACCATTCCTTCTTCGGGCATGTAGGGGTGGAAGGTAGCTGAAGTATTGGTATGACTACATTTAAGGCACTTTGGATGTGTAGCGGTCACACATTTGATCACATTCCGATGATTTTGTCCAATTTATCAGAGACGGACTTCTGCATATCGGGCAAGACATGACTATAAGTATTGAGTGTTGTTTCAATATCTGCATGACCTAGCCGTTCCGAGATAAGCTTCACATTTACATTTTGTTGAATCAAGATAGTAGCATGTGTATGTCTAAGGTCATGGAAGCGTATTTTTGGCAGTCCAATCTTCTCAGTTAAATTATAGAACTCTTTGCGGAAGTTTCTTGGTATCATAGGATTTCCGCCTTTTGTGCAGATGACTAGGTCAAGGTCACGATAGCTTGAGCCAAGTAAAAGCTTTTCCTCCAAGATTTGTTTCCTATGTGTCCTTAATTCGTCTACTAATTTGCTGGGCATGTGAATGGAACGGACGCTAGCTTCATTCTTTGCTCCTGCCTTAATCTCTGCGTTTTGCGTAAGCGTCTGCCTCACAAATATTGTTTGTGACTCAAAGTCAATGTCTTTCCACCTAATTCCAAGAATTTCTCCTTGTCGCATCCCTGTAAAGATTGACATGAGAAATCCTATATAGCAGCGTGTGAGCCGTTTTATCTTCTTGGCTTCGCTAATAAAGAAATTGATCTGATCTAAAGACCAAACATTTATTTCTTTTCGTTTTATCTTTGGAAGAGTAATCCCTATAGAAGGATCGTCTTTGATAAGCTTCAAGATTTTAGCCTTCTTAAGAGACGCACTGACAATTCGAAAGATGAGATGGATAGTGTGTCCTGAATAAGACGTATCGTTAACTAGGTCGTTAACAAATTTTTGAATTTGCATAGGAGCAATTTGTTGTAATTTAAGAAGACCGAGTCTTGGTTTTATGACATTTCTATAAAAGATGGAGTGTGTCTCAAAGGTAGATGCCTGTAGACGGCTTTTTCTTTCTTGAAGCCATTCTTCCATATATTTACCGTAAGTCATGTGCGTCAAATCAAGGAATTCGTTTTCTAATATTTCTGCCTTTAACCTAATCATTTCATCATTTGCATCTTGTTTTGATGCAAATCCTCTTCTGAGAATTTGCTTCCTTTTACCAGTTAAAGGATCTTTGCCAGCATCAAACACTAAATCCCATTTGCTAGTCTGTTTATTTTTTTTTATACTACCTTTCACAGTTGAACAACCTCCTAAAAGTTGCTCTAAACATGCAAAAGGGATTCCTAACTTTATTTTAGCATGATGTTATAAATACTTGCCAGGTATTTAATTAAATGAGAAGGAACATTTAAAAGGGGTCATTGTGCTGCTTTTTTTTTGTATAAGAAAGGGAATGGGGGGCGGTAATTATCACATATTAACTCCCAATTTCTATGGAAGTACAGGGTAGTACGTCGATCCACACATACGTGTTTGGGAAATTACCGATACGAAACGGATATAGTTACCACATATTTTTATTGTAATTCTTATAAATATGAATATGGAGAAGTGTCTAAAGGAAAGGTAATTAATTTTTTATCTGTATTAAGAGAGAAAAATGGGTGGATTTACAGGAAAGTATAAAAAATTAAATTTTATAACATTTGTATAAAGTTCACCACCCTTCTCCTTAAGGCATTCTGAAACGATACTTTTATCTACTTGTTCAAGGTAGTTGCCATCTAGTGTCGTTTCTTTGCTTCTTATTGTAAGTGTCTTTAACTCTTTGGTGGAGTGCATGCAAACCTTAAGGACTTTATGAACGAAAAACATTGCAGTGAAGTGTTGATAAAGGATTGTTTATTTTTAATGGGCAGTGGAGACTGGTATATCTTTCACAGATACCTAAGACTCTGCCTTGAACTGGTTAGCGAAGACGTGAAAATCCTAGTTCATGAGAATTTAGAATTATTTTAAATGTCAAAAGAGAATAAGTTCAAGCCAATTGAAGTAATCCGTCGGTGTCGGTCGGGAGTTCGAATCTCTCCTGGGACACTAACAAAGCTGCTGTAAAGCCAGCTACGACAACCTTCTATAACGTTTAGTGAAACGGTCAGTATAACGGTCATGTAAGAAATTACACCGTATATCGACTACATTACTAATGATATAGGAGGTTTTTTCGTATGACCAAAAGATAAGGATTATTAGATGTTGAAGTAGACGTAAGAGGACTATTAGAGGGAATACCAGTTTCCAGTTCTACCGCTTCAAAAGCTATGACTGAACAAACTACTATTCTAAGTGACTCCATCTTGATTTCAAATGCACTTGACGTAATTACAAGTCAGATTAAGGTGAGCGGTAACAGAAGTCGGACAATAAGTGACTATGTACTTCATGTAGAGCATTTTCAAAGTGTAACAAATGTGCAATATGTTTTATATATCGAAATAATTTTGTTTAGATTTCTGAATCAAATGTATCCAGAGTAAAAGGCTTTTGAACCCAATGAAAAGCTTGTAATGCAATACATTTGTTTAATGTCTGAATATTTTGTATATTGCATTGACTTTTAATTAATTACTCTTATATAATTAATATACCCATTCAAGTATTGAATGGAACTGGAAAAAATACTTTTGGATAAGGAGAAATCTATGAAATTAATTAATTGTGAAATTAAAATTAATGATATATTGTTAGACCCGTATAATCCTCGGTTTGGTGAAGACTCATCCTATGATACACAAAAGGGGGTAATGAATAGGATTTTCAAATCAAAGGCTGCAAAAGAACTCTTAGCTAGTATGAAACAGAATATTAAATGGGTTAATCGTATAGTTGTCAGAGAAATTAATACATTAACTGATGAGATAAAGTTTAACTTTAATGATGAAGATGCTAAATACATAGTTGTGGAAGGTAATAACAGGTTAGCATGTTTAAAAAGTGGGGAAATAACAAGTCATTCAACAGATACAAAAATACCTGTTCTTTTAGCTAATAAAGAAGAAAGGGAAAGTTCTGAAGAATTTGAAACCGAATTAAAAGTTACACAAGGTATTGCCAATGTAATGGTTGTAAAGCAGTGGAGTGATATTTCTAAAGCAAAACATTTATATGAATTATGCACTAGTAAGCTAAAATATGAAAATAAAAACTTAGTTTCAATCATTCGAGAAACATCCTTTGAACTTGGAATGTCCAGTAGTGATGTAAGAAAATCTATATTAAGATATGCTTTTTACCGAGAGATAAACAACATTAGTGATACAATTCCAGATAAGTATTGGGGATATCTTGAGGGATTAGACAAAAATAAGGAGTTAAGAGCTTTTTTCGGGTTAGTTGAAGAGAAATTAGAGTTTGAATGGACACTTGATGAAGAAACTTTGGTAGAATTGTATCCTGATTCTGATTTAAAGAGGGAATTATTAATTGATATACCTGCTATCATTAAAAGCGCGGAGGATGATGGTTTTAATACTAAACAATTTAGGGATACTCTTGTTCATATTGTAGATGAAAATAAAAAAAATCCAGAAGATGTAAAAGATAGATTAATTAGTTTAACGAAAAATGATAGAACAGTTAATTGGACTATAGTTCATGAAAATATGAAAGAAGACTCAGGTATTTCTCAAGAAGAACTATGGAAAAGTAAATTGATTTCTATTCAAAGAGATCTAACTGGAACACCTTTAACTGCTGAATGGAGTGTTAAACTGGAGGGTGAGCTTATTAAAATAAAAGAAATTATTACAGAGAGTCTAGAAATGCTTGAAGTAAAGAAAAAAAAGTTAGTTAAATAGGGTTGATTGAGTATGGATAGGCTGAAATTAGGGATAAAAAGAAAAATAAGTAAATACATAATGAACAATTTTAATGACAATAAAAAAGAGCTTTCACAATATCTGTTTGAGAATTGCCATTCAGTAGTTGAGAATTTGAAATTAAGTATTGAACCAGATGATATTATATTCACTATAGCTGATAGTAACAATTTGGATTTTCAAGAATTTGTAAAAGTGCTTAAAGAAGAAATAAAAAAAGCAGGTGGAAGAAGTAAATTTAATTTAATAACAAACCACTTCACTTGTTACCTAGAAAAGTCAACTTTAGGTATTAGCATTGATAATGGTTTAAAACAAATGTTAGAAGATAAGCTAAATGAAATAAAGCAATTCCAAAATAGTCATATTATATATGAGAAATTTTGTGCATTATTTTTACAAGATTATAAGTGTAGTAACGTAAACATTACAACAAGTTCGAATGATTTGGGTATTGATATTACTGGAGAATACATTTTTGAAAGTGTAGCTAATAATCTTTTATTGGATTTATTGATGCCCCAAAAGATTTCTCTTTTATCACAAGTAAAGTTTTACGATTCGTTAGTAGATACAAGTTATATTAGGAAATTAATTGGTGATTCCCTTTTTATAAGGTTCGACCAAGAAAAGTATGTTCATATTAGGCACAACCCAGTTTATTTAATTTTCTTTAGCCATTCAGGCTTTACTGAAGAAGCAAAGAGGTTTGCGCATGATAATAAAATTCGTCTTATAGACTCTACATTTATGATAGATTTAATATGTAGCGATACTAACAGTATGACACTTAAATCAGTTAATTTTCTTCTGTATATTACAGAAGTATAAATGTATCAAGAGCAGTCACATAAAAAGCTGCTCTTTTTCTTTTGTTGTAGAGTAACAAGGTAGCTTTTCTTATGAACCTCTAGGTATGGTAGTAACACGAAGCTGTGTTATAAATATGTACGATACGGAACGGGAATTTAGTGTTTTAAAGATGAGTCTGCCAACCAATGCTAAGTTTTGCCCCTATTAAGTAATGGGAACAAAGTTAACCATAAGACACTTCTTGGTACTTAAAAAGAGATGATAAGTCCAACGAGAGAGAAGGATAGTAAGAGGATAGAAATATAAGCGACCCCGAAGGACGGTAACACTCATCTGATGGGTCACTTCGCTTTATTTATAAGATAAAGCACGTATATTTTCCTTCTTTTGGTATAATTACCATTATAGATTGGAGGGAGTCTAATGGTCAAAAAAATAGAAAAATTAATAAAGTCTACTGTGATATTATCTGATGATGGTCTATACAGATATCAATTGTCGAGAGTTTGGGATGAAAATAAACCGAAGGCTACAGTTGTTATGTTGAATCCTAGTAAAGCGGATATGTTAATAACTGATAGAACAGTAATGAATGTCACTAACTTTTTGGTGGAGAATCATTATGGTTCAATTACAATTGTCAATTTATTTGCGTATAGGGCAACCAAGCCTAATTTTTTAAATCAACGAGATAAGGTTCATGAATCATTTAATAACAATTATTTAAAAGAGGCATTTTTTGATTCAGATGTCATAATAGTAGCTTGGGTTAGAGATAGGGATAAATATGTAACTAGAAAAAGGGAAGTTGAAAATTTATTACTAGAATACAAGGGCAAGATTAAATGTTTTGAGGATGGTAGTGGAAAAAAACTGCGACATCCAAGAGATTTAGGGTCGAAATGGAATCTCGTGGATTACGAATTTATGTTTGTTTGAATAACAGCTATTATTGAGTGAATGGGTAAAATTGAATTGCAGGATATTATTGAAAGTTATACCTACATATCCAACGGAGTGTCTTTAAAAGCATACTAAAAAATACAAGGAAACAAAGGGTATAGAGGGCAGCAAAGGCTGCTCTCTTTTTGTAGCTGGGAACAAAATGAACTTGCTCTATAATCTGTTTGTTATTTTGACTGTGTTTTATCCATCTCTTCCTTCACTGCTCTCAAAATTTTACCTTTACTTTTATCATTTAGCACACTCAGATCATTTTCAAATAACCCAACAAAGAATTCAAAGTTTCCTCTATCTTCCCTCATAGATGTTAAGAAGCTATATAAGTTATTAATAACAGGTTCAAAGGTTTGCATGTTTTTGTTTATATTAAACGAAAGTTCTTTTTTTATTTCTTCATTTTTTTCTTCCATCTTCTCATACAGATTCATCATCCATTGACTTTCAAGATTTATCATATCATTTTCTAACTTATTTGCTTGATATTCTCGGTCTGTATCAATGTCTTCTTGTCTCTGAATCCACATTTCTTCAATTTTAACCGCTCTAGCTTCATCCCAATTTACCCCTTGTTCTGCTTCAGCTTCAATCCTTGCGGGGGATTTAATCTGATAAAAGCTGTCTAAAAATTCATCAATCCCACTCTCTGTAAATCCTAAATGCTTCATTATATCGTAAGCGGTATTATAGTCTAACTTCTTAATTAATCCCCTTTCTAATTGTGAAATATATGTTTCAGCCTTTCCAATCAAACGTGATAACTCTCTAGATCCAATTCCCCTTTTGGTTCGTAATGCTTTTATGTCTCTTCCGATATTATTAATACTCATTTTTGCCCTCCTTCAAAATGAAATGAAGTATATGTAAATAATAACATACTGCAATTGGGTTTAAAAGTGTAATATTGTAAACGAAAATTATTACAAAAGTAATTTACACTGTAGTGTATTTATGATACAATAAATTCAGTTAGTAAATAGATGTGAACGTAATAATCATCAAACTGAAGGGAGATAAGTAGTTTTAGAAGTGAAAGTATTAAGATTAGTATAAAAAATTTGTAGTGAAAACTTAGATTAATAACCATGAAGAAAACAAAAAATTGAAAAGTGATAGCACAGCATTTACTTTAGGAGGAATAAGAATTATGAAAATTTTTACAGAATTAATGAAAAATGATCAAATCAAACGTAGTGTATTAATCAAATTTGGATTCGGAGATGTAAACAAATCTGAAGTTGAGAAGTGGGTAAAAGAAACATATCCCGAAATATATCATAAAATTAACAAAAATTTGAAATCTACTAAAGTAGTAGAATTTTCTCCTAGAGAAGCAGAAATGATTACTGAGGAAGAAAGAACAGCTATTCTAGATCGAGTAGAAAATTACTTGGAATCTCAAAATGAAAAGAAAGTAGACAGAGCATATGAGGATGATTTAAAAGAAATGATGAAGCTTAATGATAAATTAGGCTATGAGCTAGAACAATACTACGAATTATTATCCAGCTTTGTTCATGAAAATGACCTAGGTACAAAATTCTATAATTTCTTAAAGAAGAAGAAGAAGGATGAGGACGATTGTGGATTTGTTATTGATGATCAGCTGTATTTTATGTCTCTCTATTTTGAAGCAAACAGAGAGCAGTTGGTAGATGAAGTAGATAGTTGAAAACATTGGTTAATTAGAAAATAGCGGGAAAGGGTCAAGAATAAATGTAAGTTTGATTGTATTGATGAAAAAAGAAACAAATTTATAGAAAAGGATGAAAGATTATGACTCCAGATTAACAGCTATGAAAACGAAGGACAATTATTAGCAAACAGTGTTGATGTATCAGAAATGGTTGAGAAAGAACACAAGAATTTAATGCGTCATATCCGTGGATACATTTTTGTATTAGAAAATGAAACAAAAAGAAGAGAACAAGAAGGATTAAGCCACTGCACAATTTTGAGCAAATACTCTATGGACACAGAAGGGTAGGGTATTCATCCATAAAGCCCTAAAGCAACATGGTATACATTCTGTAATTGATAAACAAAACCAAGCAGTGTTGAGATTAGTAAAATAATTGATGCCAGAGGGTGTTCATTCCGAATACCTTCGAATATTAATCTAGTAAAAAAGAATAAGTGGGGATATTCGTTCCCCTTTCAAAATTCTTTTGAATCGTAAGCTTTTCACATATGTAACATGAAGAATGGATTTTTTTCATAAATTATAACTTTTCGTGTATCAGAAGATAGATGTAGCTCATGAATCTACACACCACGGTGTAAA
Source organism: Bacillus sp. ISL-78 (assembly GCF_018613455.1). NCBI lineage: Bacteria > Bacillati > Bacillota > Bacilli > Caryophanales > Bacillaceae > Bacillus > Bacillus sp. ISL-78. The sequence goes on from NZ_JAGGQC010000008.1 coordinate 410,399, forward strand.
AAATTCCGAAACGAGACGGATAAAGTGTACTTTATTGTTCAGAAAAGTTAACTATTACTCTTAATTCTCATACAGAATGGCGATAAGCTATAGATCAAATCATTTTTTCATCTACACTGAAAAGTCAATGTATGCAAAGACATGATGATAATTATTTGGATAAATAAGAGAATAGGTTGCCGAAATCGAGAACTCAGCGCTACTCCCTCTAGTCCTAAAATCGCACCTAGTGGAACTATAATAATCTTTAATTGTTATTAATTAATTTTTCTTAATTTGTTGTTAATTAATTTTACTTAAAAAGACCATAGCAGCAATTTTAGGTTATTATAGTTCCCTTTAGTTTTAAAAATGAACTAAAGGGATGCGATTGTTAATAGGTAAATATTCTTTCTATATTGTATGTCTTTTAACTCCAGAACTAAAAATTCGATCATGTATTTTAGTTCTGGAGTTAAAAGAAACGCATTAACCAAGGTATAAACATTCTGGAACGATTAAATAGATTTAGCAATTAAGTAACAAGTGACTATGACTAATTTGACATAGATTAAATAATGTAACGGGGTAAACATACTAATGGAAACTAATTTTGAACACAATATTAAACTAGATAATCATGTAATAACAAAACTACTTGAACAGAACGATAAAAGAGCTTTATTCATATACTCGTATTCATTGAGATGGAATAGCGAGAGAGTATGCGTGCCAACCTCTATCGCATTTATTTTAAACTTATTAAATAAGAAGGAAGTAGCAAGCAACGTCAATTCAGTAAAGAGTTCGCTTAAATCGCTTCTAGGAATGAATCTCATCAAGGTGTATAAAGAAATTACTCTTAAGAAAAAAGCTGATATTGATTCTCTGAATAAGAACAGCAAAATTTTTATTTGTGCAGAAGAATCACTTGCAGAAAATAATTACACACTACTTAAAAGTGAATATGTTGATATGGCTATGATAAATGAATCCGAACTTGAGAGAGAAGATATGATTGCAATCGTGTTGTTGCTAAGTCGTAACATCGAAAGAAAAGATGAGGTGTTACAAGTTTGTTGGCATTCCACAGATAAGCTTGCAAAAGAGCTTAAGATCAGAAAGGCTCGACTATTTAAATTGATTGAAGGTCTTAAAGAACTTCAAGTAATCTACTTTGAAAAATTGTCATTCGACCTTGGTAATGGTAAGAAGAAAGAACATAATATCTATTCTATGTTTGAGGATAAGGAACAGGTTGTGATGGCGATGGGTACAGCTGCTAAACTTGGTGTGCTAGATGGACGAGCCAAAAATACTAAGCCAGTAGAAGATGATGTAGTATCGGATGAAGCTATTATTTCTTTTGTAGATGAAGATGAAGTAGCTCATTATTTTACTGATGATATTATCCAAAATAGGCTAGCCCTTGTTGGAATTGAATTAAACACTAATTCATCTAAGAAAATTAATGAAGTACATTCACAATATGGGTTACAAGCTTTACTTTTTGCCTTGGATGAATTTCGCTATACTGTTGGAGGAATTGATAACCCAACAGGTTATATGATGAAGATGCTACCTATAAAGGCTAGGGAGTTCTCGAAAAAAGTATCTTAATAGTTGAAAGTGACATTCGATCTGTATAAGTGCATGAGGACGTTAATACGTCCTCTTCTTCAAAAATAATGTCTTACTTGTTTTGAAAGGGTAAAAGATAGCACCTCAAACTACACAGCATGGTGTCAGAAATTTCCGATACGAAGCTAATTGCTTTATTCCGATCCGTTTGAGCATTGTAGTTATCCTATGCTTTTCTTAACGTGTTGGGATTACGAGAAATACAGATATAAAGTAATTGTTATAAATTAGCCAGTAATTAAAAAGTATTAATATCGTCTTTTGAGTACGTATCCTCAACGAAATGGGCTAGCGTAACAGTAACTTGACTACGCCTCCCTTTCGTTACTTCGATTTCGCTCCGTTCCTCCTATTGCTCGTTCTTCACTTAGGTTAAGAAGGCAACTATCATATCATTAGGTAGTTAAAACAATAATTCACGAAGTTAGTACTTTAAAAGTTAATAAACTAACAAAATGACCTTTGCTGCTCTTTTTTCAATTTAACATGGTATAATATTCCTATACAATAAAGATAAGATGTATTACAAATTGAGATTGAATTATTCAGCATTAAGGAGTGTTTTTTAGTATGGTTATTACAATGAAAGATCGTTTAAAAACAAAATCATTTGGTCATGTTGTTACAAAAGTTAAAATGGAAGTTAATGGAATGGAGTTAACTGATAAGAAAGATAATGAAATAAAGAATACATATAATACAATATTAGATTTTTTCGCCAACAAGCCAATGCAGGGAGGATGTCATTTTTTTTCTGCCGCAATGTATATTTTGCTACAAGAACAAGATATAATATGTAAACTTATGATTGGAGAAGTAAAAGATGATTCATTTCCTACAAGTTTCAGTCATTCATGGGTAGAAATTGATGAACAAGTCTATGATATAGCTATTATGTTTCCACACCACTTGGAAGGACAACCACCTGTATTTGCTGGTATTGACTTAGATAATAAAAAAAAGTCCACTAGAAAATATGGTATTAATGACAAACTTCGCATTGATGATAAAGTTGCTCTAAATGCATATAAATTGAGTGTTTCAGATTATTTAGATGGACCTCCTCAAGGGAAAGATTATCTATGGAAGGATATCTTTAAAATGGGCAAAAGAATATTAAAAGGTAAAACAATAGAAGAATTGAGAAAATTATATAAAGATGAAAAAAGAGTATTAAAATTATTAAATTAAAACTAACTGTCTTTGAAATGAAACATAAAGGAAAACTCACTGTTTTTGTTTGAGTAGCAATTATTTGCTGCTCTTTTTCTTTGTTTTTACATGGTATAATATTCCTATGCCCTAAAGATAGAGAGGTATTGCCAATTGAAAATTGCATTAGTAAGTTGCACTAAATTAAAAGCTAATTATCCTTGCAGTACTAGAGAAATGTATCAAGAGTCAACTTTGTTTAAGAAAGCTGTTAAATTCATCGAGCAGAAAAATTATGATGAGTGGTATGTATTATCTGCAAAGTATGGACTATTAAAACAACATGATGTAATTGAGCCATACGATTTAACCCTCAATAATATGAAAGCAGCAGAACGAAAAAATTGGTCTGAAATAGTTATTAAACAGTTAGACAATTTACAAATAAACATTACACAAATAGACTTCTACGCTGGAGCTAAATATAGAGAATACTTAATTCCTGTTCTTGAAGAAAAGGGAATCGTATGTAATGTGCCACTTAAAGGAAAAGGGATAGGTGAGCAATTACAGTATTATACGTTAAATACAAAGTAACGTAGCTTGATAATTAAACATAGAGGTGTTCATCGATGGCAATACCAAAAAACATTAATAATGAGCATGTAATTGAAGCAATTCATAAGATCGATAGTGAAGGAGTACCAGAAAGACGGGATTCAACAAGGTTTAAGCTTTCTTTTGAAGGCAAATTTTATCCGCCTAAATACGTAATTACGATTGCAAACATATTTGCAAATGGTGAAGAATATTCATCCTCTTTGTTTAGTGGAGGGGATGAAACTAATAGATTCCTAAGTAGGCTTGGTTTCACGATTATTGAAAGCGAATCTAACTCTATTGACAATCAAAATTGGAACGTTCTAATTAGTGTTCCAGATCTTGAACCTGTGAAACGTTCAAGAGAATATCAACTTTACGATAATTTCATAAGAAATAAAATCGTTTATGAATACCTTTTTCATTCACGAACCCATCGCTGGCTTGATGAGTATGTTATAGGTTTAAATTCCGATGAAAGTGGTTATCAATCAATGGGAATACTACACTTTATCGGATTAAAAGCTAATCATAAAGGGTTTTTTAAGGATACGAGCATGAGTGAAGCAATTGCTCTGTTAGAACAGCAGGATTCAGATTTTAGTTTGGTTATTCAATGTCTGCAAAGGTACGAACAAAGTGGTAATGATGACTTAAATAAACAGGCTGAGCCTGTTGCAGAAACTGCAAATAAGTTAGAACAGTTGGCAGTGGCAAAAACAGAGAAAATTATAATAACTGAGACTGAGAAAGAACAAGTCATTATGTCTAGAATAGGTCAATCAACGTTTAAAAAGGCCCTATTAGCAATTGAAAAGAAATGCAGACTATGTGGGCTTTCAGATGAACGTTTCCTTGTAGCTAGCCATATAAAGCCTTGGAGTCAATCCAATAATCAAGAGAGGCTAGATGTAAATAATGGATTACTACTGTGTCCGAATCATGATACTTTGTTTGACAAGGGTTACATAAGTTTTCAAGAGGATGGAATGATTCTAATTTCAGCTAGTTTAGATGAAGCAACAAAGGTTTTTCTTTATATCAATGAAACTATGAGGCTAGAGAGGAATGAAGTTCAAAAGAATTATATTAAATGGCATAAGGAAAATGTTTTCAAAGAATAGTATTTTATATAAGGAAGGGAGGGGAGCATATGATTAATAACTATAAGATAGAGGATAACCGTATAGTTTTCTCTATTTGAAAGATTCCAATGAAAATGTGACAGGAGAAGTTTTCATTGGTCAACAAGATTTTGAGAGAGTTATGGATTTTCCGAACACATGGAGACTACAAAAAGTAGGCGACAGGCTAGAAGCTAGAGGAACATTCAGGGGTGAAGGAGTGAAAAAACAGACTATTTTAGCAAATCAGCAGAATAGAAAAGGTGCTAACAAAAATGTATATCTGGTATCAGAAATGTAAACTGGGATAACACACATAAGGATTGGAAAGTAACATGTGGACAGCGGTATATCATGAGGACAAAAAATTTTAATGAAGCAAAATTAGCTGCTATTCGGGTGAGAAATGAATTGTTTCCATTTGCAACTAAATAGACCGTTTTTATAATAGTCTTCCAGAATGGGTCAACTAGTGGAAACCCGTGGAATCAATCAAATAATCATGAACGGTAATGGGTTGCCACTCTGACCAAATCATGATGCTTTATTTGATCAAGGTTATGTCAGTTTTGAAGATAATGGAACAATTATGATTTCTGATAGCTTAGTAAAGCCACTATATGAAGTGGCATCGGGAGAATATATTTAAAGCAAATGCAGGTAATGATTGTGATATTTCTATCTCAATAAGAAAATAGAACGTAATTATTTGATAGTACGGAGATTTTCCGAGATAAGAAAATTAACATAATAAAGGGAAATAGAGTTATATGTCAATTAGACATTTTGAAGAGGAGAGAGAGTTAAGTGAATGATTATTTTAAACTGGTAACTGAAGAATTTAAATCTAAATCAAAACAGCTGAACCAATTTATTAAACATGGTCCAAGTCTAGGAACAGCAAATGAAGTGATATTAAGGAATTTTCTCAAAGGTTATCTCCCTAAGTGGGTTTCAGTAGGGCAAGGCTTTATTGCTGAAAGTGATGGAACGGTGTCAAATCAAACAGACATAATTATTTATAATTCAACATATTATGCCCCACTTTACCAAGTAGAGGACCTTGTAGTTGTTCCAGCAGAATCTGTTCTACTCACTGTGGAAGTAAAAACAAAAATAGACAAAGAGGAAATACATAATGCTATAGCAAAGATGATTTCTACAAAAAAAATAAATAAAAAGATTGAGACACTTCTTTTTATTTATAATCCCCCAAAAAAGATTGAAACAATTAAAGATTATTTAGTTTCTTATGATTTCTCAAATACACCTATTGAATATATACCAGATGCGTTTTACGGCATCGAACAGTTTAAAATATTTAAGGGGAAATTAATTGATGAGGAATTAAAAAAACAGAAAAAGTATAAAGTGGGTTACTTAGGTCACATGAATAAAAGTGATATAGATTTTGTTATAGAGCAGTTTTACTTTGATATTTATAGTAAGGTAGAAATGTTAATTAATAATGATATTAAATCAGGAATTGATAATGTATGGTACATCTCAGAAGGTGAACCAGGAGTAGCAAAATTTCAGCCTCATGGTCGAGTAAGATATTCAAAACCTGCAGCATATGAATTTCAAATTATATCACCTGTGTCAGATGGAATTTTGGATACTTCAATAGAATCAGATGAAACTGAATAGTGGATATATCTTAGCATATGAGGAGAACTTTTCATAAGTAAGAAGTAAAGGAAATGAAAACTTAGAAATGGTTTATTTTATATTTGCTCCCCACTTAGGGGTCTTATCTAAAATTGTCTGGTTCTGATAGTTCGCCTCTTCTTAGGTTCTCCCTTAATTGCCCCGTCACAATTTCACCCCTATGGGCGTAAGGATGTTGTTGATTTATATCTCTACTTACTTAAATTAGATTAAGTTAACTATAAGTACTTAATGAAATTTTGATTTTATAAATTTCTTTTTTAAAATATAAAAAGACTTTAATATAAATATTTTTAAATTAGTTAATTTACCATTCGTGCCTTCCAATATTACAAAAATATGGTTAAAATATTATTAATGTTTAATTCATGTGGAGGTGGAATCGTTGGAGAAATTTATTAGTTTTATTTCTACATCTCAATTTAATGCAACTCTTGCAATTTTTTCAGTGCTATTAACAATAGCTATTTTTTTTATACAAGAAGCAAGGCAAAAAAAGCATAGTACAAAAGAAACAATTCGCTTAACAGAAGAACTAGTTAATCTTATCATTCGTAATTCAGTAAATAAAAGTCTAAATATATCAAATATTAACTTAACGTATATGCTTGAAGGGATGATGTTTTCAAAGAATTTTAACTTAAGGCATAATACGGAACAAATTCTTAAAATGGTATATGCTAAAGTTTATGAAAATGAGCATATTAGTGTTGATATACGACCTAGTTTATTATCCGAAATTGAAGATAGAATTAATGGCTTAATGTATGAAGAAGTTGATTTACCTAATAATAGTAATAAAAGAAGCCTCTGGTCTTTAAGTATTTCGATTGTAACAGCAGTTGTGGTATCATTTATACCATCATGGATTATCGGGTATGTTGAGCCGAGTAAGGGTACATTAAGTAATACTCTATTGTTACTATCAGTATTAGTTTTTATTATAGTTGTTCCTTTGTTAATTATAAAAGTAGTGCAGCCTATAGTGAGAAATAATAAAATTGCAAAACAGAATTCTACTCTAACTAACAGTAGTCAAATAAATATACATACTGTCCCAACCATAATTAATAATACTCATGGTTCTCCTGCTCCTGAAAAAGAAATAGAATTTAATAGTTTTGTAGAGGATGCACCAACTGTACTTGAAGTTTTTAAACAGCGGTTTATACTAGAAAATTTAATAAGTGAATTATTAAGAAAAACCGATAAAGACTTTCAAAATAATTTCTCTCCTATTAAAACATTAATGTTTTTGCGTGATAACAATACTATTGATAAGGATTTTTATCAGAACTTAAGAGAATTATTAAGGTTCTCCAATTCTGTTGTACATGATGGTACGAGTCAACATATGAAATCAAACTATATTAAAGAAATTATTAATAGTATGAAATTAGCAGCCGTTAATCTTAAAGAATTAATTGATAGTACGTCTAGCGATGATGATATTAAAACAGCTTAGATTTGATCAGTAGAAAACTTGCTTTTTTAAAGGCAAGTTTTTTTAATTTTACTGTTACCGATTGAGTGTACGAATACGGTAACGATTTGCTTATTAATACAGAACCTGTAGCATCAAGGTTTTTCTCATGTTGGTTTTGTTATCGTTTGATTGTTATTGAAATAAGACGCTTACACAGCGTCTCTCTTATTTATTCCAACATTTTCTTCATATCTCTTTAAAATTTCGTAATTATCAAGTGCAGTTTTTTCTCCAGAGATTATCTTTCTTCCTATACTTAAAATTTCTGTTTCACATTGGTCTAATACTGTATAGATTGACATTGGGTTAACATCTCTCAGTATAACTTTCTTCTCGTTTGACAATATGAACCCAAGCATAGATAACAAATGATTATCTTCTGTCCATGCTTTTACTACTCCTTCTTCTAGGTTTGATTTAGTTTTAAATGCTAATCTTCCTAAAAATGAATGATATGTCCTACATAGCACATAGAACTCCTCACCTAAATAGATTCTATCCTTGTTTAATTGTTCAGAAGCAGTTTTAAGAATGCCGTTCTGATCGATAGTAGGTATATTACTCAAAAACTTCTCTCTAACATCCTCGTAGTCGTACTCATGAGGAGCGATTAATCCATAGAAGCTAATTACTTCCATTACCTCTCCTTTTAGCTTGAACATATATTCCCATGAATTCTCTAGACCATTAAGTCTCTTCTCGATGGTCGCTTGGCTCTCTGTAGAGAATGTAGAAAGAGCTGAGTTTAATTTTGTTTGCTCTTTCATCAAACTGTTTTTGACCTCTTCTAATCTCTTATTTTGTTTATATGAAACAATTGACTGGAATATATTAAAAACAAATGAAGCTAGAGTGAGAAGAAAGCCTGTAACGACAGCAACAGCAATATTTTCTTGTATCCAATTTAGCAAATGCAAACCCTCCCTTAATATTAACTTTACTAGGATGTGATATCCTTTGCTATTGTTTTTTGATGTAAGAGTGTTTCAAAAACTATTGATTATGGTACACAGAAGGTGAACCACGTAAAATCAGCTTTTGTTCTGTTCCAAAAATATATACCAAAAACAATTGAATGTGGAATATGTTTTTGGTACATTAGTGTTAACGAATGGAAAACAGGAGGAAGCTATATGATTTTCGGATATGCCCGTGTATCGACTACAAAACAAAGCCTAAATATGCAAATCGATGAGTTAACAAAATACAGGTGCGATGAGATTGTGACAGAAAAAGAGAGTGGAGCAAAAAAGGATAGAAAGGAGCTGCAAACGCTTTTAGGAAAGTTAAGAAAAGGTGATACTCTTGTGGTTTATAAGCTCGATCGATTAGGAAGAACTATGCATCAGCTTGTAAACTTATTGAATGACTTCCAAGAGAAAGAGATTAACTTTGTCTCAATTAAAGATGGAATTGATACGTCAACTACAATGGGACGCTTTTTGTTTAACATCTTCGGTGCGATGGCAGAGATGGAACGAGAGGTTATCAATGAGCGTGTAAGGAGTGGACTAGAATCAGCTAAAGCAAGAGGACGTAATGGTGGGCGTAAGAAAGCTCATACAAAAGAGCAAATTAAAGCAATGATGCAAATGGTTGAAAATGGTGCAAACAAAACAGAAGTATGTGAAGTGTTCAATGTCCCGAGAACAACTTTGTACCGTTACATAAAAGAGTATGAGGGAGAGTAACTATAAGGATAAACTATTGCAATCGGTAAACTAATGATAACAGTACTAAGTGGTATTGCTGAATTTGAAGCTGACATGATTAAGGAAAGGCAATTGGAAGGCATCGAGTTAGCAAAGCAAAGAGGAGTATATAAAGGAAGACCAAGCAGGTATACCGACAAGCATAAAGGATTACATCAAGCTCTGGAGCTTTTCAACAATAGGGACACAAATAAACTGACGGTTAATGAGATATCTGACATAACTAAGATAAGTAGGGCTACTTTATATAGAGCGGTAAAAGAAAAAGTAGCGTAGGGTTGACTATCAAACTTACATACAGAAAATTTAATATGACTGGACGAGTTGATGTTTTGGATCGGGTAAAGGGATTGGTATTATTGCCTAATGCAGACTTTGCTATAGTTCAGCTAGTGGTTGATTTTTACGACCAGTTTATGCAGTCCAGTCATTGATAAACGACAATAATGTTGACTATCATTAGGTGGATAGGGTCTTTTTTAGAGAGGCGATATTCTGGACGTTTTAAATGTTCCATAAGAACAATTAGAAAGTCTTAAAGGAAAAATGAGGGAGAATGGGGATCAAGTAGTCATTCTGATCGTGGATTACCTCTTCCCTCACAGAGCATCTTTCATATTGGAAAAGGTGAGGGGGGGTATTTTCCACATTTTACGCCGCTGTTTCTATAGGAGTAGTACATAGTAGATATAGGAACACAGCACGAAATATTGATCGTTACGAAACGAAGGTAAATGAGTGTTATAAGTCAGCCCCTAGAATTAAATGGGATTTGGTATTTAGTTTATTTTGTTAACAATCTGTACATTTCTTAATAAAAAGAATAATATGGTAAAAACACCTTTTTTAATTTAGTTATATTGTTATTACCTAGGAGGAAATTTAATGGATATAACAGGAATCCTTAAGAGAGTTTTTGTTAGAACTATAAAGGACGATGTAATAGAAATAATTAGGGAAAGAAAAGAAGGATGGACACCAGATACTCAGAAAAAAGCGGATCTTGAAGCTGATTTTCTATCTTTAGCGGGGCTAATAAGGCCTGGTGAGATAGAAGATTTTGTAGAAATGGCTGTTATGAAAAAAAGTCAAGGATTACCTGCCTATACATATAAAGTAACTAACTTGGATTTCCTTGGAAAAATCGAAAAAGAAGCAGTTGAAGAAATCTATACCAAAATTGATGATCCATTCGGTACACAATATACAATTACAACTGAACAAGTTGAAAATTCAGAAACCTCTCTTAGGTTTGTTATACGATTAAAAGAATATACAAATTCATTTATTACAGGAATAAGAAGTACAGAAAATCTATCTGCAGTATTTAGGGCAACTGTTGAATTGAATAAAAGCACACAGGTTTTAACTGTTTTTGCAGGAGATCAGGAATTTCATGAAATAATAATTAATTATTTAACAAATACTTTTGGTTGGCCATTACTAAGTTATGAAATAACTGCAAAGGCAAGTCAAGCCTCACAAATAAGCAATGCTAGTTATAAAACTAGTGTATTAATCGATTTTATTTATAACAGGTTATCAAGTAGAGGGATAAGAGCATTATTAGTGGAAGATTTAAAATTTAAAGTTAGTAAAAGTCAAGCAAAAAGGACAAAAATTAAATCTGTTTCAATAAATGGAGAAGATATATTAATGTCACAATTAGCATGTGAATATGTTTCTATGGGCAGTGATATTATTTTTATTAAAGTTTCAATGGTTTCGGATAAAAAAACATTTAGCTGCAAAATATACCTTCAAGGCAGAGAGAATAAAATACTAAAAATTGTTGTTCAAGATAATTCAGATGGATCATTTTGTAATGAAATTATGAGGACAATTCAAGAAGAATATATAAAAATGTGTAATGATGGAATTTATGACATTCATGAAACTAAACAAAGAATTGAAAAAATATACGATAAATTTATTAATAGTAGTAGTGAAAGTGTAACTGAATTAACAAATAAATTAATTCAAGAAAATGCCTTACATATTATAGAATCATTTGCGAAAGTATCTTATATTTTTGATGTGAAGGATGAAAAAGTAGTATCTACTTTGAAAGAATTTATAAAAAGTAATGAAACGTTACTTAATACTGTTGGGTATGGTGATGATAATAATCATCTATTGAGATTTAAAGAGCTAATTGGAGAAGAAAATGAAGAAGAGTTTGTGGAAGAAGAATATATATCAAAAGAATAAATGATGTATATAAATGAAAATAGCATCGGTTAACGGGGGCTATAGTATGTTAGATTTTGATAAAGACTGTAAAATATTCAAAGTAAAGAATAATTTTTCTATTGATAAAATTATTTCATGTAATTCATCGATTTTTGAAAGCTATGAAGTCGAGTATTTAAATGACAGTGTAATAGAAATTTCTTTCTCGTGGATAGACCATTTGAAATTTCAAGATAAAATAATATCCCGAGAAAAAAAGAATGTTGTTATTATTTATATGAGATTTTTGAATTTAATATTTTGCTTCGGCAATACGGAAAGTTCAATATTATTTGCTATTAAAAAAATAGAAAGGGTAGCAGAGTTTGAAGGGGAAGAAGTAAATATTTTTGAGTATCTTAAAAAACAATTTTTAATAAATAATAATGATTTCATGGAGTTAATTTCAGTTAGTTTTTTAAAAGAACCTTCTGTTGTTGATAAAAATGAAATAATGAATATTGATATAGTGGATATTAATGATACTGAATTTAAAGAAATTATAACAAATAAGGAAATTACATCATTCTTATTTTATTCAGAAGAGAATGCTTGTTATTTTTTTATTGATAATTCATCAGTTTTGTGTTTTGATGATAACGCTAAAAAAAAGGATGTTGTGAATATCTTATTTTATGTTGCGAGGTATGTAAATGCTTCTTAAACCGAGATCTATTTTGTGTATAGCCTTTTTTTTGTCATTAATAGTAAACTGTTCAATAAGTTTGGGAGATTATTCTGTATTTAAAGATAAAATAGAATTATTGAGTTGGCTGTTCGCAGGGATAATTAGTTTATTATCCTTTTTTACTTTATTTATTGCCTTCTCATATGATAATAAATTACTTGTGGCATCAAAAAATTTAGATATTATAGTAAAGCCATATGGATTTACTATAGCTGATATTAGGCAAGCCTTTTATACATATGAAAAAAGTCTAATACAAGATAAGACTATAAATTTATTATATTGGGTATATATATATGTTGCTACTTCATCCATTTTTATTTGGGGTCTAGTAGTAGAATTATATACTGACTTTGGAATTTTAAATATTGGTGAATTTAATATAAATACAATAGTTAATATGTGTCTCGTAATTTTCTGGATATCATTAGTTCTATTATTATTATATATTGGCAACTCGATATATAGGGTTTATATGAAAATTAATCCAGTAGATGATTCTATAATGCCCAAGAGCAATGATCTCTGTAATTTGGATTACCTTATAAAATTGGGTTTAGATATTGATGAGTTTTTTTGATAAATACACCCATCTTAGAATTTTACAAAAATCCTCCTTTTAAAGATCCAACATTTGAATGTTATTTTATTCTTCCAATAAAAATGAAAAATTTTAGGTTTATCATAAATTTATATGATTTTGAAAATGATAAACTAACTATTATCTTTAGGTGTTTTGGTGAAATTAAAGATGATACTTTTGTAGGCAGTAACATGAGGTACAAAGTTGATCAAAATATTGGTAGTGATATTTATAATAAACTAATAAATACTACAGAGTTATTTGGAGAGGTCAAAGTTTATGATGAAAAATACAATGTGATTAGTAGGTTAAAGTTAAACGCAGAAAACAAAAATGATACAAATTATATTATTAGACCATTCCGAAGCCTAGAGATGGAAAAGACGGATTTGGATAAAGGAATATTCCATAAGGAAAACCATAATAATTATATTATTAAACGTTTAAATTAAGGATATAGATCATGCAGGAGTGGGAATATTTTAGAAATATATATTAATGAAAGAGTCGAGGATTGATTCCTTGGCTTTTTGTTTATAGGAAAAAGAGGACTTAGAGGGGAGATTTCCCCTTTAATAAGCCCCTACATATATGGGATTACTAAAGGGCAGATACATCCACTCGTCCTCATTTTTTTAAAACACTATTAATTAATGAAATATCGATTTTATTATGAAATTTAAGTGGAATAATTATCCTTATTATACACTATATAATTTTCTATATTATGACAATTTTTTAGGGAAAATCTCTTTTTATAGAAAGTATTACAAGATAATGTCATGAAATGTATAATAGTAAAGGAGATGAATGGAGGATACATAATGAAAATTAGTGAAATTTTTAATTTAGAAAAAAGTCAAAGAGAATTAGATTTCGTTGATATTGATATTGAAGCAGACTTACCACTCTTTTTAGATCCGTATATACTATCTTTAAAGGTTGATCCATGGTCAATAGATGCCCACCGTACAATACAGAGCTTTTTTCATAATGTAATTGATTTATATAAGGCAGGTAGGAGGGTAGAAGCAAAACAACTTTTTGTAAATCTTAGTGAGCCAAATGAAACATGTTTAGGTGTTTCAGATGGAAAACCGAGAGGTAGAGGTGTCGGAACAAACGAAGCAGTAGAAATATTTGAGAATATAACATCCAGTCAGGCGATTGAACACGGTTTAGTTGGTCATTTAGAAGATATGGTCATTTTTGTTGATAACGTTGGAAAAGATAAGATTTCAGACCTAATTACAAATGTTTTACGTAAACAACTTATTGAATATACCCAATCTCAATGTGAATTGCACGGTATTCCTTTAACTAAAGAAGTACCTTCTGGATATTTCTGGGATTCTACTATACGTAAATGGAATAACACTCTTACTAACATGTTAGTAGTAGAAGGAAGAAAAATAATATTAGTTCCAAAGAGTATAGTTACCTATTCGTACAAATATACACCCGAAAGATATTGTCAACATTTTGTTCTGAATTTTTTGCAGAACGAACATATTCGAATAAATTCTTCATTAGTTCAGAGAAAAACTCTTAAAAATGGAACAGAAAAAGTATGGGTTTCAAAGAAAGATATTGCGGAAGCTGAGAAAACCTTTAGGAAAGATTACCTTAGAGAATTTACCAAGAAACACCCAGATATATTTGAAAATTTTAGATCTTCAACAAAGAGAGAGGTACAGCCTCTTACCCATGATCAACTAGAAACGGATGATACATTTGATGTAAATGAATTCATAGATATTTCAATAGATAGATTGAATAGAATACCCACTGGTGCAAAATTTGCAGGAGAATATCATAGACATATACTGGGAATAATGGAATTTATTTTTTATCCAAGTCTTACTCGTCCTATAATTGAACAAGAAATACACCAAGGAAGAAAGAGGATAGATATTAGTTTTGACAACTCAGCTAATACTGGTTTTTTTCATCAGTTGCATGCTACCAAGGATATCCCAAGCCCATTTATCTTCGTTGAAGTAAAAAATTATTCTTCAGAAGTAACAAATCCAGAATTAGATCAGCTTTCTGGTAGATTTTCTCCTAACAGAGGGAAGTTTGGAATACTGGTGTGTAGAAAGATAGATGATATGGAAAAGTTTTTAGAAAGATGTGCTGATACTTATCACGATCATAGAGGCTTAGTTATCCCTTTAGTGGACGAAGATTTTGTTTATTTACTTAATGAAATAAAGAATGAAACAATTAATCCAGAGGAAAAATTGTTGTCCGAAAGGTTAAGGAAAGTTTTTATGAGGTAGCAATATGTTCTCGACTTTGTACCTAGATATGATTTTCTAGGTGAAACTAATCTTAATTTAGGTAAAGCATTTACTATAGGTAAATGCTTTTTGGTATTATTATAGTACAATTGGTCTAAAAAAATTTTTAGAGGGGGTAATGTTGTGAAGAAAAAGAGTATAGATGAATTGATGTCAGCTGTTGTTGAATTTAGAGATGAGAGAAACTGGAAGCAGTTCCATAATGCGAAGGATTTAGCGATCTCGCTTTCGTTAGAAGCGAGTGAGTTACTAGAAAATTTTCAATGGAAAAGTAACAAAGAGGCTTTAGGTGATAATATAGAAAATATTAAAGATGAATTAGCAGATGTGGTTATCTATTCTTTGCTATTAGCAAATGACTTGAATTTAGATTTAGAAGAGGTTGTGAATAGAAAAATTGAAAAAAACAAAAAAAAGTATCCTGTTGAAAAAGCTTATGGTGTCAAAACAAAATACACAGAGTTATAGGAGTGTACATAATGAGTAGAGTAATCCTTCAACCTACAGGAAATAAAGATGCGAGAGAACACTATATTGATACTCTTGTTCGTCCTGTAGATATATTAAGAATAAAACCGTTCATTTCCACGGAAGAGTTTAATCACTTGAAAGATTTGTACCCAAGTGGATTAGTTCCGACATGGGGAGTAACAGCTGGAGTAAATAACGTCAATGCGAATAAATGGAGTAAAATACAACCTGCCGATGTTACGTTCTTTTCAGCCAATAAAGTCCTGTACTCATATGGGTTTGTAACTTTTAAAATACATAATAAGCTCCTGGCTCAACATCTTTGGGAATTTAATTCAAAGGGAGAAACGTGGGAATATATATATTTTCTTGATGAATTAAGAGAACATGATGTACCAATCTCACTGTTTAATGAAATTGTTGGTTATTCAGAGAATTACAAAGTCCAAGGCTTTGTAGTTCTAGATGAGGATAAGAGTAGCGCCTTATTAAGCTACTTTGATTTAGAAAGTGAAACTGTTGTCCAACCAGTTAGTGAGGAAGAATACAGGGAAATTATTAAAAGTTTTAATATAGATACTCTAGACATTGAGGGTAAAACCAAGAGTAGGGCTGAACAGGGTTTTCTAAGAAAAGCGCTCTTTGGAAATAAAACGATTGGTAGATGTGGTATTTGTGGAAAGGAATATCCGATATCGTTTTTGATTGCAGCTCACATAAAGAAAAGATCGTTCTGCTCAAATGAGGAAAAGCTCGATTTTAGAAATATAGTAATGCCTATGTGTAAATTTGGGTGTGATGATCTATTTGAAAAAGGGTATATTTCGGTAGATAATGGGATAGTTTCAGTAAATGGGAAGGCTGTTACTCTTCCTTTAAGGTTGTATCTTGACCAAATTAATGGTTTAAATTGTGCATATTGGAACACTAATACCTCGAAATACTTTCAATGGCATCGTAATCACCATGACTTATCAGAAGTTAGATAAATGTATATTGTTGCACCTGTCGACTTAAAAAAAGGTGTTATAACTACTAGATTTCAATTTATTGACATGAAATCAGATAAAGATAATGAGGTTGAGTTTGTACTAATGGAAACAGGGCAGCTGAAGGTGAAGAGTATTAGAGCTAATGAATAATACCGTTATGGAAGTGTAGAAGTATGAAGTTAAATTGCGTCACCCTATTTTCTTCTGGAACATGGATTTTTTCCAAAAAGATTAAAATTGATGCCTTGTGTTTGCAACTTCATAATAAGTTTAAGATCGAAAGGGTCATAGATTATAGCAATGATAGAGGTGGGCATGTACTTCATTGAGGGGGGTTTGTATGGATGATTTTAGAGAATATATGAAAAACAAAACTAAGTTAGTTAAGGGATTCTATTTCGGTCACTTGGAGGATAATATAACTGGTGTCTATGTTCTTTTTAATGCAGAAAGAGAAGCACTGTACGTAGGGGAGTCAACTGACGTTAAGAAGCGATTTTTCAACCATCTTAGAGATAAAGATTTTGCTGACGAAGTTAACTATTTTGAAGTTTTTCCAATAGAGGGTATGCATGATAATGCCTATAGAAGAGTACAAGAAGGCAAGTTTATAGACATGTACAACCCTAAATATAACAGTTCAAACAAGGGCAAAAGCCTATTTGGAAAAATGTTTACTGTAGATAAGTTTGATAAGGAGGAAGAGAAATGGTTCAACAAATTAAAGGGGCATTAATACATACAAAAATGTGGTGGAATAGGTATTATTGAAGACAAAGCTTTATTTATTACTTTGTATTACAATCCTTAACTCTTTTGATGAAGATAGAAAACAAGATGACGGTCTAAGTTCGAAAAGTGACCGTTATACTGAACGGAAGAAAAACAACGGTATATAGAGTAGCTCAGCTGGATTAGAGCAACGCCCTTCTAAGGCGTCGGTCGGGAGTTCGAATCTCTCCTGGACGTCACATTGAGAAAATGGTTGATATATTATGGATCTCTGGTTAGAAATAATCAAGAGTGTCCGATATATATCAACCTTTTTTGTGGTATTTTTAGGTTTTGCCATCGGACAGGAAGCTATTATTGACGTTTTTATTATCCGACGAATAGGTAGAAGGTGTTATTTTAATAGAATATTTAATGTAAAATAGAGTATATAGGTTATGTTTAGGGGGAAGGCATTTGAATAATTTTATTGTTATGCAAGGTCACACTTATCAGGAAGAAAAAGATCTAGGGATTATTTGGTCGCCACAACAAGATAAAGGAGGAAATGTACCACACTCTTGGAAACGTATGGAAGAGGTAAAAAAAGGGGATCGATTCTTTCATTATGTAAAAGGTTTAATTGTTGCAATTAGCGTTGCACGGGATAATTATCAAAATGCTTCTAAACCTTCTAATATGCAAAATCATAGCAAATGGAACGATGAAGGCTATTTAGTGAAATTAGAGTACCATGAGCTAGATGTACCATTAAATGTTAGAGCTGGTTTAAATGAAATTCTCCCACTACTCCCAATTAAGTATTCGGCATTTCAAAAAAATGGTGATGGCAATCAAGGCTATTTATATCCTTGTAATGAGGAACTGGCTATTAAACTTCTAGATTTGATTAGTGATTTAAATATATATCAAGTAGACCAGGAACAACTTGAGCTATCGATTGATAATGTGAGAAGAACAGAACGAAATACATTAGTTCCAGTTATTGCAGAAACTGAATCAGAAGTAAAAACAAAAATTCGTTTAGGTCAACAGAAGTTTCGCAAGTATCTTACGCCATTGTGGGATCATAAATGCGCATTATGCAGTATTGATTTACCTGAGTTACTAAGAGCGAGCCATTCGAAACCTTGGAAAGATAGCACAAATGAAGAACGTTTAGATCCATACAATGGCGTACTGCTTTGTTGTAATCATGATGCTCTGTATGATAAAGGGTTAATTGCATTTGATGGACAAGGACGTTTGCACATATCTTCAGTGATCTGTAATGAAGATTATTTGAAGTATGGATTAGTACCAAGTACTAAAATTCAGATTCATTCCAAAAATAAAGTGTATTTTAAGTGGAACAAAAGGAATATTTTTGAAAAATAGTGTAATCTATATATGAATTTGTTTATTATAGTTTAAATTGAGTCTATTCCCATAAGTGTTACATTTCAGGAGCTTCTTAGTTTATTGCGTATATTTTTGAACAGTAGGATTTCGGGTGAAAAATCGAATGATCGACGAAATCCAACAAGCTTGATATAAATTGTTATAATGCAGATAAGTACACATGGGGAGAATTGAAGGAATAAAGGTCAAGTGATCATCACTTGACTTTCTTTACGTTAATATAAGATATAACGGGTATTACCTGGGCATGGTTTTTCTTTTATAGAAGCCCCGAATAGTGGCTCTCGTTAAGTAATGTTTCAACTATTTTTATGATACGTTAAGGGGAGGTATTTACCAAATTATATGCCCCCACATTTAAGGGACTATTACATAGTAGGTGTAGGTACACCAGTTTTGGTTCTATCATTCATTTATAGTTATTTTTTCAACTAAATCGAAGCCCTTTGTTTTTCTAAACAACATATAATGTGGAAAGTTATTCATTGATCCGGAACAATCAATGCTTTCAAAGTTCAATCCAGTTAAGATTTCTCTATCTATCTTGATAGAAAGGATTAATATTCTTTCTTCGTGGCCAGTTACTGTGTTTAATTGATCATCATACGCATGAATAATGACAGTTTTTATGGGGAGCAATGCAAATAAGTCTCTTGCAACTCGAAGTATACAACTACATACATAATCTTGTTGAAGCTCAAAGTATCGAGTTTTGGTCATTTGCTTAATAGATAACTTTCCTGTCTTCGTTAATTTCTTTTCTTCTCTAGGTATGACGTTATTTGAGTGAACATCAAATTCGACTTCCATATAAGATGGGCCGTTTGTCGAAAACTCAAAACCACTGCCAAATTCACTTAAGTCTCCTAAGGGATTCATTTCTTCAATAACTTTGAAATATGTATCAATATCCCCAGCTAGGACGTTTTTAGCAAACTCGACAAGTTCTTCCCATTCCTTATATGCCTTCTCGTCTTCCACTTTAGCTTTCTTAATTTGCTTAGACAATTGACTATAAGATTTTTCCTCTCTTTTAAACAACCATTCGAAAAACTTAGGTTTATAATTTTCGTAATTTCGAATAGCTTCAATTTCTTTAGGCCCAGTTTCTTCAAGTTGATATGGTGGATTGCTATTTTGTATATTAGCCCAATCTACATAATCGTCACACTCTTTATGGATAGACTTTACAAGCTCACATTGATTTTCAAATACATCGACTTCATATTTTGCGAGTTCTTTTTCTTGTTCACTACGTAATTGTTTTTGTTGAGTCTGTAAATTCCTCTGTGTTTGATAAGCTTTCGATTTATAAGACTTATCCGAAGTAGAAACATAGGAAAGACCTGTCCCTGGGATTCCAACACTACTTGTTCTTCTCCCATTACTGTTGATACTGTACCTTAATCCTTTTCCACCAAAGCTAAGACCTGTATTTTTGTTACTGACATTTAGACGAACCCCTGGGGCAATCTTAAAGCTTTTTCGAAACCGTAATCCCATATGAATTCCTCCCTTTTTGTAAGTATCTATTATTCTATTATTTGTTATAATAGGAAATATGTAAATTGAATTACATATATTTCACAAAAACCAGGATATTCGACACAAGGTAAAAGTACGGATGTCTAGTTTTCTATTTTAAGGAGGAGATTTCATGAGGAAACATTTTCAACTGTTTATAAGCAGTTTATGTTGCTTATTTCTTTTATTACCCTCAACAGTAAGCGCCCACTCTGGCAGAACAGATAGCAATGGTGGTCATAATTGCTCAGAGAAATCTATAGCTAAAGGTCTTTGTTCAGGGTATCACTATCATAATGGAGGTGGTAGTAGTAGCGGAGGAAGCAGTAGTTCGGATTCAAGTTCGAGTTCAGGTTCATCTAGTAGCAATTCAACGGAATCTGCTCCTTCAACTCCAGCACCAGCACCAAAAGTAGATGAAAAACAGGTGCGAGCCAATGAGCATTACAATACTGCCACTGATTTATATAACAGCGCCGATTACCAAGCTGCTATTATCGAACTTGAAAAGATTTATGAATTGAAAAAAAATGATAGTAGGACAGACACTCTGGTTCAAAAATCCGTTTCAGCTATTTATGAATTGGCAGAAACTTCATTTAGAAAAGAGGATAATTCAACTTCTAAGGACCATTTGGCTTATATCCAAGATTACCAACGTTCTAGTGACCAAATTAAACAAAAGGCAAAAGCACTGCTTGAACAAATCAAGGAAAATGAAGAAGTAGTATCGATACTATCCAAGGCTACAACTTCAAGGGATGAAAAAAATTATGAAGAAACTTTAACATTCATCCAAGAGGCACAGAAAATAAAAGACACAAAAGAAATCAAATCTTTTTATAATGAAACGGTTGAAGCTTTAATTAATGATGCAGAGGCAGCTTATCAAAAAAAGCAATATAAACAGGCTAATAAATTTTACAAGTTATTGGTCAAAATTGTAGATATTCCAAAAGTAAAGGCTCAATACCAAACAACACTTCAGCAAATAAAAGATGAACAGATAATACAAGAAAGCTTTGATATTAATACGACAGATTTCGAAGGAAAGTCTCTCTTTAATCATATAATGGAAGAAGAAAATGAGACTCCTTATAGTGAAAACGTAGTGAATTTTCTTGAATCTTCCTTAGAAGAAGAGGCAACAGATGCGATGAACTTTATTTTTAATGTTAACATCAAAGAATTATTTAAAGGGGGTAAAAAAGATGCAGCCTGAGACAAATTTAAAACGGAGAACCCCGATTTTTCAAAAAGCTTGGTTTATGTGGTTCTGGCTAATCGTTTTTCCTCCTGTTGGATTACTTCTTATGTGGAGACAGGGAAGATTCACCAAAGTTAAACGCATTGTAGCAACATTGATAGCAACTGCATATTTTGTCTTTCCAATCATAGCTTTTATGACCACAACGCTACCACTTTACAATAATCAAAAGGAATTTTTAGTAGCATTCAATAAGGAAGTAAAAGAGTTGAAATTGCCTTATTCTTTAGAGAATGTAAGTAAAGAAGATGAAACCATTACCTCAAAATTAAATGATGATGTCACATTAATTGAAAATATTGATGATAATGGTGCAGTTCATGAGCTAATTATGGTCGGTCAAGGAGAAGGGACAGATATTGTACTTTCAATGGGGTTGTTAATTGGTATGACAAATCCCGATTTAAGTCAAAAAGATGTAGGGCAAGTCTTAAAGGATTTACGTTTGTTTGATGAAAGCTATAAATATCAAAAGAATGAAACGAAAGTAGAGAAAAATACGATTCGTTATAATTTAAAATACGATCAAGATGCTGGTATGATTTTTAGTGTTTCAAAAGTGAATTAAGGGATACAGCTTACGGATAATTCCGTAGGCTGTATTTGGCTAGAATGATTCTTTATTAAAATTTAGATAATATAATCCAAACATTCGAGAGGTCGTTTTAACTACCCTATTAAGGTGAATACTAAAAAAGCACTTGCTCATGAGAACAGGGCAAACCTTTGATCAATCCTCAAAAACCACACACTTTAGGTCTCAAATTCTTCCTTCAACTTTTTAGTGCCTTCTTTAGAAATAGTAATTTTATCACCCTCTATAATTAGAATGTCTCCAACTTTAGCACTCTTTGGAAAGTGCCTTCTTTGATAATCCTTCATATCTCCACAGTCTATTTCTACGACTTTAGAGAGGGCAGACCAAGGAAACATTCAAAGCAATAAGTACAAAGATCTTGTTATAATATACATATAATCCAAATTATGGAGGAAATACAGATAATTAAAGTAAGTGCGGTTGACATTTATAAACAAACGGGTACTGAATTAACCATCTATTATGTATGGTGAAAAACTAAATTGCTTAACCAATATTGAGAAGCAATTCATTCATTGTTCAATCTTCCTAAGAAAAGCTCATTCATCATATAGAGTACCTTTATTAAAATAAATAATTGGAATTCTAATATAGAATAACCGTTTTTTGAATTTCAGTGATATAATTTTATAGCATTTTATCAATTGTTAAGGAGATACATAATATGTCAAATTCACAGAACGAAGAAGAAAAGAAAAAGAAAGGAGGGTGTTTTGGCTGTGGTTGTTTAATTTTTATTATAATTATTATTTTAGGTAGCTGTTCAGCAATGTTTAATGATAATGAAGAAGATGATGATAAAGAAAAAGAGAAAACTGAACAGGTAGATATAGATAATAAAAAACAAGTGGAAAAAGAAAAAGCTGAGAGAGAAGAGGTAGAGAAGGCGAAACAGGAAAAAGCGGAAAAAGAAAAAGCTGAGAGAGAAGAGGCTGAGAAGGCTAAACAGGAAGAAGAAGAACAAGAAAAAGCTGAGAGAGAAGAGGCTGAGAAGGCTAAACAGGAAAAAGAAGAACAAGCATGTTTAAACATTCGAGGTAATATTTCAAGTTCAGGCGATAAGATTTACCATGTGCCTTCAGGTCAGTTTTATGATAAGACTGAACCTGAAGAAACATTCTGTACAGAAGCTGAAGCCAGATCTGCTGGATATAGAAAATCTAAATTATAGTATCTCATTATACAGTCATGCCAAGAGTTAATGATCGAAAGCGTGAAATCGAAGATGACGTGCAGGATGTGTATCAAATAACCTAATGTTTAGTCATTAACGAAAAGACAGTGAGCAAAGATTCGCTCACTGTCTTTTTGATTCAATATTCTAATTGTACTTATTAAAGGAAACCCTTATTAACATGTTTTAGAGCATAAATTTGATCACAAATTTGATCACACAAACGATCACATACCCTTATATGGCACAGTTTTAATGATCACAACAATGATCACAAATCATAACCATTCCCTGTTTACTCCCCAACACTTTTCCTACTAATCCGCTCCACAATCTCCATCAAATCATCCGGCTTATGAAACTCAATCGGCGAAACGCCTTTATCGAACTCTATTGTATTCGATTCTATCATCAATACATACTTCCCATTAATCTTTCCTAAATGGATGCTTTCGCCAAAATCGGCTAACATTCCTTTGATGGATGTACTGCCAAGCTTCATTCGCAGTTCGGCCTCAGGTGTATGCTCGACAATCTGGGCTGTGGCTTCGACGACCTGATGGGTTTCAAGGCGTTCCTGGATTTCCCGCTTATCGCTCGTTTCCCAGATTTCCAGGTCCTGTTCGAACTTCTGCAGTTCGTCACTGTTTTCTTCGAATTGTGCGGATACATGTTCATGGACCATATGGATGACCTGGTTTTTCATGATTTCCGGCATCGATTCGCCATATTCGACGAATTTCAAGAAGTCCTCGAAGTAGCGGGCATGTGAGGCCTGGTGGATCTTCAGTTCGCCTTCTTCGACCATACCTTCTTCGGGCATGTAGGGGTATTGGATGGATTTCATATTTTTAGTGGTGATAGCCATTTCAACGTGCCTAATCAAGGTCCGTTCATCTGAAATGGAAGCAACTTTCGGCTCGAAATCACATTTTAATAGGAAAACGAACGGTTCATCAAGATATTTCGTTAATTTTGCCGATGCGATTATGAAGACACCTCCACGGACGGCACTTGTATCAATATAAGACCGCGTGAATTGTTCATTTTCCTCTTGGAATTCTTGTTTTGTTTTTGCATATCGAACACGGTTAAATACATTGTAATTAGGGTTGGAATCAAGTGCATGTCCTTCTTCAACAATAAAAGAACCAATTTTTGTCGGTATTTGTTCAGTTTTTGGATGACGGTCGACTTTCCGTTTGGAAATCTTCATCAATTCCCCATCCAAAAAATCCTTTAGAGGACTTTCTTCGTATTCTTCTGTATCAAGAGTTTGGAAATGTTTAAAACGCTTATCAGCCTGATCGCCTTTTCCTTCGACTTGGATTAAATAAAAAGACAGATAGGTAATTGCAAAATCCATGAATGTCACCTTCTTCAATTATTAAGCATAATTCCCGTACTTTTTTTAAGACTTAATAAGTATAGTGATGTACTTTGATTCCGTCAAACTATTGGTGCATGAATGATCAGAATAATATTGGAGTATTATTTCTTAATAATACATATACAAAAATAAAGAATGATCCAATATTGGATTAATTAGAACTTTTACAAGAAAAATTAATCGAAATACTCCAATAGCTCACTTTAATGATATTAAAATAATGAATTGTTAATCCTTCTTCGTTAAATATTGAGACTCCTGTTGAATATTAGGACTTACCTTCCAAAGGAAATTCAAAAAAACAGAATTTTACAATAATAAATCATTGACGGAGGAAGGGGTAATGTGTATAATTTGAAAGTCGGAAAATTCAGTAAAAGTAGAAATTTGTCGAAATTCCTTCGATATAAATGGTAAGTGAATTTATTTGTCTGTAGTTTTCGGAATAGTTTATAAAATTTACGGAGGAAAGTACATGAGTATTTTTAGGAAGAAGTCCATTGAGGACTTGTTGAAAAACGCAGGGCGGTAAGGGATTGAAACGGGAACTAGGGGCTTGGGATTTAACGATGCTAGGAATTGGAGCGATTATTGGGACAGGCATATTTGTATTAACAGGTACTGGTGCAGTGAATGCTGGCTCTGTACTTTCAATCTTTCGTCATTGCTGGGCTTGCCTGTTTATTCGCTGCACTTTCTAATGCGGAATTTGCAGCTTCCGTGCCGGTATCCGGTTCGACTTATACGTATGCTTATGCAACTTTAGGTGAATTCGCCGCTTGGATAATCGGATGGGATTTGATTTCTGATTACTTATTGACTGTTAGTGCGGTATCGGCCGGGTGGTCGGGCTATTTCCAATCATTTTTAAGTGGATTCGGAATTAACTTTCCGAAAGAATTGACGGCAGCACCGGGTTCGATTGAAGGAGTCACGACTTATATGAACTTGCCGGCCTTTTTGATCGTCATGGCGATTACCTTTTTGATTTCCGTAGGTACGAAACAAACGACCAGAATCAATAATATAATGGTCGTTATTAAAGTGATTTCCGTAGCGGTCATCGTTTTACGTAAAACAAGACCGGATATGAAGCGAGCTTTTTATTGTCCGGCAGTACCGCTCGTTCCTGGCCTGGCAATCGTTTTTTGTGTATTCTTGATGATTCAGCTAGGGAGTCATACATGGATAAGGTTTTTAATCTGGATGGCGTGAATTTCTTAAATCTTGTGAGGGTTTCGTAGAGATGTAAAAAAACAAAAAATATAAACTAGTCTTATTCAAGAGTTCGAAATATGTAAAGCCTACAGTTTTTCTTAAAAATATATTCCAGTTTGATTGGAACGGAAGGTACGAGAATCCTGGAGACCCCACAGGAGCCAAGAGCGCCGAGGAGGCTCCACGGACCGCGAGAGGAAAGCGGGTGCCTGAAGTGGAAATCAACGTTCATCTTCTATACTCTCCGAAAAGAAGTATACGGTCTGAGACATTCTTTGGAGTGTCTTTTTTTTGTTTGGACATAAATAGTTCATAAGTATTGTGTGAAAGAAGAAAATTTCTCAAAGTGAATTAAGATAAACAGACTTTATGTCGAAATAGTATATATGGACTAAGAAATTGGGGTGCAATTTAATCATGAAAAGAATATGGAGAAATAAACAGAAGATAGATTCTATAGACTATATGCAATATAAAGAACACGTCGGTATCAATATCAGGGAATATCCGAGCGTATTGAATCAAGTGGACATGATTCATTTGACCATCGAGGATTTGTGCATAATTCGTTCTTTACAGGAACAAGTGAAGGAACATTTGACACAAATTGTAGGGAATTTTTATAAAAATCTAGAAAATGAACCCTCTTTAGTGAAAATCATTAAGGACAATGGTTCTGTTGATAGGTTGAAAAAGACACTGCATCGTCATATGTTCGAAATGTTTAGCGGAACCATCGATGATGCGTATATTAAACAGCGTTATATTATCGCACAAGTACATGTGCGAATTGGACTTCAGCCAAAATGGTATATGAGTGCATTTCAGGATTTATTGCAATCATTGATCATTCATGTGATTTCCAACATAAAAAATATTGAGCAATATCAAGATAACATCCTGGCTGTCACTAAAATTTTTAATCTGGAGCAGCAAATAGTTTTAGAGGCATATGAACTTGAGAATGAGAAGATTCGCCAAAAAAACTTAGCAGAAAAAGAGACGATTAAACTACAGGTCAATCATAATGCAGAGGAACTGGCAGCAATCAGTCAAGAGACCAGTTCAGCAACTCAATTAATGGCAAATAAGGTAGGGGAAATTCATGATTTCACTCAAAAGGGGTCCGAGATTGCCATACATGCAGAGGGGAAGTCAAATGAGGGAGTCGAACTGTTACAGGGATTAGAGAAAAGATTGGTGAAAACGCAGGAGCAAATGACGAGCATTTCAAAAGATATGGAGCAGCTTTCCAATACTTCAAAGGAAATTGAACGAATTGTCACGATCATCACTTCAATTGCCGAGCAAACGAATTTGTTGGCGTTGAACGCAGCGATCGAAGCGGCAAGAGCTGGTGAAAATGGTAAAGGATTTGCGGTTGTGGCTGGTGAGGTAAGGAAGCTATCGGAAAATACCAAGGACTCGGTATCTGAAGTAGTGAAATTGGTTAATGGAATCGCTCATTTTACCAACGTCATGAACACGTCAATTTCCATGGTTAGCGGGGAAATTACTAAAGGTACGAAACAAGGAAAAGAAACGGGCATATTTTTTACTGATATAGCAAAGGCCATGCTTTCTGTAAAAGAGCAGAATATTAAGATCACCAAGGAAATGACAGAGCTGAATGAAATATTCGATGAAATTAATGAAGCGTTCAATCAAGTGGCCGTTTCCTCGGACCAATTGACTCAATTGACGATGAACTTGTAATGAAGTTGAATGGTTTTACAGAACAGCTTTATGGGCTCGTTTATATTTTAATAAACAACTCGATAGAATATTTTAAAAACCCCCAAAGCGGTCTATAGAATATGAACAAACTATAAAAGGGATTAAAATCACTTCCCGATGGGTGCCGTTAACGGGCTGCTCAATAAATCACTTGATAAAATATAAGTTTAATGTTATATTAATAAAGCGATGAGCTAATTTGTGTAAGTCGAAGAACAAGCTTTTAGCTAAACGTCGGGATGTGGCCTGACGGTTCTGCGCCACAAACGCATCAAAGACGCCTGCTGCGTGCAGGCGTCTTTTTCATTTTAACGATTCTTTTTTTGCAGCTTGTACGTCATCTTTGAATTCCTCTTGTATTTCTTCTGTTATTCCCTTGGTTGCATCTTTAAATTCCCTAAGCGAGGTGCCGACTGCCCGTCCAATTTGAGGCAGCTTGTTCGGTCCAAAAACGATTAAAGCTAAAAGAAGGATTAAAATTAAACCGGGAAAACCAATGTTTGAAAGCATAATCAGTCACTCCAATCAAATCTATTAGTTAATATTATAGACTCCTTCCATGTATTTGCAAATGGTATTTAGGATAAATTATAATGTTAAACATCCGATGATCTTCGCAAGGCAAACACTTTCAATTCCGTCACCATTTTATCTTGCACACTCTATCTTAAAGTATTTACTTCCCCAAGTATGATATTCCTTAAAAAGATATCAATGAAAGCTGGGGACGGATAGTGAATTCAGAGTGCCATTTGACGTATTGGGCATGGCTACACAGCTTAAAGTTCGGATAAAATTTTTTGTTGCATGGGAATGATTAAACTTGCAAGTTTGAAGATATTTCGGTATTATAACTATACAAGCTGCGTTGTTCGTAATGATAATTAAGTTTTAACCTTTAAGCTGTAATAGGGAGTTTTATATTGAAACAGGAATGTTATGCCTCGTCACTGACTTGGACAACAGGAATGCTTCTGCAAACACCCACTTTGAGGAGTGGTGGTTTAAAACTTTCTTACTTGAATACGGCAATGGCGGCTTACTACATTAATAATTAGAAACCAGTTCCGTTAAGGGACTGGTTTTTTTGTGTTTTACGGTTTGGAACGTTGAAGGGCGGATGAAAAAGGAAGTTATCAGAAATCGCAAATACCAAGTAAATAACCTGGTTATGTGAAGTTTTCACGAATTATGAATAATATGTGAAAGTTTTTATTGAAATATCAGATAATTAGCATTTATAATAACAATTAGATAACTTAGTTCACTATTTGTATAAAAAATGGAGTCAAATATTTTTTGGAGTATTTAGTAAGCGCTATCATTCGGATGAAATTACTGCAGCACCTAGAGAGGAGAAAAATTTTATGGCTAAAATTAATACGACCGAGGTAATTAGCAACAGTAAATTTAACCGCTTTCATTTCGGATTGCTGGCATGGTGTTTTATCATTATCCTTTTTGACGGCTATGACCTTGTCGTTTATGGAACAGTTGTCCCCTTATTGACCGAGGAATGGAACCTTTCTTCCGTGGAAGCAGGGGCTATGGGCAGCTACGGTCTATTTGGAATGTTGTTCGGGGCCATCTTCTTTGGTACATTAGCAGATCGGATTGGCAGAAAAAACGTAATCGCGATTACACTTATTTTATTTAGTTTATTTACGCTTTTATGTGGATTTGCGGATACGCCTACGATGTTTTCGACTTTCCGATTCCTGGCGGGATTAGGGCTTGGGGGCATCATGCCGAACGTCATTGCCTTATTGACGGATTATGCACCGAAAACGATGAGGAGCATGGTCGTTTCAATCGTTTTGTGCGGTTACTCATTCGGAGGGATGCTTGCGCCGATACTGGGCATCCTGGTTATGCCGACACTTGGTTGGGAATCAATATTCTGGTTTGCCGGAATACCCTTGGTATTTTTACCCTTCATGATGAAACGTTTACCAGAGGCTTCGACCCATCTGATCAGAATTAACAAAAAGGAAGAACTGATCAGAATATTATCCAAGGTAAGTCCGGAAAGTAAATTCGATATCAAGGACGAACTTGTGGAAGTGAAAAAAACAGAAGCCGATATGCCGATTGTTGGATTGTTTAAGGATTCCCGTGCTCTTAGTACTTTAATGTTCTGGATCGCCTTTTTCATGTGCTTGTTGATGGTATATGGGTTGAATACATGGCTTCCGAAGCTAATGATCGAGGCAGGGTATGCTCTGAATTCAAGCTTAGGTTTCTTGATCGTCCTTCAAGGCGGCGCAATCGTAGGCACGCTTATCATCGCTAAACTTTGTGATCGTTATGGTTCCAAGAAAATGCTTGTGCCGATGTATGCGCTTGGTGCTGTAAGTTTGACGCTATTGGGAATGGGGGGAAGCTCATTTGTGATTTACACATTGGTAGCGATTGCAGGAGCCTGTACCATTGGTGCCCAAAACCTTGTACAAGCCTATGTTTCCCAGTACTATCCGCCAAATATTAGATCGACTGCACTAGGGGTGGCATCTGGTATCGGAAGGATAGGCGGTATGCTTGGGCCTATACTCGGCGGATTTTTATTATCCATCTCGCTGCCCATCCAATTGAATTTTATTGCCTTCGCCATTCCGGGTCTCATTGCTGCGGTTGCCTTATCATTCGTTCCAGTGAAAATAGCTTATTATAAACATGATCATTTGGAACCAACTGAAGAAATGGTCGAAGAATCCAATAAAATGAACGTCTTGTGAACTACATGCATGAAATGCAGTGCTGGGATACCCTCGCTTCATTTCATGCCTATTTGTTTTATTTTTCCTTTTTTTGTTGTAATGAAATGGCAAAATAACAAGAAATAGCTTAAAGGTATTCCAGGAATTGTTTGGCGTGACCTACTTTTGAGAAAAGTTGCTTAAATGTTCATAATTTCGCATTATGAGTCACTTTTAATATAAGAAATACATGTTAGAATGATGGTACGGATAATTAATTCTCCCTTGAAGTGGAGCGAACTAGAAATTAATCTCATCTTTTGTGAGGAGTCAATACTTTGAAGATTTTAAAACATGTAATTTTTTGGTTATGCATTATAGGGACATTATTCTCTATGATTTATTTCTTTGTAGCGGACATTCCGTTATATGTTAAATTGTTAGGCGGAGCCATCATCCTTTATCTCGGTTATGATCTTATAACTGAATCAAGGAAAAGAAAGCGTAAAGAAGCCTTGGAATCTTAATCCTTATATTCAATAAAAAACCCTCTTTGATAAGAGGGTTTCAGTTTGTAGACAAAAGGGGTTCGGAATAAAAAAATTCTGAACCCCTTTTGAAATTCCCTTTAAATTTTTGCCTAGAGTTAAGAGATTGGGCTCTTCGAGCCACTATGTTAGGCCATTTTTGGACCTCGCCACATCCAATTGGCCATCTTCTTTAAATTAATGGCAGCGAAAGTAAGCATCGCCTGCATCGACAATTTTTTAAGTCCCCTTAAAGTAGTCCAACGCATACCATGCTTTTCTTTTGCATCGGCGAATACACGCTCAATCGTTTCTTTACGCTTCGCATATATAGGTTTTACATCTTGATGATGACGCAGATGGTCTGCTTCTTCCACATGTGTTTGCCAGATATGCCGTGTCACCACTTTTTGACCGTCTTTGCTTTCTGTACACCGTGATAAAAATGAGCATGTTGCACAGATGTGTTTGGGGGATTTATACTCGCGATAGCCCTCTTTATTTGTTGTTGAGTACTTTAATAGCTCGCCCGAAGGGCAAAGGTAACAATCAAAATGTTCATCGTATACATAGTCCTGTTTGCGGAAAAATCCTTCTTTAGTGCGAGGACGTATATAAGGTAAAGCCGGTATGATTTCTTTGTTAAATAGGTAGCTTGTAATCGCTGGTGTTTTATAAGCTGCATCTGCGGCAACGGCTTCCGGTTTTCCAACTTTCTCAATCACTTGTTCAACTAGTGGCTCTAAGATCTGGCTGTCATGTATATTTCCAGGTGTTACAATCGTTCCCAATACAAAACCGTTACGGTCTGCGGCCGCGCGGAATGAATAGGCAAACTGTTTTGTTCGTTCATCTTTCACATAGTAGCCACTCTCAGAATCCGTTGTACTTTCTTTAATCTCTTTGGTCTCTTCTTTATCAAATTTATCTGGTGGAAAAGGCTTTTTTCCATGGTTTTCACGATCTTGATTGATTTCTTCTTGAAGACGTCCTTGATACGCTCGTGTTTCTTTACGAACGATTTTCTTTTCAAATTTCCGCTTATTCGCACTGGCCTTCACATGTGTGGAATCCACGAAAACGTGTTCAGCACTTATTAACTTTTTATTAGCAGCTGTCATTAAAATGCGATAGAAAATCTGTTCAAACAGGTCTGTATCTTTAAAGCGTCGCTCATAATTTTTCCCGAATGTGGAGTAGGAGGTACTTTATCATGGAAACCATAGCCTAAGAACCAACGGTAAGCCATATTGGTTTCAACTTCTTCAATCGTTTTACGCATGGAACGAATACCGAAGGTATATTGAATGAAAGTCAGTTTAACTAAAATAATGGGATCTATACTTGGGCGTCCTCTCTCTGAATACATATCTTTCACCAAGTCATAAATGAAAGTGAAGTCAATGGCAGCCTCTATTTTGCGAACCAAATGGTTCGGTGGCACCAGTTGATCTAAAGTAATCATTTCAAGTTGATCTCGCTGAATAGAATCATGTTTAGAAAGCATCCTCATCACCTCAAGTTTTAATACTTCTATTTTAAAACAAAAATGACTCCAGGCAAAAGGTTCTATCTAAAAGGTAAGACAAAGTTGATTGGAACGGAAGGTACGAGACTCCTGCGGGAAAAGCGAGTCCAGGGGAGACCCCGCAGGCGCAAAGGCGCCGAGGAGGCTCCCGGATCGCCCGCGGAAAGCGAGTGCCTGAAGTGGAAATCAACGTCCAAATTTGTACAAGCAAATAAAATGAAGACATAATGACTTTCATGTCCAGTTTTCATGTTCATTACAGTAAATGTTTTCTAGGTAATCATTCCTTTTCTATGCGAACTCCTTA